>NZ_JBHXQO010000081.1:0-21729 GCF_042717135.1 Streptomyces sp. NPDC058620
CCGGCGGGGGCCGGGACCGCGCCGGACGCGTGTACCCGCCCGGACCGTTACCAAGGGGCCATGCGCGTGTGGGCCGGCGTGCCGCGACGCTACCCGCCGGCCCACTCGCGCATGGCCTGCCGCGAAGGGAAATCCGCGACGTCCTTGTCCAGTGGGTGGTCGGTGTACTGGTGGACGCGCCAGGGCGCCTTGATGCGGGGTCTGCCCGCGGTGACGTAGTCGGCGATCCACAGTCCGTCGCCCGCGTACGAGGTCGTGTCGTGGTTGAGCCAGAAGTGACGGTTGCAGTACAGCAGGACGCGATGACCGGGGCGCAGTTGCTTCACCGTGCGGAGGAAGCGGTCCTTGTCGGCGTTGTCGGGGCGCGTGCCCTCGCCGGTGTGTTCCCAGTCGACGGCGAGCAGGTCGCCGGCCCGCTCCGGAGCCTTGCTCACGAAGTACTTCGCCTGGTCGGTGGCGTCTCCCGGCCAGAGGAAGTGGTAGAAACCGACCACGCAGCCGGCCTCTCGCGCACGCTCGGTCTGGCCCGCGAGACGTGGATTGACGTAGGAACGGCCTTCGGTGGCCTTGATGAAGACGAAGTCGAGACCGTCCGTGTCGAAGGACGTCTGGTAAGCGCTGACGTCGACGCCGATCAGCATGGGGCGCCACCTCCAAGTGGGGGTGAGAGGTTCCGGCAAGCGGGGTAAAAGGTTCCGGATGTTCTCTCCTACGTGCCCGGGCTGCTGACCTCCCATCCGCCGAGAGGTAGAAGAACCGATCCGCCGCCATCGGAATAGTCTCCGGCTGCGCACAGTTGGTGATCGAACGGGACTTGATCACATCACGCGTCTCTGCATCGGAAGGTCGTAGCCATGAAGATCGGCATCATCGGAGCGGGCAACATCGGCGGCAACCTGACCCGCCGGCTCACAGCCCTCGGGCACGAGGTCTCCGTCGCGAACTCCCGCGGCCCTGAGACGCTCACGGGCCTGGCCGGCGAGACGGGCGCCCACCCCGCCACCGCGAGCGAGGCAGCGCGGGACGCGGAGATCGTCGTCGTGACCGTTCCGCTCAAGGCCGTCCCGGCCCTTCCGAAGGACATCCTCGACGGAGCGGCACCCGGCGTGGTGGTCATCGACACCGGCAACTACTACCCGCAGCAGCGCGACGGCCGCATCAGCGCCATCGAGGACGGGCTGCCGGAGAGCCGCTGGACCGAGCAGCAGATCGGGCACCCCGTCATCAAGGCGTTCAACGGGACGTATGCGCAGGACATCCTCGACCGGGGCCACCCCCAGGGCACTCCCGGCCGTCAGGCGCTGCCCGTCGCGGGTGACGACCCGGCGGCCAAGCAGACTGTGCGGGACCTCATCGACGAACTCGGTTTCGACACCGTGGACGCCGGGGGCCTGGACGACTCGTGGCGCCAGCAGCCCGGCACACCGGTGTACGGCAACCAGGGGGATGTGGCCACCATCGTCAAGGCGCTCGCCGAGGCGTCTCCGGAGCGCACTGCGGAGTGGCGCGCCTGAGCTCCTGGCCCCTGCGGACTCCGGCGGACCGGGCGGACGAGATCCAGCACGCTTCCGGCCTGACCCGCAGAACCGTGGGCTCCGACGCTACCGGTGAGTAGGGTATGCCTCCGGGGCGTCGGCTCCACGGCCCCACCGGCTCCCGGCATGTGTCCAGGACGGCCGTGGAGAAGGAGCCGCCTCATGTCCCGCACCATGTCCGTCTCGGACAGCATCGTGATCGCCCTCGCCCCGTCGGCGGTGTACGAGCAGCTCAGCGACCCCACGGCGATGGGGCGGTGGAGCCCGGAGAACACGGGCGCGACCGTCGTCGGGGAACACCGCGAGGCGTACGTCGGCATGGTCTTCGAAGGCCGCAACAAGCGCGGCCCGCTGCGCTGGACGACGAAGTGCACGGTGACGGCCGCCGAGCCCGGGGAGCGCTTCGCCTTCCGGGTCCACGCGATCGGTGCGCGGCGGCCGCGGCTGCCCGGGGCGATAGCCACCTGGGAGTACCGCTTCGAACCGGTCGACGGCGCCACGCGCGTCACCGAGACCTGGACCGACAACCGGCGCGCATGGCCGGATTTCCTGGCCAACGCCTTCGACCGGATCGCGACCCGGGGGCACACCTTCGCCGAGTTCCAGGCACGCAACATAAGGACCACGCTGGAGCGGCTGAAGACGGCGCTGGAAGGCAACTGAGGCGCGGGGTCAGCCGGTTCCCGCCCGGCCGGCATCCTGGGCGTCGACTGCCGGTTCCCGTACGGCGGTCGGCGCCCGCCCGGCTCATGAGGTCCAGTGCGAGGGACGGGTCAGGGAGGGCGGCAGTTCGGTGGCGGCGTCGCCCCTGGCCGCGTTGAGCTGGGCCTGGGTGAGGAACAAGCTGCCGGTGAGATCGGCGCCCGCCAGTTCGGCGTCACGGAAGTCGGCGCCGATGAGATCGGCCAGCCGCAGGTCCGCTCCGGTGAGGTCGGCGGCTATGAGATAGGCACCCCGGAGGTCGGCGCCGTGCAGGTCGGCGCCCCGGAGCCGGGCTCCGATGAGGTCGGCTCCGCGATGGTTGCGCTTCTTGCGCCGGGGCACGGTGGCGCGGACGAGCTCGCTGGTACGCAGGAGCAGGGCGGCCACGCCGTCGCGGTGCGCCGACACGTCCAGCTCGGCCAGGGGCCCTGCCGGGCGGTCCGTCAGGCGCTCGGTGGCGTCGAGCGCCTGCCTGATCTCGCCGTGAAGGGGCTTCGCCGCGGGCAGCGCGAGCGCTTCGGTGAGATACCAGAGCAGTTCGTGGAGCCGGCGCATCACCGGGAACACCTGGAACATCTGCTGGGCGGTGCCGGGCTCCCGCCGCCAGTCCCGGCCGCCGTAGGTCTCCTGGGAGACCTTCTGGCCGGCGCCGAAGCAGTCGTACACGGTGCAGCCGGAGAACCCTTCGGACCTCAGCCGGGTGTGAATCCCACAGCGGAAATCGTCCCGCAGATTACCGCAGGGCTCTCCCGCCTCCTTGTTGATCGCGAAGTCCGCCGAAGCGGTCAGGGTCAGCGCGACACAGCACAGCCCGAAGCAATTCGCGCAGTCGGCGCGCAGAGCGGGGCGCTCGTCGGCGTGGACGGCAGTCGGATCGATCTCGGGCACGGCGCGTGACTTCCTCTGGTGTGGCGTGCGGGTGGGACGAGTTTAACGAGGCATCACCCATACACGCCGCCCCATGATCATCAGCTGGCGGACCGGCCGCCGTAACGTCCCGTTTCGCCCTATAACCCAGACACGAGCCCGGCCACCGCCGCGTACTGCCCACTATCCGCGGGGCTTCGAGCCCATCTGACCGGGGCTCCCGCGTACCGTCAGCACCGGGCCTCCCCCAGCGCTGTCAGTGGGGTGGCGCACACTTGGACTCACGCAGGTCACCGCCGAACGGGGGCACCGATGAGCACAGCGGACGAGACGGGATTCGAGCCCACGACCGGGGACGGTCCGCCGCCCCTGGAAGCCCCGGACAGGCGCGCCGCGTCGGTGAGGACCGCGTACGAGGGGATGCTGCAGATTCGCCGGCTGACCCGTACGGAGCACGCGAATCCTGAAGCGGTGCCCGCTTCTTGGGAGCTCCATCGTACGGTCCGGGCCGTGGCGCTCGCCCTGGAAGCAGCGGAGATACCACCCTCCGCGCTCGACGCGTCCGGTCGGCGAGTCGCCCTCGGCTATCGCGTGGGCCCGGGTGAGTCCCATGGTTCCGTCCGGGTGGAATGGCTGGGCCCACCCGGCAGCGGGGCCGCTCACGACGAGGAGCAGGCGCTGCCGCGGTGCGCGGAAGTGCTCCAGCGACTTGGCTGGACGGCCTTGCTGTACCGGGGGCCGCGTCGAAGGCGCTTCCTGGAGGTGGAACCACCGGCGGGTGTTCCGCGCGCGGGCGGATCCTGAGCGGGTTCGGCGTGCGTCAGGGAGCCGGGGGCGCGTTGTCAGACTCATGGTGAATGCTTGACGGTCCGACACCTCTGACCGGGAGATGCTGAGATGCGTAAGGACGAGATCGCCGCGGCGCAGGCGTATGTCCGTCTACTGGAGGCCACGCGGGCCGCGCTCGCCGACCCGGATGACGCTCCGCTGTACATACCGTTGCTGGCTTCGCCGATCGCGGAGGCCGATGAGGCGCTGCGAAGCGCGGGCCTCTCGGGGAACGAGGAGCGGCTGTTCTCTCTCGTACGGGCCCTTCGGCCCAGCCTGACCGGCTCCGAGCACTGAAGGCCGTCGGGGGCGCCGCGGGCCGGCGCCCCCGACGTGGCTGCGCCACGGCCTGGGCTACCCGGTGCCGTACAGGAGCGAGCCCGGAGTGGTGAGGAGTTCGCCGGTCTCCAGCCAGGTCTTGAGGCCGGACAGGATCATCGGCCAGCCGCCGTACAGCTCTTCGAGCGCGCCTTCGCGCATCTCGTCGTGGGTGACGGTCAGCCGGCAGGAGTCGCCGACGGGCTCGATCTCCCAGGTGACGCGGGTCGTCCCCTCGTTCTTCGCCTCGTCGCTCCAGAGCGCCACCATGGTCTGGACGAGCTTGCGCGGTGGGTCGACCTCCAGATTGCGGCCTTCACCCAGCGGACCCGGTGCTCCGGGCGCGCTCATCTCGAAGTGTGACCCCGGCGTCCAGTCGGAGGTGACGCCGACACCGAAGTTGTACTTGCTCCGGATGCCGGGATCGGTGACCGCCTCCCACAGACGCTCAGGAGTCGTGCGGATGTAGATTTCGAAGACCTTCTGCATGGGAATCTCCAGCCGGCTCTTCAGGCCACTGAGCCCCGCGGCCCAGGGCTCCGCGTACTTGCTCACCCACCGGTCGTGGACGAGCCGAATGGGCACCGGGTTCAGGAAGTGCAGCTTCTCCCGGCCGCGTCGCCTGCTGACGACCAGACCGGCCGCCTCCAGCAGCTTGAGGTGCTTCATCACGGCGAACCTCGTGATCTCGAAGCGGGCCTCCAGCGCACCCAGTGTCTGCCCGTCCTCGCGAAAGAGCTCGTCGAGCAGGCTGCGCCGGGTCGGATCGGCCAAGGCTTTGAACACCGCGTCCATGTCCTCAAAAATATGTGACCTTTTGGTCACCTGTCAATCGCCGGGGCGGTCTTCCCAGACGCCTGGGTGATACACCTTTCACCCGGAATGAATTGTTTCAAGACATTAAGAAGCTCGCCCATTTGCTTGACTGTAAGAGCAGTCGAAACCTAGCGTACGTTCCGGATGAAACGATTCACATCCTTCGATCATCACGGGTCGCCGGATGCTCTGCTTACGAGGTGTTCATGTCTGATGTGTCGGCCGTCAAGGCAGCTCTGAAGTCCCAGGTGATCGAGACGCCGTCGTGGGGCTACGGCAATTCCGGGACCCGTTTCAAGGTGTTCGCCCAGCCCGGAGTCCCGCGCGATCCCTTCGAGAAGCTGGAGGACGCCGCCCAGGTCCACGCCTTCACCGGTGTCGCCCCCAAGGTCTCGCTGCACATCCCGTGGGACAAGGTCGAGGACTACGCGGCCCTGACCCGGCGCGCCGACGACCTCGGACTGCGGATCGGCGCCATCAATTCCAACGTCTTCCAGGACGACGACTTCAAGCTGGGCTCGGTGACCCACCCCGACCCCAAGGTCCGCCGCAAGGCCACGGACCATCTGCTGGAGTGCGTCGACATCATGGACGCCACCGGCTCTCCCGATCTCAAGCTGTGGTTCTCCGACGGCACGAACTACCCCGGCCAGGACGACATCGCGGGACGCCAGGACAGGCTGGCCGACGCGCTGGCCGAGGTGTACGGCCGTCTGGGCGACGACCAGCGGATGCTGCTGGAGTACAAGCTCTTCGAACCGGCGTTCTACACGATGGACGTGCCGGACTGGGGCACCGCGTACGCCCACTGCCTCAAGCTCGGCCCGAAGGCGCAGGTCGTCGTGGACACCGGCCATCACGCCCCCGGCACCAACATCGAGTTCATCGTGGCCTTCCTGCTCCGCGAGGGGAAGCTGGGGGCCTTCGACTTCAACTCCCGCTTCTACGCGGACGACGATCTGATGGCGGGCGCGGCCGACCCGTTCCAGCTGTTCCGGATCATGCACGAGGTGGCCAGGAACGGCGGTCTCGACGCGGGGACGAACGTCAACTTCATGCTCGACCAGTGCCACAACATCGAGGCGAAGATCCCCGCTGTCATCCGCTCGGTCACCAACGTCCAGGAAGCGACCGCCAAGGCGCTCCTGATCGACGCCGAGGCCCTGGCGGAAGCGCAGCGCTCCGGCGATGTCCTCGCGTCGAACGGTGTCCTGATGGACGCCTACAACACCGATGTGCGGCCGCTGCTCGCCGAGGTGCGCGAGGAGCTGGGTCTCGCGACGGACCCCTTCGCCGCGTACCTCGCCTCCGGCAACCAGGAGCGGATCGCCACCGCACGGGTCGGCGGCGAGCAGGCCGGCTGGGGCGCCTGAACTGCCGCACTCCGATCGCAGTCCGCACACACCCTCCCGGCCTCACCACGAAGGAACTCTCATGACGTCCGCGACACACGCCGAAGTCGCCGCGCTCCTGGAGCGCGCCCACCGCATCGGCTCGGACCCCCGCAACACGAACTACGCCGGTGGCAACACCTCGGCCAAGGTCTCGGCAGCCGATCCGGTCACCGGAAGCGAGACCGAGCTGCTCTGGGTCAAGGGCTCGGGCGGTGATCTCGGCACGCTCACCGAGTCCGGTCTCGCCGTGCTCCGCCTGGACCGGATCCGCGCGCTCAAGGACGTGTATCCGGGGGTGGAGCGCGAGGACGAGATGGTGGCCGCGTTCGACTACTGCCTCCACGGCAAGGGCGGCGCCGCCCCGTCGATCGACACCGCGATGCACGCCCTGGTGGAGGCCGCACACGTCGACCATCTGCACCCGGACTCGGGCATCGCGCTGGCGTGCGCCGCCGATGGCGAGAAGCTCACCGCCGAGTGCTTCGGTGACAAGGTGGCCTGGGTGGGCTGGCGCAGGCCCGGCTTCCAGCTCGGTCTGGACATCGCCGCAGTCAAGGAGGCCAACCCGCAGGCCGTCGGCGTGATCCTGGGCGGCCACGGCATCACCGCCTGGGGCGACACGTCCGAGGAGTGCGAGCGCAACGCGCTGTGGATGATCCGTTCCGCCGAGAGGTTCCTCCAGGAGCGGGGCAGGGCCGAGCCGTTCGGCGCCGTCCTCGCCGGCCGGGAGGCGCTGCCGGACGCGTTGCGGCGCGAACGGGCTGCCGCGCTCGCCCCGGTGATCCGCGGTCTCGCCTCCACCGACCATGCCCAGGTGGGGCACTTCACGGACGCGGAACCGGTTCTGGACTTCCTCTCCCGTGCCGAGCACCCCCGGCTCGCGGCCCTCGGCACCTCGTGCCCGGACCACTTCCTGCGTACGAAGGTCAGCCCCCTCGTACTCGATCTGCCCGCGGACGCCCCGCTGGACGAGACCGTCACGCGCCTGAAGGAACTGCACGCGGAGTACCGGGAGGCGTACCGCGACTACTACGAGCGGCACGCCACCCCCGACTCCCCCGCCATGCGCGGCGCGGACCCCGCGATCGTGCTGGTCCCCGGGGTCGGCATGTTCTCGTTCGGCAAGGACAAGCAGACCGCCCGGGTCGCCGGGGAGTTCTATCTGAACGCCATCAACGTCATGCGTGGCGCGGAGGCCGTTTCCTCGTACGCACCGATCGAGGAGTCCGAGAAGTTCCGCATCGAATACTGGGAGCTGGAGGAGGCCAAACTGCGCCGGATGCCGAAGGCGAGGGCCCTGGCCACCCGGGTCGCTCTCGTCACGGGCGCGGGCTCCGGCATCGGCAGGGCCATCGCGCAGCGACTGGTCGCGGAGGGCGCGTGTGTCGTCGTCGCCGATGTCAACGCGGAGAGCGCGGCGACGGTCGCGGAGGAGCTGGGCGGGCCCGACAAGGCCGTCGCGGTGACGGTCGACGTCACCGGTGAGGAGCAGATCGCCGAGGCGTTCAGCTCGGCGGTGCTGGCCTTCGGCGGTGTGGACCTCGTCGTGAACAATGCCGGCATCTCGATCTCGAAGCCCCTGCTGGAGACCACGGCACGGGACTGGGACCTCCAGCACGACATCATGGCGCGCGGATCGTTCCTCGTCTCGCGCGAGGCGGCCCGGGTGATGCTGGCGCAGAACCTCGGCGGGGACATCATCTACATCGCGTCCAAGAACGCGGTGTTCGCGGGGCCCAACAACATCGCCTACTCGGCGACGAAGGCCGGCCAGGCCCACCAGGTCCGCCTGCTGGCCGCGGAGCTCGGCGAGCACGGCATCCGTGTCAACGGGATCAACCCCGATGGCGTGGTGCGCGGTTCCGGCATCTTCGCCGCTGGCTGGGGGGCCCAGCGCGCCGCGACGTACGGCATCGAGGAGGAGAAGCTCGGTGAGTTCTACGCCCAGCGGACCCTGCTCAAGCGCGAGGTTCTTCCCGAGCATGTCGCCAATGCCGTTTTCGCGCTGACCGGCGGAGACCTCACGCACACCACCGGTCTCCACATCCCCGTCGACGCCGGTGTGGCTGCGGCGTTTCTGCGCTGACCACGTGCGGTGCCGTCGCACCGAGCCTGTCGCCGGGCCCCGGCGCGCCGTTCGGTGTCCCGGGGCCCGGTGGTGGCCTTACGGCTCCCCCTGGATCGGATGAGTAATTCAATGCCTGCGACTTCACGACACGACGCGGTTTTCGCCGCCGTGGACCTCGGTGCCACCAGTGGCCGGGTCATCACGGGCAGGGCAGGACCCGGCACACTGCTCCTGACCGAGGCGCACCGCTTCCCGAACACTCCGGTGCGACTGCCGGACGGTCTGCGCTGGGACGTACTCGCCCTGTATCAGGGGGTGTTGGACGGGCTGCGTGCGGCCGGGCGGCAGGGACCGGTCACGTCCATCGGGATCGACACCTGGGCCGTGGACTACGGTCTGCTCGATGCCGACGGGGCTCTGCTCGGGCTGCCGTTCCACTACCGGGACGGCCGCAACGGCGCCGCCGCCGCGCGGGTGCTCGCGCGCTGCGGCGCGCAGGAGCTGTACGCCGTGAGCGGGCTGCAGCACCTGGCGTTCAATACGGTGTTCCAACTGGCGGCGCACCGGTCGACGGCGCAGTGGCGTGCGGCGCGGAAGCTGCTGTTGATGCCCGATCTGCTGGTGCACTGGCTGACCGGTTCGATGGGTGCGGAGATCACCAACGCTTCGACGACCGGCCTCTTCGACGCGCGCAGCGGCACCTGGTCCGATGCGCTGATCAACCGGCTGGGGCTGGAGCGTTCGCTGTTCCCCCCGTTGCGGGAACCAGGTGACCCGGCCGGAACGCTGCTGCCGCACGTCGCCCAGTTCACCGGGCTCCCGAGCCGTACTCCGGTCACGACGGTCGCCTCGCACGACACGGCGTCGGCTGTGGCAGCGGTCCCGGCTTCGGAGCCCGGTTTCGCCTATGTCTCGTGCGGCACCTGGTCCTTGGCCGGTCTCGAACTCGACGCGCCGGTGCTGTCCGACCGGTCGCGGGCGGCGAACTTCACCAATGAGCGGGGGGTCGACGGGACGGTCCGCTACCTCCGCAACATCATGGGCATGTGGCTGCTGGAGGAGTGCCGTCGCGCCTGGGACCAGGAGGGTACGGCTCCGAGCCTGGCGGAACTCCTCGACGACGCGGCGAGGGCGCGGCCGTTCACCGCGATCCTGGACCCGGACGACGCGGCGTTCCTGGCGCCGGGTGACATGCCGGCCCGGATCGACGCCTTCCTCGTACGGACCGGGCAGACACCGCCGGACAGCCCCGGCGGCTATGTGCGGTGTGTGCTGGAGAGTCTGGCGCTGGCGCATCGCCGGACCTTGCGCCAGGCCGCTGAGCTGGCGGGCCGGGACCTGACCCGTATCCATCTGGTCGGGGGCGGTTCGCGCAATGAGCTGCTGTGCCAGTGGACCGCCGACGCGACCGGCCTGCCGGTGACGGCGGGGCCGGCCGAGGCGACGGCACTCGGCAACATCCTGCTCCAGGCGCGGGCCCACGGGCTGGTGGGGGATCTCGCCGACATGCGCCGGCTGGTCGCCCGTACGCAGGACCTGCGTCACTACAGTCCCCGGGCGGATCAGCGGGACTGGGACCGCGCGGCAGCGCGGCTGGAGGGCCGTTGAACGGCTGACCACCTACGCGGGCGAGCCGAGGCCCAGCTCCTGCTCACCCAGCGGTGCGAAGTAGCGGGCGACGTCGGCCTCCGTGACGTCCGCGAGTCCGGCCGGGTGCCACTTGGGGTCGCGGTCCTTGTCGATGATCTGTGCGCGCACTCCCTCCACCAGGTCGGGGGCGCAGAAGGCACGGCTGGAGACGCGGTACTCCTGGTCGAGCGCAGCTTCGAGGCTGTCGAGGTGGCGCGCCCGGCGCACGGCGGCGAGCGTGACCTTGAGCGCGGTGGGCGACTTTGCGAGGAGTGTCTCGGCGGTCTCCTTCGCCGCGGTCACACCGCTGCCGTTGAGCTGGTCGATGATCTCCTCGACGGTGTCGGCCGCGTAGCAGCCGTCGATCCATGCGCGGTGCGGGGCGAGCTCGCCTTCGGGCGCCTGGGACGCATGCGCCCGCACCGTCCGCACCACCTCGTCGGGTCCTGTGCTCCCGGCGAGTGCCGCGGTGAGGTCGCGCAGCCGCTCCGAGGGGACGAAGTGGTCGGCGAGGCCGCACAGCACGGCGTCCGCCGCGCCGATCGCCTGCCCGGTGAGCGCCAGATGGGTGCCGAGTTCGCCGGGCGCCGACGCCAGGAGGTACGTGCCGCCGACATCGGGGACGAATCCGATGCCGGTCTCCGGCATGGCGACGCGCGAGCGCTCCGTGACGATACGGACGTCACCATGGGCCGACACCCCCACGCCGCCCCCCATCACGATGCCGTCCATGAGCGCGACGTACGGCTTGGGAAATCGGGCGATGCGGGCGTTGAGGCGGTACTCGTCGCGCCAGAACACCAAGGACGCCTCGCCCCCGGCGCGCGCGTCGTCATGGATGGACCGGATGTCCCCGCCGGCGCAGAGCCCCCGCTCCCCCGCCCCGCTGATCACGACGGCGACGACTGAGTCGTCCTGCTCGGCGACCGTGAGCCCTTCGTCGACGCGTCGCACCATGGCGTGGGTCAGCGCGTTGAGAGCCCGTGGCCGGTTTAGCGTGATGTGGAGGGTGTGGCCTTCGGTGTGCAGCAGGACGGTGTCGTCGTTCATCTATGCGCTCCCGGTCAGGGCCTGGGCGTGTCTTCCGCCGGTCGTGGACGATCTCTCAGGGTCATTCTGCGACGGCGGCCGCCCGGACCGGACGGCGGGTGACCGGCTCGCACCCCGTTCAGAGGGCCTTGTGCATGATGTGCAGGCCGACGTAACCCTCGACCGGGTGGTTGAAGCCCTCGGGCAGCGTCCCCAGGACCTCGAAGCCGAGCTTCCGGTAGAGACGCACCGCGTAGACGTTCGTCTCCACCACGGCGTTGAACTGCATGGCCCGGAAGCCGGAGGTGCGGGCCCAGTCCACGCTGTACTCGCACAGTGCCCGGCCCACGCCCTTGCCCGAGTGGGCGGGGTCGACCATGTAGCTGGCACTGGCGATGTGTGAGCCGTTGCCCATGTGGTTCCGGTTCATCTTGGCCGTACCGAGGACGGTGCCGGAGTCGTCGACGGCGACCACGGCGCGGCTCGGCGCCTGCACGAGCCACCATTCCCGTGCATCGTCCCTGCCGAGGTCGACGGGGTAGGTGAACGTCTCACCCGCGGCGACGATTTCGTGGAAGAACGGCCAGATGGCGGGCCAGTCCTCGATGGTGGCTTCCCTGATCAACATGGGGATCAGAATGCCCGTTCCCCGCGCGGGCCGCGAATCCTTTGCCCATGAGATCGAAGGGCGGGAGCCCGGTGGGCACCGCACGCCGGGTTGCTCGCCACCGGGGAGCTACGGCGAGGCCGCGCGCCTGCGCAGTCCGAGCCGGGCCAGCAAGCCCGGTCCCGCCCGTCGTTCGGGCACCGGACCGGACGCCGCCCGTGACGCGGACGGTTCCCCCGGCGACGCGGGCGCTTCCCTCGACGCTCGCGACACCGGCGCCACCGCCACATTCGACGGCAAGCCCGCCCCTTCGGGTGCGACCCTGCCACCTCGCTCCTCGCCCGGACGCGGGGCGGCCCTGTCCTCACGCGCCCGGTCCAGCTCCAGGGTCAGGTTGACCCGCCGCCACAGGATCTCGTCCGGATCATCGGCGAGCATCAACTGCGCCATGATCTCCCGCCCGCTCACCGACCCCGGGCGTCCGAAGACCGGCTCCGGCCTCACCCTGGCCAGGTAGGCGCGCTCGTACGGATCGTCGACCACCTCCGCGAGCTGCACAGGGTCCAGCGCGGATGCCTGCACCGACGCACGCACCCATGCGTCCTCGGTGCTGCTGAGCAGCCTGTCGATCCTGCCCGTACGCCAGTTGCGCGCCCGCCAGTCGATGCCTGCTTCCAGCATCGTGCGCATCCCCACCGGGCTCTTCCCCGCGAGCAGTCCTGGTTCCCTGGTGGCGAAGCGGGCGAGGTCCTCCGCGAGATAGAGCCACACCACCGCGCGGTAGCGGTTGAGATAGAACGAGACCGGCGAAACGCACCCCACGCGGGCCAGCCGTGTGAACCGGACGGGACTGATTCCGAGCAGTCCGGCGCCCTCCGCCGTGCCCACAGTCCGCACCCGGTCGCGCAACGCTTCGGGGAAACCGGCCTGCGCGCGCAGCCGGCCGATCTCCTCGCTGCGGACCCTGGGCCGCCCGCCACCCTGCCCCGCGGTGACGCCGACCAGTCCGAGGTGCACGGCGAGCTCGAACTCACCGCGCCTGAGCTCCAGTTGCTGCGCGGCGCGGCCCGCGGCCACAGTGACCTCGACGCCCGCGTCGGGCCCCGCCACTCCGGCCGCACCACTCGCGTCGGCATCATCGGCGCCGACGACGGCCCGCCCGCGCATCGCTTCCGTAACAGCCATGACTGTCCTCCCCCGTGAGGCTCGAATACTCTGTGTCACCACGGTAGCCCGGAGGAGGCTCTCCCCGTCCGGCCTGTGGATAACGTCCCGGCCGGGCGAAAGATGCAGTTCAGAGGCGACTTGGGCCTTCGGCGCCGCCGTTACGTATCTCTACGCCGAGATGTTCGCCCACCCGGTTCACGAGCAGGGTCATCTCGTAGGCGACCTGGCCGACATCGGCTTCGGCCGCACTCAGTACACACAGACAGCTGCCTTCGCCCGCGGCTGTCACGAACAACAGCGCCTCATCGAACTCCACCATGGTCTGGCGTGCCCGTCCGGCCTTGAAGTGCCGTCCCGATCCCCGGGCAAGGCTGTGCAGACCCGACGACACCGCTGCGAGGTGCTCCGCGTCCTCGCGCGCCAGTCCCGTGCTCGCCCCGGTCACGAGGCCGTCGTTGGACAGCACCAGTGCGTGCCGTACGTGCTCCACCCGGCCGGTCAGATCATCAAGGAGCCAGTCAAGCCCCCGGTCCAACGCCATGTGTTCGTCCTCCCCGCTCATACGTTCCCCAATCGCGCGTAAGCCTCGCGTACCGCTCCCGAACGGGCAAGCACCCCGCCTTCGCCGGGGCGCCGCTTCGCGCCACGCCCCTCCCCGTCCGAGGATGACTCCATGGCACACCACATGACTCAGAACGCATGGCATTCCTTCGTTTCAGAAGGCACGCGCACAGGCAAGGTGTCGACCGTTCGCGCCGACGGCAGCCCCCACATCGCTCCCGTCTGGTTTCTGCTCGACGGCGACGATCTTGTCTTCACCACCGGTAAGGAGAGCGTGAAAGGCCGCAATCTGGCGCGCGACGGCCGGGTGGCGGTGTGCGTCGACGACGACCGTCCGCCCTTCACGTTCGTCGTGCTCCAGGGGCATGCCGAACTCAGCGAGGACCCTGCCGAACTGCGGCACTGGGCGACCCGGATCGCGTCCCGCTACATGGGCGGGGAGGCGGCCGAGGAGTTCGGCGCGCGTAACGGCACGCCCGGCGAACTCGTCGTGCGCGTGAGGGTGGACAAGGTGACGGCGATGGCCGCCGTCGCCGACTGACCGCGGCCGCCGCCCCGTCGTCGCTAGCTCACGGAGTCGAGGAGCCGGGCCGTGTGCATCCGCCCTGCGTACTCGACCATACGGATCAGGACTTCTTTTCCGGAGTCGCGGTCGCGCGCGTCGCACAGCACGACCGGGGTGCCCTGATCGAGGTCCAGGGCACGGGACACGTCCTTCGCCCCGTACGTGCGGGCGCCGGGGAAGCAGTTCACCGCGACCACGAAGGGGATGTGGCGGTGCTCGAAGTAGTCGACGGCAGGGAAGCAGTCCTCCAGCCGCCTGGTGTCGGCGAGGACCACCGCGCCGAGCGCGCCCTGGGACAACTCGTCCCAGAGGAACCAGAACCGGTCCTGCCCCGGTGTGCCGAACAGGTACAGGGACAGGCCGGACCTGATGGTGATGCGGCCGAAGTCCATGGCCACGGTCGTGGTGGTCTTCTGGTCCACGCCGCCGGTGTCGTCGACCGTCTGTCCGGCTTCACTCAGCAGTTCCTCGGTACGCAGTGGCCGGATTTCGCTCACGGCGCCGACCAGGGTCGTCTTCCCGACCCCGAAGCCACCCGCGACCAATATCTTCAGGGCGAGGGCGGTGGACTCGCCGCCTTCCTCCCCACCCGCGGTGTCAGCGTTTCCAACGTGCTCGGAGGGCATCGATCACTTCTCTCACGCATGAGCCTCAAGATGCGGAAGCGCTGGTCAGAGCCATCTTGTCGAGCTCGGTCGAGTATCTCGGGCATCGGTTCGGCGCCAGTGGCGGCAGGAACGCGGGCAGCGGTACGGGGACAGCATGGCAAGCAGGGGAGCCATCCCGAAGGGTGTGATCGGTTTTGACCGATGCGAACGAACGAGGGTCGCGGATTGCCCATATGTGGTCGCGATTCGAAACTGGATGGTCGACTTTTCGCCATCCGGGTGCAGCTGTTACAGAGCCCTCAGGCCGTCGATCACCTCGCGCAGAATCCGCTCGTTGGGGAGTTGAGCGGGCGGTACGGGGCGGCTGACCCGCACATGGCCCGCTTCGAGCAGATCGCCGAGCAGCACCCGCACCACGCCGACCGGCAGATCGGCGCCGGCGGCGAGTTCCGCGACCGACTGTGTCTCGCACCGGCACAGGGTCAGCAGCGCCCGGTGTTCGGGGCCGAGAAGGGACTCGTCGGCGTCATCGGGGGTGCTGTCGGCGATGTCGACGAGCGCGATCAGGTCGAAACGCACCCCGCTGGGGCCGGGCTGGGTACGTCCACCCGTCATCGCGTACGGACGTACCAGCGGGCCGGCTTCGGCGTCGTACCACTGGCTGCCCGGGAGGGCCTCCTCGTCCGCCTTCTCCCGTGCCGGGTACCGGGCGTGGGCCCCGTAGGGGATGCGGGGCGCCTTCGAGTGGTCGGGTTCCTCGGTCATGCGCACGTCTCCGTCCCGTCAGCCCGCCGTCTGGGTTCCGACGAGCCGCGGGGGCGTCCGCAGGTGCTCGCCGACTCGTTTCACGAGGCGCGCCATCTCGTACGCGACCAGGCCGATATCGGCGGCGGCGGTACTCAGCACCGCGAGGCAGGAGCCGTCCCCTGCCGCTGCCACGAAGAGGAAACCGTCGTCCATCTCGACCATCGTCTGACGCACTCCCCCGGCCCTGAAGTGCCGGCCCGCTCCCTTGGCGAGGCTGTGGAAGCCTGAGGCCACCGCCGCGAGGTGCTCGGCGTCCTCACGGCTCAGCGCGCTGGAGGCTCCGACGGCCAAACCGTCGCTGGAGAGCACGACGACGTGCCGCACCTCTCCGACGCGCGTCACCATGTCGTCCAGCAACCAGTCGAGTTCGCCGGAGCGCCGGGACCCCGCCGTCCATTCGTTCACGGTCATGCCTGGTCTCCTTCGATGGGGTGACGGGGTCCGGTGCTCGGACGGTGCCGGGTGGGGGCAGTCTGGGGAGCCGTACGACCGGGGGTGGGGCCGCCACCGCGGACCCATCCGCTGCGGTAGGCGGTCATGCGGTCGCGGGCCTGCTCCGGAGTGCGTTCGGCGGGTGCCGACGCACCGTCGGCACTGTCCTGGGGCGGCTCGGGGCGCGGTTCCTCGCGCAGTTGGGGGACGAGGCTGGCCTGCCGTACGCGACGGGGCAGATCGCTCTCCTCGCCCGCTCCGGCCGGGTCCGGCGAGAGCGGGAGGGGCGTGCGCTCGGTGTGGTCCGGCCGGTCCGTGTGGGGAGTGCGACCCGTGGAATCCGCCCGGTCCGTGGGGCGTGCGCGGCCCGGCCTGCCCTCCTCCACGGTTCGCGGACGCTGTCGCTGCCGCAGGCTGGTGACGGGCGCCCTGCCGTGGCCGGGTGCCGACTCGATGGCGGGGACGGCGACCGGCGCGGGGAACGCGGTGGCGCGCGGGCGCACCGGGCGTGGGTCCGGCCGGTCGGCGTCGTCCCGGTCCATCGTCGGCGTCGCGGGGACGGTGCCCACCGCGGCGGGTGTTTCGCCCGCGGGCAGGCCGCTCGGCAGCAACGCGGTCGGCACCAGCACGACAGCGGTCGTCCCGCCGTAGGGCGAGGTGCGCAGCTTGACCTTGATGCGGTGCCGGGCCGATAGACGGCTCACGACGAAGAGCCCGAGGCGGTCGCTGTCGAAGAGGTCGAGCGTCTCCGACTGCTCGATCCTGCGGTTGGCCTGGGCGAGGAGTTCCCCGCCCATGCCCAGCCCCCGGTCCTCGATTTCCAGCGCGTAGCCGTTGCCCACCGGTTCGCCGCTGATCCGCACCTTGGTGTGCGGCGGCGAGAACTGTGCGGCGTTCTCGATGAGTTCGGCGAGCAGATGGGTCAGGTCGGCGACCGCGTCGCCCTTCACCGCGGCGTCCGGCAGTTGGCGCACCTCGACCCGCGCGTAGTCCTCGATCTCCGAGACGGCCGCGCGTACGACGTTGGTCAGCGGTACGGGCATTCGCCAGGCGCGCCCGGGGGCCGCTCCGGAAAGGATGATCAGACTCTCGGCATGACGGCGCATGCGTGTGGTCAGGTGGTCGAGCCGGAAGAGGTCGCCCAGCTCGTTGGGGTCCTCGGCGCGGCGCTCCATGCCGTCCAGCAGATTGAGCTGGCGGTGGACGAGGACCTGACTGCGGCGGGCGAGGTTGACGAAGACTCCGGAGATACCGCTGGCGAGTTCGGCGCGCTCGACGGCAGCGCTGAGGGCGGCCCGGTGGACGGTGTCGAGTGCCTCGCCCACCTGGCCGATCTCGTCGTGCGAGGACCGGCCGGGCGGCGCTTCGGCCTCGATGTCCAGTTCCTCGCCCTCCCGCAGACGCTGCATGGCGTGGGGCAGTTTGCGCCGGGCGATCTCCAAGGCGCTGTTGCGGAGGCTCACGAGCTCGACGACGAGTGCGCGGCCGATGCGTACGGAGATGACGAGCGAGGCGGCCACGGCGAGGAAGCCGAAGAGAACTGCCGCCCCGGCGGGGCTCAGGAGCCCGCCCGCCAGCGGGTCGGCGCGGTCGGCCGCGTGCCGGGCGGCGTCCGTCTCGATCGCACGCAGCCGGTCTCGTACGGTCGCGGCGTTCCGGCCCCAGTCGTCGGTGGGGACGGCCTGTGCGGCCTTGCGGCCCGGTGCGGCGGCCAGCACCTTCTCCTCGGCGGCCTGGATCCTGCGATAGGCGGCTTCGTCGGTGAGGGATCGCCATGTCCTGCCCACGGCGGCGGGAAGGTCCGCGCCGGCCGATTCGGCAAGGCTACGGCGGCTCTCGACGGCCCCTGTGAAGCGGCGGAGTCCCGGGCCGTCGAGGGTGCCGGTGAGGGCCGACGCGGCGAGCAGTGCGTCTTCCCGCGCCAGCATCTCGGCGGACCGGCGCAGTTCGAGCAGGACCCGGGCCTCGGAGCCGAGTTCGGCGTCCTGGATGCCGGTGAGGGCACCGGATACGCCGAACCCGGCTGCGATGGCCTCGGTGTACTGCGTGTACGCGGCGTCCTGATCGGCTTCGGTGTCCCGGCCCCTGGTTTCGCCGGTCGGCGGTTCCAGCAGGCGGGTGCGCAGCGCGCCGAGCGACCGGGTGCGGTCCAGGAAGGTGGCGAGGCGGTCCGTGACCCCTGCCGGGAGGCCGCCCGCGTCGGCGATCGTGTGGTTCTCGCCGAGCCGGAGTGCGTCGAGCGCGGTATCGGTGCGACGGGACCGCTGCCGCAGCTCGGCGGCGTGCGCCCGGTCGGGGGCGACGAGTTGGCGCAGCGCCGCCTTGCGTTCCGCCTGCAGGGCGTCGACGGCGCCCGAGACGGGTCCCCGCACGGTGGAGTCCACCCGCTGCAACTGGCGCAGGCGGGCCACGTCCTGGGCCGTGGTGACCGTGGCGAAGCCCCACAGGGCGAGCAGCGAGACGACGGGCACCATGAGCAGCGAGATGATCTTGGCCCGTACGGTCCTGGGGCGCAGGGACAGGCGGCGCGCCTCGGATGGTTCCTCCGAGGCATGCGCCCACGCGTCCCGTTCGTGTCGTTCGTCGGCCGGCGGCCCTGCGTGCGCGCGCCGTCCGCGCGTCGGGGGCGCGGGCCGGGCTGCGGGAGCGCCCGTCTCCGGGGTCGTGCGGGGTGGGCGCATGGCCTCCTCGTTCCGGTGTGAGCTCTGTTGACGCCTGGTGCGGGTGGTGCGTCCGTGCGTCCGCCTGCTTGCGGGCAGAGACGGGACGTGCGGTGCGGCCGTGTGCGCGATGCGGGATGCGGAACGCGGGATGCCGTGCCCCGCCGGTATCAAGGGGCCGGGGCGGCTTGCGCTTCCGTGGGACGCGGTACGGGGTCGGCGGGCGCCGGGCCGGGCCGTTCGGCCGATGCGTAGGCGGCCCGCTCCCTGGCGGTGGGCGAAAGTGCGACGAAGGCCGAGGTGAGGAAGAGGTAGGAGCCGAGACCGACGGCGAGCGGGAAGATGAACTGCATGACCGTGGCGCCGGACAACCGGCTCGCGGAGGGCACGACTCCCACGTCCACGGCGAGCATTCCGGTGTAGTGCATGCTGCTGACCGCCGCTCCCATGACGAGGGAGGCGAGGGCGACGGCACCCGGTGTCCTGATGTTGAGAGCGGCCCACAGCGCGGCGGTGGCGGCGACGACCGCGATGACCACGGAGAGCGTCACCAGGAGGGGGTCGTACCGGATCGTGCCGTGCAGTCGAAGGGCGGCCATGCCGATGTAATGCATGCTGGCGACGCCGATTCCGGTCGTGAGCCCACCGATCAGCAACGCCTGGGGCCGGCCGCGGCCATAGCCGACGGCGAAGACCCCGGCCCCCACCACCGCCATGGCGACCAGGAGGCTGAGCAGGGTGAGCGGCACGTTGTACCGGATGTCGGTGCCCGTCACACCGAATCCGAGCATCGCGACGAAGTGCATCGTCCAGATGCCCGTGCCGATGGCGGAGGCGGCGGTGAGCAGCCAGTTGCGACGCGATCGGCCGCTCGTGTTGAGCGCGCGCACCGTGCAGCGCAGTCCGAGCGCGGCTCCGATGCATGCCATCGCGTACGACAGAGCGGGTGTCAGCCAGCCGAAGGTGGCGTGGTCCAGGTGTCCCATGAACTGGGGACGCTAGCCCTACCGAAGGCGCACGACTGGGGCGCAGTTCGAAAGGTGATGGAATATGACAGAGAGATGTTCCCGAACGATCGCGCAGCGCTCGAACATGCACACAGCCGCTTGCCGTTTCGTTCGCACCGGGACTGCGCGATCATGTGCGCATGGCTGACGACCGCACACACGTACAGGACTTCTTCACCGTCCGGGCCTCCGACTGGGACAGCCGCTTTCCCGACGACGGCCCGGCGTACACCGCCGCCGTCGACGCCCTCGGCCTCAGCCGGGGCGACGTGGTGCTCGACGCGGGCTGCGGTACAGGACGCGCACTGCCCGCTCTACGCGAGGCGGTCGGCCCCGAAGGCACCGTCCTCGGCGCGGATCTCACACCCGCCATGCTCGGGGCGGCGGTGCGGGCCGGCCGCGACCGCAGCGGCGCGCTGCTCCTCACCGATGTCGCACGGCTGCCACTGCGGAGCGGGGCGCTCGACGCGGTGTTCGCGGCCGGCCTGATCTCCCACCTCGCGCACCCCGGACCGAACCTTCGCGAGCTGGCGCGCGTAGTACGGCCGGGCGGGCAGCTGGCCCTGTTCCACCCGGTCGGCCGGGCTGCTCTCGCGGCGCGGCACGGCCGGGCGATCACCGACGACGATCTGCGGGCGGAGCCCATGCTCCGCCCCCTGCTGGCCGGTTCGGGATGGCGCATGGACACGTACGTCGACGAGGACGACCGCTTCCTCGTACGCGCCGTACGCGTCGGCTGACCCGCCGGCCCACGCGTCACGCGGAACGCGCGGCTATGGCGCTCACGAGTGCGTCGGGCCGGTCGAACATGATGCAGTGCCCCGCGCCGGGAATGGTGAGGACGCGCACACCCGAGTCCATCAACTCGTCCGCGCCCGGGAGTTCACCGCTCAGGGCACCCTGTAGATAGGTCCGGTCGGTCGTCGATTCCATGAGCATGCGGCGCATGGTGGGCTCGGTGCCACGCATCAGCCCGGCCGCGGTGCGGTGCAGCGCCAGCGGGTCCGTGAGCCTCATGGTCGCGGCCCACATCGGGCGGACGTGCTCCAGTACCTGAGCGAAGCCACCGCCGAGCACGAAGGCGTCCTCCGTCCATGAACCGATGCCACTGCTCCCGATCGTCTCCGGCGGGTACGGATCGAGGTTGGCCTCGGTCAGCACCAGCCGCGCGACCAGGTCGGGCCGCCGGTAGGCCAGTACGACGGCCACCGCACCGCCCATGCTGTGCCCGACGAGCTCCGCTCCCCGCACACCGGCTGCGTCCAGCACGACGGCCAGCGCGTCGGCGTGGTCCTCCAGGGTGTACCCGAAGTCCGCGGGACGGTCGCTGGTGCCGTGCCCCGGCAGGTCGACGAAGAGCGACCGCCGCCCCGCGAGCGCCGGGTCGGCGGCGATGTGGGCGTGATAGGCGGCGGACATCGCCCCGAGGCCGTGCACGTAGACCGTCGTACCGCCACCGTCCGGCACTGCCGCGGATTCCGTCCACCGGATCCTGCTGCCCTGCTCGTCGAACTCCGCCTCGTTCATCAGCCTTCTCCTCTGCCCGCGCTCCGCCGGTTCCGCCGCA
This sequence comes from Streptomyces sp. NPDC058620, assembly GCF_042717135.1. Classification (NCBI taxonomy): domain Bacteria; kingdom Bacillati; phylum Actinomycetota; class Actinomycetes; order Kitasatosporales; family Streptomycetaceae; genus Streptomyces; species Streptomyces sp. NPDC058620. The sequence continues at coordinate 21,168 of NZ_JBHXQO010000081.1, forward strand.
CGCGCCGCATGCGATCGGATCCGCACGATACATCGGTCACGATGTATGGCGCTACCGAAGTATCGCGTCGCCCCTTCCGCCCCTCCGTGCGGCAGAATGCGGGCATGCTGGAGCTGGCCATCCTTGGATTTCTGTACGCCTCCCCGTTGCACGGCTATGAGCTGCGCAAGCGCATCACGGCCCTTACCGGGCATGTGCGGCCGGTCGCGGAGAGCACGCTCTATCCGGCGATCAAGCGGCTGGAAAAGGCGGGGCTGCTGGCCCGGGAGACGCAGCCGGGCGCGACGGCGGCCCCGCGCCACGTACTCACCCTGACCGACGAGGGCAGGGCGGAACTGCTCCGGCGGCTCGCCGAGCCCGCCCGCGGGGACATCACCGACGAGAACCGCTGGTTCGGTCTCCTGGCGTTCCTCCGGCATCTGCCGGATCCTGCGGCTCAGGCAAGCGTGCTGCGGCAGCGGCTGGCCTTCCTGGAAGAGCCTGCGAGCTTCTTCTACGAGGGCGACAAGCCGCTGCGCGCCGAGGAGGTGGACGACCCGTTCCGCCGGGGCATCCTCACGAT
>NZ_JBHXQO010000082.1:0-20861 GCF_042717135.1 Streptomyces sp. NPDC058620
CCGGCACGATCCACGGCGACGCCCCCACACCCGGCTGAACGCTCAGCTCCCGTCATGGACACGGCCACCAGGCCCAACCACACCACCTCATTGTGGGGCTGCTGCTAGCCCCGGGCCGCCTCGTACTGGGGCCAAGTCGATCAGGTGCACCGCTTGCGCTTCCAGGGAGAACTTGCCGGTCTCCAGGGAGCCCAACCGTTATGGTCGTCGTGATCAAGAAGAGCACGAGAAGGGGGAGCGATGGGCAAGTCCGCGGAACCGTCCCACGCGACTTCCGGGAAGCCAAGCCGTCCGACGTTCGACCCACCCGTGCGCTTCGTCGGGCCTACGGTCGAATTGCCGAATGCCAGTCAGCCGAGTACGACGAGCGGGGGTGCGGCACGGCCCGCGGTCACGCTTGCCGATGGGGTTGCCTACATCACCGCCGAGGAGGGACTGGAGGCGCTCGACACCGAGACCGGTGAGCCGCGGTGGGACGTGACCACGAAGTACGCCGCTGAGAAAGGCGGATTCGGAAGTAACCGTGCCGCTCCCCTCGTCTCGGTTGACGGTAAGACCGTGTACGCCGCCTGGAACAGGGATGTGAAGGGCCAAGGGACAACGCCGGACCGAGCCGTGATCGAGGTGCTGGCCGTCGAGACGGCCACCGGCAAGACGGCATGGTCGGCCGAGATCGCGGCCGCTCCCAGCTCCCGCGGGCTCGCCGCCACATCCATCGGGGCCGACGAGATCCTCGCACCACAGGTCATCGGAGTCGACGCCGGCACAGCGCTCGTCACCGCGGCTGACACTACGTACGCCGTTGAACCCTCTGCGGGCACCGTCCGCTGGAAGAAGCCCGACTTCCGTGCAGTGACCTTGGCCGACGGCGTCGTTGCCGGCGGCGAGAAGACGGGGTTCGGTGCGGGCAAGCTGCTGGGCCTTGCCGCGGCCACGGGTGAACAACGATGGACCGTGGCGGAGGCGCGGCAGCCGGCCGCCGCCGCGCCCCGGCTGCTGAGCGCAACCCTCAAAGACAAGACGCTCGTCGTGGATGCCGTCAGCGGTGAGCAGCGCGTGGCGCTCGATGGCAGCGGCTGGCGGTGCCGCCACGACGCACAGTCCCTGGTCCTGTGCTCCAAGTCCGGGTACGGGACGGCAGACCGCGGGATCACAGTCTTCGACGCCGCTTCGGTTCAGAACCGGTGGGCCTTGCCCGACGGTTCCGGACGGAAGGTGCCGAAGGTCAACGGATTCTGGCACGGTGCCGTGTACGGGGAAGTGGGCGACGAGCCGATCGTCCTGGACGGCACGACGGGACAGGATCGACAGACGTCTGCCGGCGCGGCGCCATACGAGATCGATCGGTACGGCGGTGTAGTCGGATCCAAGTTTTATCGCGCCGCAGGCTGACACGAGCGGATCCTGGAAGCGTCACACGGCGTCACGGCAGCCAGTGACGCCTGAGGCACGCAGGTCAAAATTCGACCAGCGATGTCAACACCTCCGAAGCGGGGATTCAAATGCACGACGGTACTGAGAGGAGCGAAGCGAAGCTCCGCGCACCCTGCGGCGAGGCCAGCGTTCCGACCTCGCTGTACGAGCGGGTCACCTTCGATGAAGTACACCGTCAGGTGCTCCACCTACTTCCGGCAGAGCCGGTCAGGGTCTTGGACATCGGTGCCGGTACGGGCAGGGACGCAGCCGCCATGTCCCTCCTTGGGCACACGGTGGTCGCCGTCGAACCTGTCGAAGAACTACGGTCCCTAGGGCAGCGCCTCCACCCCGGTCACAATATCGACTGGGTGGATGACGCACTGCCCGAGCTAAGGAGCCTCGGTCGACAGAACGAGCGCTTTCAGCTGGTGATGCTGACAGCGGTGTGGATGTTCCTCAACGAGGATCAGCGCCACAATGCCCTGATCCGCATTGATGAGTTGCTGGAGGACGGCGGCCGGCTGGGGATGGCCCTTCGCGCCGGACCGGTACCAGCTGGCCGCGTCATGTACACCGTGTCCGCAGCTGAGACGGTTTCTCTGGTATCTGGCCGGGGACTCCGCCTAATCCACCAGAGCCAGCAGGCCGACGCCCTCGGGCGCGACGGCGTGGTCTGGAACAACCTGTTCTTCGAGAAGCCATAGGCTGCCTGCCAAAACGACAGCCGATGCGGCGCAGTGCCAGGACTTCCGGGCCAGCTGGCCGCTACCGCAACCAGCCACACCGGGTGAAGCATCAACCCAGCTCGCGACCACGGCGTAGTTCCCAGGACCCCACCTCGGTGTAGTACCTGTCGAAGTGTTGGAGCCAGGCTGCGATGTTCTCCGTTCTCCGGCGGGCCAGAGCGTCAGTCACACCCGAGTGCTGCGCAATGGCTGCCGCCAGCTCTACGTTGCTGAGACTCTCGCCCTCCTGCAGCTTCCGTAGTTCTGGTATGGCGTGCAACCGAGTCCGCACAGAAGCGTTGAACTGAGCCTCTTCCAGTCCGGCTGGAACGTTAAGCAGGGCGAGATCCCGCACGATGCCGGCCTCTACGGCGGACGCAAACGTTCCGCGCCCGCTGTAGAGGGCGAAGAGGTTCTCTGGTCGCCGAGTGGCCGGGTACCAAAGCGACGTCGCCTCCGCACCTTCCGTTTGCGGCGGACCGGTCTCGGCCTTGAGGAGTTCGGCCTGTTTACGGATGAGGGCTGCCTGTTGTGGTGTCGCCTCACTAGAGGCGGCTTCAACTTGGTCCAAGACTCGCTGGACCTCAGGGTGTGCCGCGGGGGCCTCGACCAGTAGCTCGAAGTTGCTGTTCGGGCCGCGACCAGTGGCCTTGCCCGTCAGGTTTGCGGAGCCGACCAGACAGCGGTCGTCAGCGAGGTAGATCTTGGCGTGCAGCGCAGGGCAGAGATCGACCTGGACGCGTTTGTCGCTCTCTGTCAGTTCCATGATCTCCGGGTCGGAGACCCCGGCGGCTACCTCCGCCGGGGTCCACCGTGTCACGCAGCGAATGCGCTCCACGGATGCGGGCACGGCTGCAACAGCCGCTTCGAAGATCGGCTTCTTGATGAACGGCGCGATCAGGGTCACGCTCCGCGAAGCGTGCTGCAGCAGCCCCTCGATCTGCCGCCAGACGTGGTCGTACTCCGTCACTCCCCGTCGTCCTCGCCGTCGATGAAGTCGCGGGCGTAGCGGCCCCAGTCCTGCCGCGCATCTGCGATCCTCTCGCGCTGCCGGTCGCTGGGGATCTCGTCCTCCATACGAGCCCATGAGAAGAGGAGGAGCTTGAAGGTATCGGCCGCCCGGTCAAGGCGGTGCCTCAGTTCATCCGGGGTGGCGTCTTCCGGCACCTCTTCGAGCACTGCCAGCAGGTGGGCGTGCAGCGGGTGCCTTTCGTTGAAGATCACCTGGAGCATGCCTGCCATGAGGTCCACGCTGAAGAACGCGTGCGAGTCCTGGTAGCTGGAGATCCAGCGCACGCGCCAGTCGTTCTCCAGGGCCTCATCGACCAGGGACTGCGCAGTGTCCTCATCGAGGTGGTGCCGCTGGGTCAGGGCATCGAACTGTTCCTGGCGCTTGTGTTCAGGAGTCGCGCCTTCCGCCAGGTCGTCGGTCTTACCCGTATGCCCGTCCTCGCTACGTCGCTTGACAGCGTCCGTGGCTTTGGCGTTGACGGCGTCGTCATGGCGCTTCTTCGTCTTGCGGTTACCAACAGTCTGCTGCCGCAGCTGCCGCCGAATCGCGGGGAGAAGTTTGGTCTCGAGGTAGAGGGCAAGGTCGATGAGCCGCAGACGAGGATCACCGAGGTCCGCGAGGCGATCCTTGAACGCCTTGAACGTCTCGTCTGCTTCCGCTTCAGACTTCCAGTCGAAGTGGGCGAGCGAGGAAAAGATCGTCGCAGTCTGCTTGTTGTTCGTGACACCAAACACGTCATCGAGAGCCGGAGGGAAGTCGATCTCGATACCCCACCAGCGCTCCACAGGGTCGTAACCGATGGCCCAGGAGGAGTCAAGGTCGAGTTCACGGCCATGTCGGATGAGCGAAATACCGATGTTGTGGCGGGCGTGCTTGCCCCAGAGCTGGGAGCCGCCGTCCTTCGTGGCCTTGGCGCTCTCCGGCCAGGGCTTGCCCTCGATATCGGGGCGGCGAGCCTCGGGGCGCGCGATGGAGGCACGCACCTTGACCACGTGCTGCTTGCCATCGACGACGATGGGGAAGTGCGCGACACCGGGCTGGTCTTCGGTGCCCATGTTGAAAGGTTCGAACATGGGCTGTTCATCGAACGGTTTCGGGGTGCTGGTCGATGCCATCAGGTACAGCGGGTCGTTGGGCGCGGCGTAGTACTCGCCGTCGATCACAGCGCCGTCGCGGACCGGAGCCATCCTGATGTCGACAGTGCCGGCATCGAGGTAGTACCGGTAGGCGCGTCCGATGATGTCCGACGTGTTGCGCAGTGTGGCCGCGGCACCGTGCCAGTTGACGCGGTCAAGGTTGGTCCACTTCACCAGGGTTCCAGTACTGCCCAGCCCTAGGCTGAGATTGCGCCAGTACTCGGGGAGCGGGTCGAACTCCGGGGCGGGGACGTCATCCCGACCCTTGTTGATCTCTTCGAGGTCAAGGTAGCTGTACATGGCGTTGCCAGGGCCATTGGTCCAGGACCACACTTCGATCTTGGTGCACTGGGACATGCTGGAGTTGGGCAGACCCATCCCGAAACGACCAATGCGCTTACGGTCGTCACCGCGGCCATCACCAAACTTCAGTGCCCGGCGCAGAGCTTCAGCGTCCATACCCGTGCCGTTGTCGAGCACGGCGATGGTCTCAACCCGATGGCTAGTACGAGCGGCCACCTGTACCGGGCTCTCACAGGCAAATACCTCTACAAGCTTGGCCTTGGCATCAATGCTGTTGTCGATGAGCTCGGCGAGCGCGTACGCCGTGTTCTTGTATCCGCTGTCGCGCATGGCCTTCACGGTCAGCGAAGGGCTGACGATCCGGTAGTTGTTGCCTTCGCTGGTCACGCGGTCTCCCATACATCTTCCCAGTTGATGAATGCCTCCGCCACGTCTCCGAATCCGGGAAGTACCGGGTCGACGACAGTGACGATCTCGCAGGTGGCGGTTCCGCCGGCCTTCGGGCCACGGATGACCCGCCCGACCATCTGGCTGTAGAGCACCAGGGACATGGTCGGGCGGGCAATGACTGCGGCGCTGGCCGCCGGCGCGTCAAAGCCCGTCGTCAGGACCCCGTAGTTGCACAGGATCATCGGGCGCGGTGCAGCGCTCTTGAAACGGGTGATGACCTGGTTGCGGTGTCGGGTCGAGGATTCACCCGTGACGAACTCGGCGTCGAGGCCCACGGCGGACAGCACCGCCGCAATGAGGCGGCAGTGGTCGACGGACGCCGCAAACACCAGGATTCTCCGGTGCTTTCGCTCCAGCAGATCCATGATGGTCTGAACGACCTTAAGGTTCCACTGCTCGTCCCGGGCAAGCTCGGCGATGATCCTGGCCGGGATGTCGAACGAGTTGGCCAGCAGGCGCTGGTCCTGTACCGACAGGTGCAGGCCGGCCTCGGACGCCACCGTCTTCATGGTCGGCGTGGAGAGATATCCCTGCTCGATCAAGGCTGTGACCGGGTTGCTGTAGCCCTCGATCTTCAGCATGACCTTCTGGCGCGAGAAGAAATCGGACAGTCGCTCATCCTGGGCAATGTCTGCCCAGGTACGTCCCGGTGTGGCCGTGAGTCCCAGCAGGCTCGCGTCCGGGCGGATGGTCAGTGCGTCCACGACCCGCTGGAAGGTGGGCGCGATGATCTGGTGCGCCTCGTCGAACACCGTCAGGCTGCTGCGGGCAGCGAGGAGCCGCAGAAACTCCGGCCTGCTCTTTGCTGCCGAGACCGCCTTCTCCAGACCGAGGATGACCACACCATCCGTTACACCTTCCAGGTCGGTCGGCGCATCAGCCCACATTCGGACCACGGATACCGGCCGGTCACCCAACTTGCCCCAGGCCCGCTCGAACTCAGCAGCTGCCTGCTCGAGGAGCTCCTGCCCATGAGCCAGCCACACCACGAGTGTCGGCTCATGCTGCCGCAGGTGATCGCAGATCAGGTTCATACCGGTGCGGGTCTTGCCGACCCCGGTGGGCAAATGGAGGACCACCCGCCGCGGGCCGTCGTACAACAGCTCCTTCACCCGGGCCGCCGCAGTGCGCTGATGCGGGAAAAGGGCGTACTCCGGCCCGCAGTCCTGACGGAACAGCGGCTGCACCGCCGGCGCCCGGTCGATAGTGAACCCGAGGAACTCCAGCAGCTCCCGACGCTGGTCGAGCGACCACTTCAGGGACTTGAGGTATACAAGCGGCTCGGTGCCGGCCTCCTCGGAGCCCAGCCGCTGCGCCAACTCCCGCTGCTTCACGGCGGACAGCAGCGCGAACAGCTCCTCCCGTTCCGCCGCATCGGCGACCAGCGCCTCGGCATCGATTGCCACGGACGCCACGGCGCGGAGTCGCTCATCTTCCGCCGCACCACCGTCGATGAGGTCCAACAAGGCGCACAGATCCTTGCCGAGCCGCTCGCGGATGTACGACATCGGAGCAGCGTCCAGGACCGCTTGAAAGGCCACGCCAGGCGACCACGTCGTCAAGGGGCCACCACCCCGTAGGCAGCCGTCGCTGTACGGCGCGACGTACGTACCTGACTAATCATCAACATGAAGTGCCCCCCACCTCAGTACAGCCGACGCCAAGCATCGCTCCAGCGATGAGTAGCTCCAGCGCAACAGCGTGCGATCACCCTAAACCCGCCCACTGGCAATCGGGTTCACGTCCCGCATATCAGCAGATCAGCAGACCTCTTTCGGGCATCCACCTAATCGAAATCACGCCACGAAGACGCTTGACCGTTTACGTCAGGCCCGGCCCACCTAGAGAATAGGAATTATGTTCGATACCGTGCGCCGCTAACCCTGTCAGCCCCCCACCCAGATGACTGGCAGAATTCGACTCCTGGTGAAAGCCGAAGGCCTGCGCCCCGTATTCACCAGGAGTGCTAGTCAGACGGAGATCGCACGGGCAGCCGGCCTCGTCACGGGCCGGGCACGAGCGCGGAGACTAGGCCGGATCGGTTCGCGGGAGCGACCCGAGGAGGGCGCGCGGTGACACCGAGCCGCAGGCGGCCGGTCGTGGCGAGCCTGTCCCGGTTGTCTCAGGTGTTCGTTAGGATCTCAGTGCACTCCTGGTGGAAGATGAGAGCCGACCGAGGAGGGCCGCCAGGAGTGACCGGAGCACACAGCAGCAAATGGGGGCAGAACATGGCAGGTGACCTGCGAGACGCAGATGTGGTCTACCTCGACTACAACGCCACCGCGCCCCTGCGACCCGAGGCCCTTGAAGCGGCCTTCGACGCACTGCAAAGCGTCGGCAACGCCTCTAGCATGCACCACCCCGGCCGCGAGGCCGCGGCCCGCGTCGATGCGGCCCGCCGAGACCTCGCCGACCTGCTTAATTGTGCTCCCGGCGAGATCATCTTCACATCCGGGGCCACCGAGGCGAACAACCTGGCCCTACGGACCGCCTATGCGCGCGGGGGCTTGCTGGTGACCACCGCCGCCGAGCATCTGGCCGTGATCGAAACCGCCCGCGCCATCACGGCGGAGCACCCCGGCTCCCTCCTCGTCCTGCCCGTCGACAGGGACGGCGTCGTTGATCTTGAGCCTCTGGAGGCAGCGCTTCGCGATGGCCCCGTGGCTCTCGTCTCTCTGATGATCGCGAACAACGAGACCGGAGTGCTGACGGACCTGGCCCCTGTCTGCAAGGCAGCTCACGAGGCTGGCACCCTGGTCCATACCGACGCCACGCAATACGTCGGGCGCCTCCCCCTGAATCTCCGCGAGCTCGATGTCGACCTACTGTCCCTCTCCGCCCACAAGTTCGGCGGACCGCAAGGCATTGGGGCCCTCTTCGTCCGTCGAGGGACGCCGCTGCCGCACCGCCCACTGCTCGTGGGCGGCGGGCACGAGCGGGGATGGCGGGCCGGCACGCTGAATGTGGCCGGAATCACAGGCCTGGGAGCAGCCGCGCGAGCTGCTCAACAGCAGCTTGCACATGAAGCAGAAAGAATCGCTGCACTGCGTGACGCTCTCGAAGCGGGGCTGACCGCCGAGGTCGCCGACTGCCGCATCAATGGAGCTCGGACCCCTCGCCTCCCTGGGGTCACCAGCATCACCTTCCCTGGCCTGCCGGCAGACGCTGTCCTTGCGGCAATGCCGCACGTGGCCGCATCCGACGGGAGCGCGTGCTCATCAGGAGCCCCGAGCCCAAGCCATGTGCTTCTCGCCATGGGGCACAGCCGCGACGACGCAGACTCCACGGTGCGTTTCTCTCTCGGCTACGCCACCACCGAACGCGATATCGAACGGGCCGCCACTGCGGCCGTGAACGCCGTACGGCACGTCCGGTCAGTTATGGCCGCGACGACTGAGCCCTAGCCGGCGTTATCCCCTCATAGACGTCTCCCTCTCGTTCTTCTTCACTGAAAGGCCCCTCGCATGTCAGACAGCCGGCTTCCTGAAGCCGTGGAACTCTCCTTCGGGCGCCACGAGACGTTTGCCCCGCGTTTCGGCTGGCTGCACAAGGCGTACATGCAGGTCAAACACGACAGCGAGATCTTCCATCGCGAGGACGCCCCGGTCCTGCTCGGTGTCGGCAAGAACATGGTCTATTCCATGCGTCACTGGTCGAAAGCATTCAAACTCACCCAAGAGCACCCTCACGAAGACCCCTCATACCGCGCCCTCGTCGCGTCCCCGACGTGGCGGGCCCGATGGCTGCTCGACGAGGAGGGAGCCGACCCCTACCTCGAGGACACGGGCAGCCTGTGGCTGCTGCACTGGTGGCTGCTGTCGAGCGGCTCTGAGGCGAAGTGCTGGGTGCCTAGCTGGTATGTGATCTTCAACCTGGCGCCTCGCTCCCGGGTCACCTCTGCGGAGATGACCAGCGTCATCACGCGCCACGTCCACGAGAACTTCGAGGAAAAGGACTGGCCCGCAGGAGAGTCCATCTCGCGCGATGTCGAATGCATGATCAAGATGTATGCGCTGGATCAGGAGTTCAACCCGCTGTCCCCTGGAAGCTTCGAAGACCTCCTCATGTCACCGTTCCGTGAACTTGGCCTGCTGGAAGGCCAGGGCAAGGGCAGGGAGCGCACCTGGCGCTTCACCAACGGGGCGCGCTCGAATCTGCCGGCACCTGTGCTGGCCTATGCCTGCCTGGACTTCGCCGCGCGATTCTCGACGAACGCCGGCTCGGTCTCCCTGGCCCGACTCGCCCAGGACCCGGGATCTCCGGGCCGGGCCTTCCGCATGCGGGAGCCGGAGCTGACTAAGGCCATCGAGTCTCTGGTGAGTGACCACCCGGACCTGCAGATCATCGAGGCACTCGGCCAGCGCAGCCTCGCCTTCTCCAAGGCTCCGCTGGCGCTCGCGTGGGACATCCTCGACGCTCACTACGGACGCGTCCGGGAGCGCGAGGGATTCCCCACCCCGCAGGAATGGACCAAGAAGTACCCCGGACTTGACGGCAACGCTCCCAAGCGAGCGCGCAAGAAGCAGCCCCAGCAGGTCGAGGCGCTGGACCTGATCGAGGAGAACGCGTAACCATGGCGACGAAGACCATCCAGCGTCCTCAGCCGGCCGCTGCTCAGCTCCCCGCTGGCATCACCCTGGTCGGTTCTGAGCTGCGGTCGACCAATCTTGAACGTGACGTCCAGGAGAAGCACCTCAACGACCCCTACGTAGGGGTCCGCACGCTCGACGTCCTTGATCGTGTCACCAATGCCGTGGCCGATCCCCGCCGAACCCGTGCCTGGTCGTTTACCGGTCCGTACGGCTCCGGTAAGTCCACCCTCTCGAACCTTTTCGACGCCTTCCTCGGCCACGACGAAACCCGCCGTGCCGAGGCTGAGGCTGCGGTGAGGGCTACCAAGCCCGGGCAGGCCACCCGGCTGGCCCGTGTACGTGACGAACTCAGCGACGGGGCTGGCTTCCTTGGCGCCGTCGCCACCGCTCGACGCGAACCTCTCGCTGCCACCGTGCACCGCGCTCTGCAGACTGCAGTCGAGCGCAAATGGAAGAAGCGGGTTCCCAAGGAGATCGCCCAGGCTCTGGCGGTATGTGCTGAGCGCGAGGTGCCGAGCCAAGAAAGCCTCGTCAACGCCGTCACGATCTTGTGTGAACGGCACCCACTTCTGTTGATCATCGATGAGTTCGGCAAGACGCTCGAGTACCTCGCCGCCAAGGGCGACTCGGGCAGTGCCGAGAGCGACGTGTTTCTGCTGCAGGAGCTTGCCGAAAAGGGTGCCGGCCCCTCGGGTATGCGTCTGTTCATGTTCACGCTGCAGCATCTGGCGTTCACGGACTACGCAGCGCGTTCCAGCGCCATCCAGACCCAGGAGTGGGCCAAGGTCCAGGGTCGCTTCGAAGACATCACGTTTACTCCGAACCTCGGTGACGCCGTCCATCTGATGCGCCGGCGCCTCGACCTGACGGGCGTCGCAGAACCGGGCCTGGAACTCATCCGCAAGCAGGCCGACGCCGCGGCACACGCCTGGGGTCACCACGCCTTGAGCGCAGTCGTGGACATCTCTGCGGAGACGTTCGCCGGTCTCTACCCGCTTCACCCGCTCACCGCTGTTGCCGCACCGCTGCTCGCCTCCCAGATCGGCCAGCACGACCGCAGCCTCACTGGCTTCCTGGCCAGCGACGAACCCAACACGGTCCGCCGCACGTTGGACACCCTGTCATCTGACACCCCTGAGCGAGCTTGCACGGTTCGCCTGCCGCAGCTGTACGACTACTTCTTCGCGTCCGGCCGTACCACCATCCTTGCTTCGGCGAACGCCAGCCGCTGGCTCGAGGTCGACAACCGTCTTAACGAGGCACACGGATTGCCTGCCGAGGACCAGGATGTCCTGAAGGCGATCGGCATCCTCAACCTCATCGATGCCGATGGCCTGTTGCGGGCCACTCCGCCCATGATTCAGTTCTCGTTGAATGACCCGGCTGACGCGCCCGACCCTGAGCGGTTTACGGCCCTTCAGAAGCAGCTGAGCAAACTCGTCGATGATGGCTTCATCGTGCACCGCTCCTACAGCGATGAGTACCGCGTCTGGCAGGGCACTGACGTCGACATCGACGCGCGGGTTCGTGAGGTGGCCACCCGCATCGCCCCTGCAGACGTGATGGGCTATTTCGGCAAGCACCTAGGGACTGTGCTGCCTGCGGCCGTCGTGGCCGGCGGACACAGCCAGCGCACCGGCATGTTGCGCTATTTCTCGACCGCGGTCAGCCACAAGAGCGAGAAGCTCACGGGGCCACAGGTCGTCCAGGACGCTGCCGACGGTCTGATCGTCTATCACCTCGGGCCTCTAGAGACCCGTCCCGTGGTGCAGTCGCCGCTGCCGGTGCTGATCGGTACGACCAAGAGCCCGGAAGCCGTTCTGCAGGCAGGCATCGACCTCGTCGCCCTCGAAGAGCTCCTCGACGATGACACCATTGACCACGTTGCCATCCGCGAGATCGAGGAACGCGCCACGTACCTCTCGCAGACCATCGGCGCGCTGCTGGACGAGGCGTTCAACCCCCTGAGCCCGCAATCCAGCTGGTACCTGTGGCACAAGGGAACCGAAGTACTAGGCGACGAAAGCGAACCCATCGAGGCCCGCAGCTACGCCAACCTGGCCTCCCAGGCATGCGACCGGGTCTACCCGAACACCCCGCACATCCGCAACGAGATGGTTGGGCGCCACCAGCTCACGAGCAACGGCGCCCGCGCCCGCCGCGAGCTACTCACTTCCATGCTGCAGCGCTCGGGCAACCCCCTGCTCGGATACGACAAGACGAAGTACACCCCCGAGCGGGCCATGTACCACGGCGTTCTGGAGTACCTGGGGCTGCACCGGGCGGCCGGCGAAACGGACGCAGGCACCGACACCACCAGCATCCTCACCCACGGCCTGTCGCGCCCCAACCTCGAGAAGAACCCCAGCATCACCAAAGCCTGGGAAGCCCTCGAGGAAGCACTGACCAGCGCGAAGCAGGCTACGCCGATCGTCGACATCTACCAGCAGCTCATGGCGCCGCCCTACGGCGTCAAGGCCGGCGTCGTCCCAATCCTCGTGGTCACCGCACTCATCCTGCGGGCACAGGACATTGCCCTGTTCGAGGACGGCAACTACTGCCAGCGGCTGACCCCGGAGATCGTCGAGAGGCTCAACGTCCCCTATCCGGACCGCTTCACGGTCAAGGCCGCACCGACCGGTCGCGGACAGCGCCTCCTCGTCGTCAACAGCCTGGCCAAGGCACTCGACGTGGACACCCCTCGCTCCCGAGCTGCGCGTAACCCCGCACTGCTCGGCGTGACACGGGCCATGCTCGAGCGCGTCATGGTGCTGGAGCCCTACGCCCAGAAGACACGCCGGCTGAGCACTGAGGCACTCGCGATCCGCGACGTCCTCTCCCAGGCCACCGACCCCGACGAACTGGTCTTCACCTCCCTGCCCGCGGCGTTGGGCTTCGAGCCGATCGGGGCCACCACTGCCCGGGATGAAGAGACCGCCCAGGCATACGTCGCGAGCCTGACCACAGCGCTCGACGATCTCACCGGCGCCGGCGCCGCGCTGCGCCAGGAGGTCGTGGCCACGATCGGACGCGAGTTCCGTCTCTCCGCCGAACTCACCAGCCTCCGCTCCGGTTTGACCGAACGACTGCGGGGCTTCGCCAATGCCCCCCTCGAAATCAACCTGCAGGGCTTCGTCTCCCGGGTCCTCAACGAGAGCCTGCCGGACGAGGACTGGCTCGACCCGATCATCATCCGCCTGGCTAACAGGGCACTCGGAGACTGGAGTGACAAGGACGTCACCTCCTTCCCCCAACTGGTCAAGGAAGTGGCCCGCGCACTCGACCGCGTCAGCCACCTCTACGAAGCCCACACGCGGACCGACTCCGCTGAGGAAGAGACCGAGTCCCGGCAGATCGACACCCACCTGCTGACGCTCACCACCCCCCAGGGAACAGAAGAACGCACCCTGATCCACGTGCCCAAGCAGTCCCGTCAGGTGGCCGACGAACTCGTTGTCAGTGTCATCAGGCAGGCTGAGGAAGCACTGGGCCCCGACGGCGCACGCATCCTGCTCGCCGCCCTGGCCGAGCGCCTGGCCGCACAGAACACCGCCGCGGCCCCCCAGACGAAGGAGACGCTGTGACCGACACCGACGCCGACAGCTCCAGCGGGAAGAAGCGCCACGTCCTCGGCTTGTCCGGAGGCAAGGACTCCTCCGCTCTCGCAATCCACATGGGCGACCGCGTGCCGGAGATGGAGTACTTCTTCTGCGACACCGGCGCCGAGCTGCCAGAGACCTACGAATACCTCAACCGCCTCGAAGCGGCCGTCGGCAAGCCAATCGTGCGTCTCAACGCGACCCGCGACTTCGACCACTGGCTCGAGGTCTACCAGGGCACACTTCCCAGCCCACAAATGCGCTGGTGCACCAAGAACCTGAAGCTCAAGCCCCTCGAAGAGTGGGTCGGCGACGACGAGGTGATCTCGTACGTGGCGATCCGCGCAGACGAGAACCGTCTCGGCTACGTCAGCACCAAGCCGAACATCAGCGCCGTCTTCCCGTTCCGCGAGGACGGGATCGACCGTGCCGGCGTCGACCGCATTCTCGACGAAGCTGGTATCGGCCTGCCCGCCTACTACGAGTGGCGCACGCGGTCCGGGTGCTACTTCTGCTTCTTCCAGCGCAAGCACGAATGGGTCGGTCTCAAGGACCGTCACCCTGAGCTGTTCGAGAAGGCCATAGCGTACGAGGAGAAGGTCAACTACCGGCGTACCGCGATGGAGGGGCGGGAGTACACCTGGTCTCAGGGCGAGTCCCTGCACGAGCTGATCGAGCGCCGCGATGAGATCGAGGCCAAGCACCAGGCGGCACTCGACCGCGCCGCCAAGCGTGTGAAGCCGAACCGCCCGCTGCTCGAGATCCTCGCCGACGCCCACGACGAGGATGACGACGAGGCCGGCTGCGCCGTGTGTCATCTGTAAACCGCTGACACGTTGAGGGGCCTTGTTATCTCCGGTATCTGCCGGAGATAACAAGGCCCCTTTTTTCGACTCACCTCGTATACCGAGGTCTTTAACGGAACCTGCGCCCTGAATGGCCTGCCGCTACCCTGCGTAAACACGGGAGAGCCAACCATGCGACGACATCTCACACAAGGCACTCCGAGGACTTCGATGCGTCGCGCTGCCGTTGATGCGGCCTGTACAGCAAACCAACGCGCCGCTACTTTCACGCTTACTTAATTCACCCTTTCGGAACTTGCCACACATTCTCGCCCTACCGGACATCGATCTCGGCGGAATCCAATCGCATTAGATAGTCGTTGACTTCTCACCCATAGGTGGGGTTGGTTGCGTGCGAACCAAGGACCACAGAGGGGGCGGATTTTGACCGAATCGACGATTAATGAAGCACAAGAATCGCAGAGAACACTGAGAGTCATCTCGTACGGAGGCGGCGTGCAGTCCACAGCCCTCCGTCCACTGCGAGTTCACGATTCCCGAAGTGCCCCTCGTGGCAAACTCGCGCCTTTAGGCGGTTTCGGCTGCACGTGCGGCTCGGGTTCGAGGAGAGCGAAGATCCGCACCGTACCGGCAGCGGTGCCGTGTGTCCGTCGGCGAGCGCAGGATCAACTAGCTGCATCCGCGGTTTTGTCCGGTGCCAGGGAGTGGATGCGAGGTATCGGTGAGGGCAGTAGCCAGAGCATCGACAGGACTCCGCCAACGGCGGCGATGAGGAGAGTGGCCCTCAGCCCGATGGCGGTGGCCAGGATGCCGCCGACGATGGCACCGATGGGGCGTATCCCGTAATTGATCGTGCTGTACGCGCCGGCCACGCGACTGCGCAGGCCGTCGGGGATCACAGTGGTCTGAAGGGCGTTGAGGTTAACGTCGAACAGCATGACACCGAAGCCGGACAGAAACTGGGACGCGGCCAAAGCCCCGGCGCGGAGCCAGAACGGACCGTCCGCAATGGAAGCGATGGCGATCGGCGCGGGGAAGAGCACCGCGCCCACGACGATGCTGCGCCCCACGCCGAACCGTCGCGAGATTCCCGGAGCGACCAGGGCACCAAGGAGGGAACCTGTCGCACCGACGCCGAACGCAATACCGATGACTCCTGCGGATAGTCCGAGGTTCCGGCTGGCGAACAGCACGATCAGCCCACTGCCCGCGATGAAGGTGAAGAAGTTGACGGTCGCCGCGCATCCGAGACTGGCCCGCAGCACTGGGTGACGGACGACGAGAGCCAGTCCCTCCCTGGCGCGGCGCAAAAGTGGAGGTGCCGTGGTGTCGGCCTCTACAGCCGGTTCGTCGACCGAGACACGGCCGATGAGGACCGCCGATGCCAGGAAGGTCAGGGCATCAACGACGAGGGTTACGGGAGCGGTGAAGACCTGGATCAGAGCGCCGCCGATGGCCGGGCCGGCGACATACGATGCGGATCGGCTGGCACTGAGTTTGCTGTTCGCGTCCACGTAGGACGCGCGGGGCACGAGGCCCACGAAGAACGGCGGATAGGCGGTGTTGAACAGCACTCCCGCAGCGCCCGTGAGCAACGCAACTGCGTACAGCTGGCCGAGAGTCACTGCTCCTAACAAGTAGGCAGCCGGGATGCTGAGCAGTACTGCGGCGCGCACCAGGTCGGCGAGGATCATCAGGCGGCGTTTGCGGGCCTGCTGGTCGACCCAGGCCCCCAGGAGGATTGCGAGTAGGTTCGGGGTCCAGATGAGTGCGGTCAGCCACGCCACCTGGTTGGCCGTGGCGTTCAGGGCGCTGACAGCGATCAGGGGCAGGGCCAGTTCGGTGATCCGGTCGCCGAACTGTGAGACGGCGTTACCGGCCCAAAAGCGGCGGAACCGTTGATCGCGCCACAGGGATATCGCAGCGGTCTGGCTCGGGCCGTTCACGGCGTCTGCCCGGTCTGTTCCTCGGCGCCTTCCGGCAGGACATAGCGCATCAGCTGGACGCCCCGGCCATCGGTCGGCCGCTCGGCCGGATCGCGAGTGACATACGGCGCAAGGATGCGCTCGATCCCGTCCTCAATGGCGGCCAGTTCCTCAGCAGAAACGACGAGGCGGGTGTTGGCCAGCCCTGCCAGCCTCTGCCACGCCGGCTCGAGTTCGGGCTCCACCTCTGCTGCCCACCGGCTCGGCAAGTCCGCATAGCGCAGGAACATCTGCTGCGACAGCACCCGCGCGGCCGACCGGCCCTCCTCATCAGCTAGATCCTGCGGCGTCTCGAACCGGAAGCCGCGTGCCACTGCCTCCCACCTCCTTTGGCGGCGGTCCGAGCCAGGCTCGCTGTCGCGGACCAGTCCAAAGCTGGCCAAGTGCCGCAGATGCCAGCTGGTCACCGACGGCGTCGCTCCCACGTCGGGGGCGAGCTGCGTCGCGGTGGCAGGCCCGTGCCGCTGCAAGCGGTCAAGGATTGCCAGCCGCACCGGATGCGCCAACGCCCGCATCGCTTGCGGGTCACTGATCTCGATATCGCCGAGGCGATTACTGGAGTCCATGACGTGAGAGCCTCCTCTCATAATATGTGAGAGTCAACTCTCATATCGTCAGGGGAAGTCCGGATCCGTCTGCAAGCGGGGTCCGTCCATGAGGGCTCGGGCGGCTTCCGCGTAGCGGATGGCCGTCAGTTCCGACAAACCGAAGATCGCGGCAAGGCGCCGGGGATCACCGCCGCCCGCGAGTGCTTCCTCCAGCTGCCGGTCGATCCGGAGCTGCTCGAGAGAGGCCGCTCGGCCTGCGAATTGCAGGTGGCACCAGTAGTCGCTAACGGGGCCTTGTCCATGACCGGTGACGCTGGTCAGGAGGAGATGCCGGTTGGCCGTGTAGGGCCACCGCTTCTGCCGGTGCAGGAGGTAGGTGTGCAGGACTCGGTGGGTGAGGGCGTCCAGGGGGCGCCGGTGACCTCCGATGGTGATCGTGCGGCCCCCGAGGTCGAGGTCTTCGAGGGTTAGGGCCTTGATCGCGGGGCGGCGAGCGGCATGAACGACGGTCAGAGCAAGGAGAACTTGCTGTTCGGGGGTGGTGGCGGCGATGACGGCGTCGGTGTAGCAGTTGTCCGACAATGGCAGGATCGGTGGCCGTGGGTGGCTGCCGGCCTTGATCCCGCTCGTCGGGTTCTGAAAAACGATCTTCTCTCGGCGGAGGTGCCCGAAGAGGGACCGCAGGCTGATGTGTAGTTGCTTGCGCTTCCAGCCGTCGTGGGCATCCAGAGCGGTCTGGACATCGGTGCGCGTCACTTCGCGCAGGTGACGGTAGCGGGCTGACCAGGTCAGGAGGGTGGAATGTGCGGCGGCCAGCATGCCCCAGCTGCTGCTGCGACTCCGGGGCAGACGACGGGGACCGCCGCGATGGACCGCGCCCAGCCAGCGGCGGACATCTTCGCCGATCTCGGGGGCAAAGAATTCTGTGCGGCGAACCAGCCACACCTCGAAGGTGTCTGGGCGGTCGTCGTTCAGCAGCCCAATCTCCTGGAGGACTTCACTGACACGGATCACACTGATCTTCCGATCCGCATACAGCGGAACCAGTTCGGTGTAGCGGACCTTCTCGCCCTCCTCGTGACCGGAGAGGCAGGTGATGAGCCCGCGCCGGGTCAGCCGGAGGACCTCCTCACTCCATCCGTAGAGCTCGGCTCGCCGCTCGGAGACCCGCAGGGCGGACAAGAGCCGAGGGTTCGCGAAGTCGGCGTGATCGCCCTTACGGAAGCGCCGGAAGTCCCGTTCCCCCTCGAATAAGCGCAGTTGTTCCCAGCCGACCCTCCGTGGCGAGGCAGTTGCGGGCTCGGATTCGCGAGCGCGGTAGCGCCACTGCGGATTCTGCAGCTGGGTGGTGCGCTTGAGGCCACCAACCTCCAGCTGGTGGCCGGTTCGGCGAATCTCGGTGAAGTAGGGGCGAGGATCCATCCGGACGCGGCCCTCGGCGAGTGACGACTGTTCGAGGATCCGGCCCTGGACCCAGCAAGCCCGGCAGTAGCCGTCCCGGGTGTGGAACACGACAGCGCAGCCGCGACAGGTGCCCTGGGGGTGGCGGTAGCTCCATCCGGTGCAGCCGCTGCAGGTCCGTCGTCCTCCGACGTGCCAGGCATGGCAATGTGTACAGCCCTTGGGGCGTCGCCGTCGCAAGGGGTTGCAGTACTCGCACAGGCCAGCAGTGAAAAAGCGACCGCGGAAGACGGACTTGTGGCACTCACGGCAGGTGGCGTGCCGGTCGGTCGGGTGCAGGCACCACCAGCACTTCGTCTGCTCCAGGTCGCACGGGCACTCTCCATCGCACTGCTCGCAGGGCGGAAACGGCTGGTGCCGGCTCACAACGGCGGCAGAGATCGTCCGTCGCGGCGGCGCGGTACCGGAGCGGAGGGCGGGTGTGTCGCTCCAACGGCTTCGGCGGTCGGCACGGACGGCTCCGCAGTCGGGAGGGCTGTGACCGGTTCGGGGATGAGGAGCTCCTCAATGCCGCAGCCGAGCACGGCGATGATGACGTCCAGGTCCGCGAGTTTGATGCTGGCAGGCTCGCCCGACCAGAGACCCGACATCTTTCCCGCGCTGATCACCAGTCCGTGCTCGGCAAGTCTCCGCTGCAGCTCGCTGGCCTTCCAGATGCCCCGGTTCGCGGCAGCCAGCCGCAGGTTCCACTTCACCGCTTCGCCCTCCCTACTCAGGTCGCAAGTCCGCTCAGGCGTGCAGCGGCCCGCTGCTGCCCGGCCTGCCACGCCTCTTCAACGAAGCCACGGTGGACGTGGACGTATCGGAGCGTCGTCACCAGCCACTCATGTCCCAATAGTTCCTGGATCGCCATCAAATCCATCCCGTTCAGGTACAGATCGGAGGCGCAGAAATGCCGAAGAACATGCGGGGTCATCCTCCCGTCCCAGTCGGGCAGGTGCCGTTGCGCGGCTTCGGCCAGCCCAAGCCGGAGCGCGTGATCACCCACCCGCAGGCTCGTCCCGTCGGTGGCCCGCCGTTCCGAGGGAAACAAGGGTGCGCCCGGCCGGGTGTGGTCGGCAGGGAAGTGCCCCCAGACCTCTTCGACGTACCAGCGAAGAAGGTCTGCCGCCCCGTTGATCAGCGGGACCATGCGCTCGCGTGGGCCACTGCGACGTGCTCCCTTCCCGAAGCGGACGTGAAGCTTGCCAAAGCGCCCGAGCTCCCACCGGGCATCTGCAAGGTCGAGCATCCGCACTTCGTTGATGCGTAGGCCGACTTGGCCCATCAGCCTGGACGCCACGTAGTTCCGCGCCGCTGGCGCGAACTTCCGGCACGCTGCCAGATCCTCGCGCCACCCGGTGAACAACTGCTGCAACTCGCGCTGCTCGGGTGGGATCCGCAGTCCCATACGGGACTGATGCCGCGGAGTGTTCATCTCATCCAGCGGGCACTCGGCCACCCACCCGGTCAGCCGATATAGCTGGGGCTTCATGCGTAGCTCGATGAAGCGGAAATACGTCGCCAGTGAGAACGACCGGAGATAGCGCGTACTCGCGCTGAGTCCCCGCAGCGCGTGACCGAAGTACCGGTCGGCGTCCGCCGGCTCCATCTCCCACAAGGGCCGTCCGAACCAGGACCGCATCAGGCCAAGGTCTCCCACCTCCCGCCTGATCGATCCGTCACTGACTCCCGATGCCGCTCGCGCGAGGACGAAGCCGGAGAGGACATCGGTCTCAAAGTCCTCGACCGTCTGAAGATCCGGATCGAAGGGGCGCCGAATCTCGCGAACCGCCGTCAGCGCCATGTCCTCACTACCCAAGTTCAGTCGATTTAGAAGAACTTCAGGATTACCGAAGGGACATCAGAACCGATGCGAAACCGTCAAGTTGCCCTCAAACGAGTGACGAAGGGGCGTCGCCCGACGTCACAGGCCGCGTACATCCGACGCGGTCGGACAGGGCACCAGCGAACCCGCAGGGAAACCTGTCTCGTTCTCTCAGCTGCCGGTCGTATTGACTTCCCCACCTTCTTGTTCTCGAACATCGGCGATGACAGCGAGAACCCAGCGCCGCTGCAATATATTCGACACGTCGCAGTGCCGTTTGCGCGCAGCAGCATGGGCTGACCCTTGTGAGCCTGGAGAAGATTCGACGCGGTGGGCGCACGGAGACTCTCTGGCAGCGCCTACAGAAGCTCTATCCCCATCCCTGTCCGGATGGCCAATGGAGCCCTCGGTCGACGTAATTGCAGGGCCGACTTCAAGATCAAAGTGGTTTCCAAGTGGCTCAGGGAACAGGGAGCAACAGCGGATAGACCCACCACTGTGGGTATCGGAATATCCGTCGACGTGATCCACCGCGCCAACAGGAGGAGGTCGGAACCGAACGAAGAAGTTTCCTACCCTCTACTGGATCTCGGACTGCAGCGTGAAGACTGCGTACGCTTGATCACCGAGGCTGGGCTTCCAGTCCCTCCCAAGAGCTCGTGCTACTTTTGCCCATTCCATACCGTCGGTGAATGGCACGAACAGCGCAGAACTGAACCCGACCTATTCGCCAAGTCCGAGGAGCTGGAAGCGTTCATCAACACCGCGCAGCTCTGGATCGAGATGACGTCTACCTCACGCGATACGGAATCCCGCTGGGTATCGCCTTACAGAATGCACAGACCGGAGATCCTGGAGACGGGGACTGCGAACTCTGGCTGGTGCATGACCTAAGACTCGCGAATCAGAACAGAGGTGGGGTTCCATTACTGAGGCTGAACTCGTGATGTCGTGAGGGGTGACGGCTGGCCGGTGGCTGCGGTATCACCGGAGTCATGCGGTATCCACAAGGTGGCGGGCT
>NZ_JBHXQO010000083.1:0-20444 GCF_042717135.1 Streptomyces sp. NPDC058620
TCAACCCGCCACCCTGTGGATACCTCATCCTCTCGTGATACCGCAGGCAGACACCCCTCGTCAGCCCTTATGACTTCACGAGTTCAATCTCAGTATGAATTGAGGTGTCTTTCTGGCTGCCTGTCGCCGTGTGCGTTGCGTCGGGAAGTTCGGGACCGGATCCGGCACCCACCCACTGGAGTTGTCCAACGTGAGTGTGCTGCGGCACCGCTGACCTTCCGGCCCGCTGACCCAGTCACATTCGCTCAAGGTGTTGTTGCGCCTGGCGCGGAGCAAGCATCCAGGCCCCGTGCATCAATTCCTCTGACGCCGGATCGCCGAGCAGCCCAGGGCCCCGGCGGCGTACCTCTTGAACCTCGTGGCTCCAGCATCCATGCCGAGGAGGCGGCAGCACCTGCAGAGAGCATGACCTCGGTTTATCCTGATGTCAGCCATCAATTCGGGAACTGAGGGTCCGCCTGACCAGGTTACTCGCAGCGCTGTCTCCAGCCAGGCTGATGTTTCAACACCCTGGTAGGAGGGGCGGGTACTTAGGCATAGAGCGCGCAGGCAACCTTTCTGTTGAGGCAATTCACTCACCACTGGCGAGACGTCATCAATGACTCGGGTCGAAGCCGCATGAGAATGGAGTGTTTGAAATGGCGGACACACTTCCCAACCCGGCAAGCGACGACACGACCCGATTCGAATCTGCGCCCGACCCTGACGGCACCTTGATCCCGATACCTTCAGAAGCGCCGCAAGGGAAAGCGATTCGGGACGATGCCCGGATCACGGTCACTGCACGTCAGGAGAACGGCTACTACGTGCAGATCTACAACGGTCCCCCCGATCCGCCGAGTGAAGTCAACGAATTGATTGACGACGTCCTTACCGAGACCGGTCAGAAAGTGATCGAGGACGCGCTCCTTGATGGAGCGCCTGCAGTCCTGGGTTTCCTCGCTTCGGCTGCCGGCGTTCTAGCCTCGATACTCACGACCTCACCCTTGCTGGATGAACAATTCTTCAGGGGCGCCATGGGCGATGGGACACGAGTCACGTATGTGGTGCTCACTCCGAAGGACTAGCCTCGGGCTTTCACGAGGTGGGCTGCCCGAAGCGTGATAGAGAAAGCGAGAAGTGCTCCTGAACTGCAACGATAGGACTTGTCGAGGGTCCAGATCGTGCCGTGGAAAGAAGCACTTCTCAGGTGAAGAAGCCTATCGGGTCCTACCCGCGTGTCCGCATCGAGGGCGGCGGCCGGGCGGTGGTCTGCCAGGCCGGGGGCGTGCTGCTGGTCGAGACCGTCCGCAAGGCTGGCTTGGACACCGCGATATCAGCGGCGCTGGCGCCGTGGCGGAAGCTTGGGCGGTGCACGATCCGGGGAAGGTCCTGCTGGACGTGGCTCTCGCGGTCGCTCTGGGCGGGGACTGCCTCGCTGATATCGGGATGCTGCGGGCCGAGCCGGCCGTGTTCGGGCCGGTGGCCTCCGACTCGACGGTCTCCCACCTCATCGACAACCTCGCCTCGGCCGGGCCGAGGGCCCTGGCCGCGATACGGGCCCACAAGCCGAAGGACGCGAGCGCGTCTGGAACATGGCCGAATACGCGGCCCCGACCCAGGGGGCCGGAAGGCCGATCTTCGAGGTCACCTTCAACGGCAAGACCCAGCGCGTGGCCGTTAGCGTCGGCGACAACGGATACGTGATCGGAGCAAACCCCGTATGACCCTCGACGAAGCGTGGCCCGTGCTCGTGCGGCCGCGGGGCGATGCGTCCCCGCTGTACGAGCCTGAGGGCCCCGGAGCCTGGGAAGAGCCTGACGCCTTCACCCGCAACATCCCGCTGGACGACGTCCGGCTGGACCTTCCTGCGGATCTGGCGGACGCGCTGTGCTCCTGGTCGTCGGCCCGTCGGCTGGAGGGGATCGCCTCCAGCCCGGACCTGCGCACGTACGTCAAACAGGGGCTGGCGACCACTCAGCGACTGGCCAGACACCTCGGGCAGTCGTGGGTGGTGCGCTACTGGGACGAAGGCATCCGGAACGCCAAGTGGGTGTGCTGGGGCTGTGATCGCCTCCACTGGGAGCGTGACGCCCACGGCACAGCCCCGCACCCGCTCGACATCACGGTCGAGGGCGAGTACCGGTTCGGCCCGCTGCGCTCCGGCGGATTCGGAGACTTCGTCCCGGACGATCCCGCCGCCGCCCTGCCCCTGTCCGACGGCCTCGTCGCCGCTCTGTACACCTGGGCGAAGAGCATCGACACCACGCTGAACCTGGCCCTCAGGGACCGGGAGGAAGGCAAGTACGACGCCGAGTGGCAGCGGCTGTTCCAGGAAGGGGCGCACCTGGCGGAGCGGACCGCCCGCGAGCTCGGACCGGCCCGGACCGTGACGTACAAGGGTCTGGCACATGGTGGCCTGGCTGCGCTGACGTCGGTCGCCTGGCGAGGGGACCGGAAGCTGTAGCCGCGAGCGAACACGGCACGCATGCTCGTTCAGCCGTTGGCCGCTACGGGCGGGCGCCCCCGGGATCTGCGGGCCGGGCGAAGCGGAATCCGCCCGTACAGCTGCTGACGTGGAGGGCGGCGACGAGGAACGTGACGACATACAGCTGGCCCAGGGTGATCTCGGCGAGCCACTCGGCGAGCGGGGTGCTGGCCAGGGTGGCGGCGCACAGTACGTCGCAGGCGATGATGATTCATCTGGCCCGCTCTCTGCCGGTTTCAGTACCTCGGCGTGCCCGTTCTGAGAGGGCAGGGCGGGGCTGTCGAGTGCGTACTGGGCCGCCTGGATCTGGTGGAGGTCACGCTACTGCGGCATACGTACGCCGCCTCCGTTGTCCTTGAGGCGATGGAGTCAGTGGTGACATTGGCCAGGTGGCTGGGACACGCGTCACCCACCATCACCCTCGACCACTACGCGCACTTCATGCCGGAGGCGGGTCGCATGGGGCGACGCGCGATCGATAGCCTGCTCGACGATCAGGTGAACGACCTTGCAGGGCGAGCTCCCCAGATTCTCCCCAGGCCCGACCGTGAGCCGTGATCGGTCCGTTTGGCACGTGCAAGTAGCAAGGTGGCGCGCGATGTTCACGACCCGGCCGACCCTCCAGGGCACCTTCGGCATGGTGTCCTCCACCCACTGGCTCGCCTCGCAGTCCGCGATGGCCGTCCTGGAGGACGGCGGAAACGCCTTCGACGCGGCCGTCGCCGCCGGATTCGTCCTCCACGTCGTCGAGCCGCACCTCAACGGCCCGGCCGGCGAGGTCCCGATGATCCTGGCGCCGAAGGACGGCGACGTTCAGGTGCTGTGCGGTCAGGGCCCCGCCCCGGCGGGCGCGACCGTCTCCCACTACCGCTCCCTCGGCCTCGACCTCGTCCCCGGCACGGGGCCGCTCGCCGCCGCCGTCCCCGGTGCGTTCGACGCCTGGATGCTCCTGCTGCGCGACCACGGCACGAAGACCGTCGAGCAGGTCATGCGGTACGCGATCGGGTACGCCGAGGACGGCCACGCACCCGTGGAGCGGGTCGGCCAGACCGTCGAGACCGTCCGGGAACTCTTCGAGACCGAATGGCCGTCCTCCGCCGAGGTCTACCTCCCCGGCGGCTCCGCACCCGGGCCGGGTGAGCTCTTTCGCAACCCCGCCCTCGCGGCCACCTGGCGCCGCCTCATAACCGAGGCCCGCGAGACCGGCGGCGAGGACCGTGTCGCGCAGATCGACGCCGCCCGGGCCGTCTGGAGCGAGGGCTTCATCGCCGAGGCCCTGGTCCGCCAGGCCGCCGTCCCCACCATGGACACCAGCGGCAAGCACCACACCGGCACCCTCACCGCCGCCGACCTGGCCAACTGGTCCGCCTCGTACGAGGCCCCCGCCACGTACGACTGGAACGGCTGGACGCTCGCCAAGGCGGGCGGCTGGAGCCAGGGTCCCGCCTTCCTCCAGCAGCTCGCCCTGCTCCCCGCCGAGCTGCCCGCGTACGGCTCCGCCGACTACGTGCACCTGCTCATCGAGGGCTGCAAGCTCGCCATGGCCGACCGGGAGGCGTGGTACGGCGACGCCGCCGACGTCCCCCTGGACACCCTGCTCTCCGAGCCTTACAACGCCGCGCGCCGCGCCCTCGTCACCGACACGGCCTCGTACGAGCTGCGCCCCGGCAGCCCCGACGGCCGCACCCCCGTCCTCAGCGAGCACGCCCACGCCGTCGCCTCCGGCGACTCCGGATTCGACGCCATGGGCATCCCGGCGGCCGGGGCGGGCGAGCCGACCGTCGCCAAGGACGGCGCGACCCGCGGCGACACCTGCCACGTCGACGTCGTCGACCGCTGGGGCAACATGGTCTCCGCCACCCCCAGCGGCGGCTGGCTCCAGTCCAACCCGGTCGTGCCCGAACTGGGCTTCCCGCTCGGCACCCGCCTCCAGATGGCCTGGCTCGACGAGGGCCTGCCGAACTCCCTCACCCCCGGCCGCCGCCCCCGCACCACCCTCACCCCGTCCCTCGCGCTGCGCGACGGCGTGCCCGTCATGGCGTTCGGCACGCCCGGCGGCGACCAGCAGGACCAGTGGCAGGTGCACTTCTTCCTCGCCGTCGCCCTGCGCGCCGAGGTACGCGGCGGCCTCGACCTCCAGGGCGCCATCGACGCCCCGAACTGGCACAACGACAGCTTCCCCGGCTCCTTCTTCCCGCGCGGTATGCGCCCCGGCAGCGTCACCGTCGAGGAGGGCATGGACCCGGAGACCGTCGCCGGACTGCGCCGCCGCGGCCACGACGTCACGGTCGGCGACCAGTGGTCCGAGGGCCGCATGTGCGCCGTCGCCCGCGACCCGCGGACCGGAGTGCTGTCGGCGGCCGCCAACCCGCGGGGCATGCAGGGGTACGCGGTCGGCCGCTGACCGCCCGCCCGACGCATCCCCGGCCAGCCGTGCTTAGCTGGAGGCATGATCGATGACTTTCTCGCCGAGAACGCCGGGACCGCCGGGGACGCCGGGCACCTGACCCAGGTCGAGGCGGCGGTCCGCGCAGCGGCCGCCGCCGAGATCATGCCGCGCTACCAGCAGCTCGCCACGCACGAGATCATCGAGAAGAGCGGCCCGCACGACCTGGTCACGACCGCCGACCGCCTCGCCGAGGAGCACCTGACCGAGTCCCTGACCCGGCTGCTCCCCGGCTCGGTCGTCGTCGGCGAGGAGGCAGTCCACGCCGACCCCCGGGTGTACGACGCCCTCGGCGGGGAGGCCCCCGTGTGGATCGTCGACCCGGTCGACGGGACAAGGCAGTTCGTCCACGGCGAACCCGGCTTCTGCACCCTGGTGGCGCTCGCCCACCACGGTCAGGTCCTCGCCTCCTGGACGTACGCCGCCGCCCTTGACGAGATGGCCATCGCGGTACGCGGCCGGGGTGCCACCCTCAACGGCAAGCCGCTGCGCGCGGGCTCGCCCGCGCCCGGCGCCGTCCTCAAGGTGGCGATGTCCCACCCCGACTTCACGTCCGACGCCCAGAAGCGTGCCCTGCTCGGACTGCGCACCGAAGGCATCGACGCCCGCGCCTGCGGGTCCGCCGGACTCGAGTACCTCGCCGTCGCGTGCGGAGCCCAGGACGCCGTCGCGTTCAACTGGGAGTTTGCCTGGGACCACGCGGCGGGCCTGCTCCTGGTCACCGAGGCGGGCGGCGCGCAGGCCACGCTCTCCGGCGCCGCCTTCCGGATCACCGGCGGCAACGACCTGCCCTTCACGGCAGCCCGCGACGAGACCACCAGGGACCGTATCCTCGCCGCACTGCGCACCGGCGTCTGACAACCGCCCGCGGCACGCCGAGGGCCCGGCGGGGCCACCCCGGCTCATGCCGTCGGCGGCCCCGAATATCCTGGGTGTCCTGGCCGCCGGCTGACAAAGGAGTCCCAAGGTGCCGTCGATGCTCGATGCAGTCGTCGTGGGGGCGGGGCCCAACGGACTGACCGCCGCGGTCGAGTTGGCCCGCAGGGGCTTCTCGGTGGAGGTGTTCGAGGCCCAGGACACCATCGGTGGCGGGGCCCGTACCGAAGAGCTCACCCTCCCCGGCTTCCGCCACGACCCGTGCTCGGCCGTGCATCCGCTCGGCATAGGGTCACCCGCGTTCCGGGCCATGCCGCTGGACCGCCACGGACTGGAGTGGCTCCAGCCCGAACTGTCGCTCGCCCACCCCTTCCCGGACGGCTCCGCCGCCGTGCTCACCCGCTCGGTGGGGGAGAGCGCCATGTCGCTCGGGGCGCGGGACGCCGGGACCTACCGCCGCCTCGTCACGCCGCACCTCGGGCACTGGGACACCCTGGCCGCCGACTTCCTGCGCACCCCGTGGGACGGGCTGCCCCGGGACCCGTACCACCTCGCCCGCTTCGGCCTGGTCGGCCTCCAGCCCGCAAGCTGGATCGCCCGGCGGTTCCGGGACCCCAGGGCGCGCGGTCTCCTCGCCGGGCTCGCCGCCCACGCCATCGCCCCCACCAGCGGATTCGCCACCGGGGCCATCGCCCTCGTCTTCGCGCTCGCCGCCCACGAGAACGGCTGGCCCGTACCGCGCGGCGGCTCGCAGGCCATCTCCGACGCACTCGCCTCGTACCTGCGGGAGCTGGGCGGCACCATCCGCACCGGCACCGAGGTCAAGCGCCTGGACGAGCTGCCGCCCGCCCGTGCCTACATATTCGACACCTCACCGACCGCCCTCGCCCGGATCGCGGGCCTCGGCAACGCGTATCGCGGCTACCGGTACGGAGCCTCCACCTTCAAGATCGACTATGCGCTGTCCGGCCCCGTCCCGTGGACCGCGAAGGACGCCCGGCGCGCCGGGACCGTCCACATCGGGCCCACCGAGGGCGAGATCGACAGCGCCCTGCGCGCGGCCGTCGGCGGCCGTGACCCGAGCGTCCCGTTCCTGATCACCGCTCAGCCGACGCTCACCGACCCGTCCCGGGCACCCGAGGGCCGCCATGTGTTCTGGGTGTACGGGCATGTTCCGGCGGGCTGGACGGGTGACGCCACCGAGGTCATCGAGCGACAGCTCGAACGCTTCGCGCCCGGCTTCCGCGACCTGGTCCTCGCCCGCGCCGTCGCGGGACCGCCCGAACTCGCCGCCCGCAACGCCAACTACGTGGGCGGTGACATCGCCTGCGGTGCCTTCTCCGGCCTCCAGACACTGATCCGCCCCAAGCTGGCCCGCGTGCCGTACGCCACCGCGCACCCGGCGGTCTACCTCTGCTCCTCGGCCACCCCGCCCGGGCCCGGAGTGCACGGCATGTCGGGCCATCACGCGGCGAAGGCGGTCTGGCGGCGGCTCCGCGCGTCCTGAGCCACGCAGGTGCCCGTCGGCTCGGCGATCCGGGCGGTGCAGAGGGCGGGCGGCCGGGACCCCGCTGGGGGGCGGGCCCCGGCCATCCACCTGTCCAGCGCCGGTGCCCTCCCGAACGTCACACGCGGTGTCCGGCGCGGTCGCTGCCGACCTCTGGCTGCTCTGGTTCCTCGTGTCCGGGGTCGGAGGCATGGACTACCCTCGCCGGCCTGCGGCCCCGGACCACACCCCCCGCCTGGCGGGGCCTTCGTCCCCATCTGATCCCGGGTCGCTCCGGGAGGCCCTGGCAGGCGAAGGCTGATGTCGGATTTCCGCCAGCCCCAGTCCAGCGGGTGCCCCATCCTTGAACCATGCACACCGACACCGAGCGCTGCGTGCGGGCCGTTCAGTCCAAGGACGCCCGCTTCGACGGATGGTTCTTCACGGCGGTCCTGACCACCCGTATCTACTGCCGCCCCAGCTGCCCCGTCGTGCCGCCCAAGGTCGAGAACATGACCTTTCTGCCCAGCGCCGCCGCCTGCCAGCAGGCCGGATTCCGCGCGTGCAAGCGGTGCCGTCCCGACACCAGCCCCGGTTCCCCGGAATGGAACGCGCGCGCCGACTCCGTCGCCCGCGCCATGCGCCTCATCGCGGACGGGGTCGTCGACCGGGAGGGCGTGCCCGGCCTCGCCGCGCGCCTCGGCTACTCCGCCCGGCAGATCGAGCGCCAACTGCTCGCCGAGCTCGGGGCCGGCCCGCTCGCGCTGGCCCGCTCACAGCGCGCCCAGACCGCCCGGCTGCTCATCGAGACCACCGGACTCCCCATGGCCGACGTGGCGTTCGCCGCCGGGTTCTCCTCGATCCGCACCTTCAACGACACCGTCCGCGAGGTCTTCGCGCTCGCTCCCGGCGAACTGCGGGCCCGCGCCGCCCGGGGGAGCGGACCGGCCACGACACCCGGTGTCATCGCGCTGCGCCTCCCGTACCGCGCCCCGCTCAACCCCAGCAACCTCTTCGGCCACCTCGCCGCGACCGCGGTGCCCGGCGTCGAGGAGTGGCGCGACGGTGCCTACCGCCGCACACTCAGGCTCCCGCACGGACACGGCATCGTCTCCCTCGCCCCGCGCCCCGACCACATCGCCTGCCGGCTCCTGCTCACCGACCCGCGCGACCTCACCCAGGCGATCAGCCGCTGCCGGTGGCTGCTCGACCTGGACGCCGACCCGGTCGCCGTCGACGAACTGCTGCGCGCCGATCCGCTGCTCGCCCCGCTCGTCGACAAGGCTCCCGGGCGCCGGGTGCCGCGTACCGTCGACGGCGCGGAGTTCGCCGTACGGGCGGTACTCGGCCAGCAGGTGTCGACGGCCGCCGCCCGCACCCACGCGGCCAGGCTCGTCACCGCCCACGGCACGCCCGTCGACGACCCCGAGGGCGGACTGACCCACCTCTTCCCCACTCCGCAGGCGCTGGCCGGGCTCGACCCGGAGGCCCTGGCCCTGCCGCGCACCCGGCGCAGGACCCTCACCACCCTCGTCGCGGCCCTCGCCGACGGCTCACTGCGGCTGGGCACGGACACCGACTGGGAACGGGCCCGCGCCGAACTGACCGCACTCCCCGGCTTCGGGCCGTGGACGGTCGAGGTGATCGCCATGCGGGCGCTCGGTGACCCGGACGCCTTCCTCCCCACCGACCTCGGGATCAGACGGGCGGCCGCGCAGCTCGGCCTCCCGGCGACCCCCGCCGCGCTCACCGCGCGCGCGGCCCACTGGCGCCCCTGGCGGGCGTACGCCGTGCAGTACCTGTGGACCGTGGACGACCATCCGATCAACCACCTGCCCGCGTAAGGACGCCCCCATGACAGCGACACCCGTAACAGCGACACCGGTGACAGCGACACCCGTGACAGCGACGCCCATGACAGCCACACCCTCCGCGACCCGACAGCACACGGTCGTCGACAGCCCCTACGGACCCCTCACCCTCGTCGCGACGGACGGGGTCCTGGCCGGCCTGTACATGGCCGGCCAGCGCCACCGCCCGCCCGAGGAGACTTTCGGCGTACCCGATCCCCGCCCCTTCGGACCGGTCGTCGAGCAGCTGGACGCCTACTTCGCGGGCGGGCTGCGCGCGTTCGACCTGCCGATGCACCTGGCCGGCACCCCGTTCCAGCGCAGCGTCTGGGCCGAGCTGACCCGTATCCCGTACGGCGAGACCCGCTCGTACGGAGAGCTGGCCGCTCTCCTCGGCAAACCGGGCGCCTCCCGCGCCGTGGGCCTCGCCAACGGCAAGAACCCCATCGGCATCATCGTCCCGTGCCACCGGGTCGTCGGGGCGTCGGGCGGCCTCACCGGATACGGCGGCGGCCTCGACCGCAAGCAGCGGCTGCTGGCCTTCGAGAGCGGTACGGAGGGCGACGTACCCGCTCTCTTCTGAGGCGCTGGGAGGGCTGGGCGTACGAAGCGGCCGGTCAGCCGGTGAAGATCTCCACGGCCGACCAGATCGCGAGCCCCAGCATGCAGATCCCGCCGATGCGCTGCACCGTCTTCAGCGGCACCCGCTTGGCGATGAAACGGCCGGCCAGCAGCGCCAGCGCCGAGACGGACATCAGAGCGGCGGCCGAGCCGATCGCGGTGGACCAGGCACCGTTGCTCGCCGCGAGGTTGGCCGTGGTGATCTGTGTGAGGTCGCCCCACTCGCTGATGAAGACCGCCATGAAGGCCGTCGAGTAGACCGGCCAGAAACCGGTCACGGTCTTGACCTCGGTGTCCTCGTCCCCGTCGTCGCCCCCATTGCGCAGCAGCATGAACGCGCCGAACGCGAAGAGCAGGGCCGAGACCAGCTTGACCGTCCAGTCGGGCAGCAGACCGATCAGCCCGCCCGCGCCGACGGCGATGGCGACGTGCACGACGAACGCGGAGGACGTACCGAACCAGACGTAGAGCGGGCGCATACGGGTGCCCATGGCCAGCGAAGCGAACATCGTCTTGTCGGGGAGCTCCGCGAGGAAGATCAGCCCGAAGGCGGTGAGGATCGCCAGGGGGTCGAGGTGCATGCCGGGTGGCTTTCTGTAGGAGCCGGGCCCCGGATCTTCGCGAAGCGCCACTCGGGCTTCCGGAGGACCACTCGGCCCGGCATGACGTCAGCGCCCGCGGGGCGCGGGCGCGTCATACCTGACCGAAGGTCTCGCCCACCCGTAAGGATCTACGAGCCCGGCCACCGGGAACCCGAGGGCTCCAGTGTGTCGACGACCGGTTTGCGGGGCTACTCCCCTTCGCAGCCGTCAACGATACCCGATCCGGCGGGGGAGGAGATCAGCTGTTCGACGCGGGGGCGGGCTCGGTACAGTCCCACGGTGATCATCCGCGCCTCTACCGGAAGTGTCCCCTTATGAGCCGCCGCTCCCGCAAAGCCGCCCCCGAACCCGGCACCCCCCGCCCCACGGTCAGCGTCTGCCGGGGCTGCTGCTGCGGAACCGAGAAGATCCCCGGCGTCGACCACGCCGGTCAGCTGCGCCGGCTGAAGGAGACGGCGGGCGCGACTGCCACGGTGCGTGCCGTGGAGTGTCTGGACGCGTGCGAGCACGGCAACGTCATCGTCGTGCAGCCCTCGGCCGAGGGCCGCAGGGCGGGTGGCCGGCCGGTCTGGCTCGGGCTCGTCAACGATCCGGACGCGGTGGCCGACATCGCCACCTGGGTGGCCGAGGGCGGCCCCGGTCTCGCGGACGCCCCCGACATCCTCGGCCTGTACGTGTTCCAGCCCTCGCGTCGCGTCCAGGCGGAGCTGGAACGCCCCGGCCGCTGAACTCCCAGCCGTCCCGCGTCAGCCCGCCGCGACCACCGGCGCGAACGGCGAGGGCGTCGCCCCGGTCCAGGTGTGCAGCTCGGCGCGTGCCGTCTGCCGGGTGACGCCGCCGTCCTGGACCGTGCCGCTGCGCGCCACGTAGTAGCGGCCGTCGTCGAGCGACACCAGCCCGTACTGTCCGTACTGCCCCGGCGCCGCCCAGCCGTACGTACCGGTCGGCGCGTCGTGCAGACCCGCACGCAGCAGCGGCAGCAGGAGACCGCGCTCGGGCCGCTGCCGGCCGCGGATGTCCCCCACCACCGGCTTCCGCGCACCGTCGACCGCGAAGACCGTGTAGTTCGGGAATCCGGGCTTGGTGCCCTTGTACGCGGCCATCAGCCAGTTCCCGCTGTGCCCGTCGTACTCCAGGTTCTGGACCCCGTACGTCGTGTTCCCGGTGTACGCGAAGAACTTGCCGTCCACCCGCGCGGGACCGCTGGTGTGCGGGGCCGCCTCGGACAGCGGGCGCTCGTAGCGCTTCCACCGCTCGACGTCGTACTGGAGCAGCACCTGGTGGTCGTTGTCCGTGCGCCCGGTGTTGGCGTACACGCCGTACGCGACCGTCAGCTTCCGCTTGCCGCGCTTCTTGCCGAACTCGGGCCCGAACGCCACCCCGTCGATGCCGCTGCAGCCGTACCGGTGGTCGGCGGTGTTGCCGGTGTTGCCGTCGAAGACCCCGTCACCGTTCATGTCGGCCGTGAAGTCCCGTACGACCTCGTCGAGATAGACGGTCGACACGACGTCCGTGGACTGGGCGTCCATGCCCATGCGGGTGATGCGGTCACCGTCGAGGATCGCTATGTAGAAGGACTTCGCGGCCTTGTACTCCAGGGAGCCGTAGATCCGGCCGTCCTCCTCGTGGAGATCCAGATCCCCGAGGTGCCCGGTGAAGCCGGTCACCGAGCCGACCGGCTTGCCCCGGAGGTCGGTCTTGACCAGCAGATTCGTGTACGAGAAGTACATGAAGCCCTTGCGGCGGTCGATGGCCATGCCCTGGACATGACCGGACTGCCAGGCGCCGCCGTCGACTGCCGCGGGCAGTGCGGGCAGTGCGGGCAGTGCGGGCAGTGCGGCCAGTGCGGGCGGTGTGGGCGGTGCGGGCGGCGCGGGCGCCTCGGGCGATGCGGCCAAGGGGCGGGAAGCGGCCGGGCGGTGGTCCGCCGTAACCGGCCCCGACGCCCCCGGTCCGGCGGGCGCGGCGGCGGCCGAACCCCCTGCAGTGCCGACGACCGCCGTACAGGTCAAGGCCGTTACGGCCGTCTTCCACAGGTCGCGTATGTGTCCCATGAGGTGCCCGATCCCTTCGCCCTTCGCGGACCCCGGATGATGCCGGGCGCGGGTGCACGAGGGACCAAGGGCACATGAACGCGGGTTCAGGCGGTGACCGGCCTGCCGTCCTCCAACTCCGCCGTGCCCGCCCCGGAGTCCAGCACCGTCAGTGCCGCCGCCACACGCAGGCCGAGCGGGCCGAGCAGGAAGCGGCCGAGTTCCGCGGGCTCCACGAGCGCCCAGGACAGGAGTTCCTCCTCCTGGAGCCGGATCCCCGCGAACTGCGCCTCCGTCAGTACGCCCCCGTCGTAGAGGTACGCGGCGATCGGCGGGCGCGCACTGCCGCGCGCCCAGTCGACGGCCAGCAGCCTGCCGGGCTCCAGATCGAGGCCGATCTCCTCCGCCGTCTCGCGGCGCGCGGCCTGCCGGGGACTTTCGCCCGTGTCCGACTCGACCGTGCCGCCCGGCAGCGCCCAGCCGGCCCGGTAGTTGGGTTCCACGAGGAGGACGCGTCCGGCGTCGTCACGGAAGAGCGAGGCGGCGGCGGCCAGGACACGGGGCAGACCCGCGATGTACGTGGCGTAGTCAGTGGTGGTCACCGGGGAAGCGTAGTGGGGCCCCGGGGCCCGGTCGCTGGACACCCATGGGCAGATCAGGGGCGGTCCGGATAAGGTCGGGGCGGCGCGACTGCCTGTTCGAAAGCAAGGGATGCAAGGTGACGGACGGAGCAGTGATCAAGACCGCCCGCGTGCTCGTCGCGGCGGACAAGTTCAAGGGCTCGCTCACGGCCGTACAGGTCGCGGAGCGGGTGACGGCCGGGCTG
The DNA here is from genome assembly GCF_042717135.1 of Streptomyces sp. NPDC058620. Taxonomy (NCBI): domain Bacteria; kingdom Bacillati; phylum Actinomycetota; class Actinomycetes; order Kitasatosporales; family Streptomycetaceae; genus Streptomyces; species Streptomyces sp. NPDC058620. The sequence goes on from NZ_JBHXQO010000083.1 coordinate 13,208, forward strand.
CGGCGCGCGGTCCCCGATGTGCGGGTCGAGACCCTGCCCGTCGCGGACGGTGGCGACGGCACGGTGGCGGCGGCGGTGGCCGCCGGATTCGAGCGCCGGGAGGCGCGGGTGACCGGGCCCCTCGGGGAGACGGTCACCGCGGCGTACGCGCTGCGCGAGTCCACCGCGGTGGTGGAGATGGCGGAGGCTTCCGGCCTCCAGCACCTGCCGGCGGGGGTGTTCGCCCCGCTCACGGCCACGACGTACGGCTCCGGCGAACTGCTGCGGGCCGCGCTCGACGCGGGTGCCCGGACCATTGTGTTCGGGGTCGGCGGCAGCGCGACCACGGACGGCGGCGCGGGCATGCTCGCCGCGCTCGGAGCGCGGTTCCTGGACGCGGACGGCAAGCCCGTCGGTCCCGGCGGCGGCGCCCTGGCCGAGCTGGCCGAGGCGGACCTCTCCGGGCTCGACGCCCGGCTCGCGGACGTCGACCTGATCCTGGCCAGCGATGTGGACAACCCGTTGACCGGACCCAAGGGCGCGCCAGAGGTGTACGGGCGGCAGAAGGGCGCGACCGAGGACGACATCGTGCTCCTGGACGCTGCCCTCACCCACTACGCGTCGGTCCTCGGCCCCGACCACGCGGCGCTCCCCGGCGCCGGGGCGGCGGGTGGCATCGGTTACGGCGCCCTGGTGGCGCTCGGGGCCCGCTTCCGGCCGGGCATCGAGGTCATGCTCGACGTCCTCGGGTTCGCGCCCGCGCTGGCGCGGGCGACGCTGGTCATCACCGGCGAGGGCTCGCTCGACGAGCAGACCCTGCACGGCAAGGCCCCGGCGGGCGTCGCCGCGGCCGCGCGCGCGGCAGGCGTGGAGGTGGTCGCCGTGTGCGGGCGCCTCGCTCTGGCCCCGGAGGCCCTGGGCCGGGCGGGCATCCGCCGCGCGTACGCCCTGACGGAGCTGGAACCGGACCCGGCCGTGTGCATGGCGCAGGCGGGACCGCTGCTGGAACGGGTGGCGGAGTCGATCGGCCGCGACTTCCTGAGCTGAGCCCAAGGGTGTGGGGGCTCCGCCCCCACACCCCCGCTCCTCAATCGCCGGAGGGGCTTGAAAGCCCCCCCGTCACCGCGCCGCCGTCAGGCGGAACGCGTCCAGCGCCAGCGTCATCTCGATCAGCTCACGCGGCCGCGACAACGACCGTGACGTCAGCGCCTCCAACCGCCGCAAGCGGTTGAACACCGTGTTCCGGTGGCAGAACAGCCGCCCCGCAGCCCGCCCCGCCGACCCACCGCACTCCAGCCACGCGTCCAGCGTCTCCACGAGCAGCGCCCGCTCCGCCGGTTCCAGCGTCAGCAGCGGCCCGAAGACATCCTTGACCAGCCGCGCCGAAAGTTCCGGCTGACTCACCAGCAGTGCCGTCGTCAGCCGCTCCTCCAGACGCACGATCCGCGTCGAGCCCGCCGCGCACGTCAGCAGTGCCGCCTCGGCCAGCCGCCGGGCCCGGTCCAGCTCGGCCAGACCCTCCACCACCGGGCTGATCCCGCCCGGCCCTGGGCACCGGCCCACCAGTACCGCGGTCAGCTCGGCCAGATTCCGGTCACCGAGGCAGACGACGGCGATCTCGCGGTCCGCCCGCGTCCGCCACCAGAACCGCATGCCGTCCTGTTCCACCACCCCGCGTACCGGCTCGGGCCGCTCGACGCGCAGCACCGCCACCGCGTACCGCCCGCGCTCCGGCAGCCCCAGCCCCGCGGCCGCCCGCTCCACGAGACCCGGCGATGGCCGGCCCTCCAGCAGCGCGTCGAGCAGTGCCCGGACCCGCTCGTCGCTGCGCCGCTGCATGCTCTGCTCCCCGTTCCGCGGACACGTCGGGCTCTGCGGCCGCTCATGGCTGGTGAGGATGCCACCGGCCCGGGCGGGGGCACCAGCGCATGGCGCCCCGCTGTGCGCGTGCACAACCGCGCCCTTCACTCGCTGGTCACCCGCATCGTCTCGGCCGCACCCCGTGGACGCGCGGCCTGCCCGCTGCTGGTCTGTGGCACCACACCACGCACCACAGCGCAACGCACCACACACGACAACGACAAGGCGGAAGGAGGAGGACGCATGGCAACGCTCGAGATCCGCGCACTGTCCGTGGGCTACGGCCCGGTACGGGCTCTGCGCGACGTCTCCGTCGACGTGCCGGCCGGCGCGATCACCGCCGTACTCGGTGGCAACGGCGCCGGCAAGACCACGCTGCTGCGGGCCGTATCGCGGACCCTCGGCTTCCACCGCGGGACGGGCACGGGCACCATCCGCTTCGACGGCCAGGCCCTGGACGGGCTGCGGCCCGCCCAGGTGGTGGCCGCGGGAGTGGTCCAGGTGCCGGAGGGGCGGCAGGTGTTCGCCCGGATGACGGTGGCCGACAACCTGCGGGCGGGCGCACTCGGGGCCCGCGGCGGGCGCAAGTCCGTGACCGCCGCACTTACCCGCGTACACGAGCTGTTCCCGGTGCTCGCCCAGCGCGCGCACCAGCGGGCCGGGCTGCTGTCCGGCGGCGAGCAGCAGATGCTGGCCATGGGACGGGCGCTGATGGCCGGTCCCAGGCTGCTGCTGCTCGACGAACCGTCCCTCGGCCTCGCCCCACTGATGGCGCAGAAGATCGCCGAAACCGTGCAGGAGATCAACGCGTCCGGCACCTCGGTGATGCTCGTCGAGCAGAACGCGTCCATCGCCCTGCGGCTCGCGACCACGGCGTACGTCCTGGACGTCGGCGAGGTCGCGCTCGAAGGACCGGCCGACGAACTCGCCGCGTCCGACGAGGTACGCCGCCGCTACCTGGGCGTCGTCGACGAGACGGCCGCCGAGGACGCGGACCGGGCCGGCCGCGCCCCCCGCACACTGAGCAGGTGGTCCGCGTGAAGACCGCACCCGCCACCACCGAGGCCACGACGGCACCGGCCGCACTCGCCGTCCGGGACGTGACCGTACGGTTCGCGGGGCTCACCGCCCTAGACGCCATCTCGTTCACCGTCGAACCGGGCAGCGTCCACGCCGTCATCGGCCCCAACGGGGCAGGCAAGTCGACCTGCTTCAACGTGCTCTCGGGCGTCTACCGGGCGACCTCCGGGACGGTGCACCTCGGTGACACCGAACTGACCGGGCAGGCCCCGCACCGGATCGCCGCGCTCGGTGTGGCCCGTACCTTCCAGAACCTGGCGCTGCCTCCGCACGCCACGGTCGCCGAGAGCATGCTGCTCGGCCGGCACCGCCTCACCCGCTCCGGGTTCCTGGCCACCGGCCTGTGGCTGCCCTCCGCGGCGCGCGAGGCCCGGCGCCATCTCGAACGGGTCCGCGAGATCGCCGAATTCATCGGCCTGGAAAAGGAGCTGGACCATCCTGCGGGCGCCCTCCCGTACGGGAAGCAGAAGCTCGTCGAACTCGGCCGCGCCCTGTGCATGGAACCGCAGGTGCTGCTCCTGGACGAACCCGTCGCCGGAATGACCGCCGACGAACGGCGGCGCGTGGCGGCCGTGGTCGCCGGTGTGCGCGACAGCCTCGGCATCTCCATCGTGCTGGTCGAGCACGACATGGGAGTGGTGATGCGGCTCGCGGACGCGGTGACCGTACTCGACTTCGGACGCAGGATCGCGGGCGGTACACCCGCCGAGGTCCAGAACGACCCGGCCGTCGTCCGGGCCTACTTGGGGGCACAGGAATGACCACCTTCATCGAACTCCTCCTCGGCGGCCTCTCCATCGGCTCGGTCTACGCGCTGATCGCGCTCGGCTTCGTCGTCATCTTCAAGGCCACCGAGGTCGTCAACTTCGCGCACGCCTCCCTGCTGCTGGCCGGCGGATACGTCACCGCCGTGCTCCACGACGACATCGGCTTCTGGCCGGCGCTCGGCGTCGGCATCGCGGGCGCCGCGGTCGTCGGCGCCGGAGTCGAGTTCTTCGTGATGCGCCGCTACCGGGGCAGCGACCACAGCGTCCTGGCCATCGTCACCATCGGCGTGGACATCCTCCTCGTCACCGAACTCACTCGTCGCATGGGTACCGACGTCATGGCGCTCGGCGATCCGTGGGGCGACGACGTCGTCAGCATCGGGGGAGTCACACTCGCCGAGACGCGCATCGCCGCGTTCCTCGTCGCGGGACTCCTCATCACGGTGTTCCTGCTCGCGTTCCGGTTCACCTCCTGGGGTGTGTCGATGCGGGCCGCCGCCGAGAACCCGCAGACCGCGGCGCTCATGGGCATCAAGCTCGGCAGGGTCTCGCTCGCCGCCTGGGCGGTCGCCGGAGCCCTCGCCGCCGTCGCCGCCCTGTTCCTCACGGTGTTCCCGACCCCGGGACTCGAACGGGCCACCTCGCTCGCCGCACTCAAGGCGTTCCCCGCCGCGATCCTCGGCGGCCTCGACTCGACGACGGGCGCGCTCGCCGGAGGACTCATCGTCGGCGTCACCGAATCTCTGGCCACCGGCTACCAGAGCGACCTGTCCTTCCTCGGACGCGGCATCGGGGACCTCGCGCCCTACCTGGTGATGGTGATCGTCCTGCTCGTACGGCCCGCGGGACTCTTCGGCACGAAGGAGCTCGCCCGTGTCTGACACCGTCGAAACCGCCACGGCAGCCCCCGGGGCCCGGCCGGACCCGACGTCCGCACCGGCCGGTGCCCTCGAACGGCTCCGCCGCCCGCGTACGTACCTCTGGCTCGTCGGCTCGGTCCTGCTCCTCGCGTTCCCGTTCTACCTGGACCGCTTCTGGCTCCAGGCGGGACTGTTCGCGATGGCCGCAGCGATCGGCGCCATCGGCATCAACCTCCTCACGGGGGCCACCGGCCAGCTCTCCATGGGCCACGCCTTCTTCCTCGCCGTGGGCGCGTACAGCTACTGCATCCTGGCGGGGGAGAGCAGCACCGAGAACGGGCACGCGATCACTGGTCTCGGACTGCCCACCTGGCTCGCGGCGATCCTCGCCGTGCTCCTGGCGGGCGCGGCGGGCGGAGTCTTCAGCCCCATCGCGGGCCGGCTGCGCGGCGCCTACCTCGGCATCGCCACGCTCGCCCTGATCTTCATCGGCCAGCACGTGCTGTTCAACGCGGGCTCGCTCACCGGCGGATTCAACGGCCGCCCCGTGCCCCCGCTCTCGGTCTTCGGGTTCACCTTCGACGACACCGAGGTCGTCATTGCGGCCGTCCCCTTCCAGTCCTCCGAGAAGCTCTGGTACGTGGCGCTGCTCGCCCTCCTCCTCAGCGGGCTCTTCGCCCGCGGGGTACTGCGCGGCAGGCCCGGCCGGGCGCTCAACGCCATCCGTGACCACCGGATCGCCGCGGGCGTGATGGGTGTCCCGGTGGCGCGCTACCGGGCCGGTGTCTTCGTCCTGTCCTCCATGTACGCGGGCCTCGCGGGCGTCCTGCTCGCGCTGGTCTTCCAGCGGACCGTGCCGGAGTACTTCGGCATGATCCTGTCCCTCGAGTACCTCGCCATGATCGTCATCGGCGGGCTCGGCAGCGTCGCGGGAGCCGTCGTCGGCGCCGCCTTCGTCTCGCTGCTGCCGCAGGTGCTCACCCACTACAGCGACTCCCTTCCCCTGGTCTCCGCCCCGGGCACGGGCGGTCTCGCACCGGGTGAGGCATCGCGCTATCTGTACGGCGCCGCGGTGGTCGCGGTGGTCCTGTTCCTGCCCGGCGGCCTTACGCGTCTGAAGAAACCAGGGGAGAAGAAATGAAACTGCGAGTGATCCCGGCCGTATGCGCGGCCCTCACCCTCACGCTCGTGGGATGCAGCGGAAAGGCCGCCGACAACGGCGGCGACAAGCAGGACAAGAGCGGGGTGAAGACCGGAGAGGGAGTCACCTCCTCGACCATCACCCTCGGCTCCCTGACCGACATGACCGGCGTGTACGCCTCGCTGGGCAAGAGCGTCACCCAGGCTCAGCAGCTGTGGGTGAAGCAGACCAACGCCGCGGGCGGCATCTGCGACCGGAAGATCGAACTGACGGTCCGCGACCACGGCTACGACCCCCAGAAGGCCATCGCGGCCTACACGGAGCTCGAACCGGAAGTCCTCGGATTCACCCAGTTCATCGGCTCCCCGTTCGTGGCGGCCGTCGAGCAGCGCATCGACACGCAGGACAAGGGCCTCGTGCTGCCGCAGGCGTGGTCGGCGAACCTGCTCGGCTCCAAGTACGTCCGAGTCATCGGCGCCACGTACGACGTCGAGACGATCAACCTGATCGACTACCTGCTCGCGGAGAAGCGCATCGCCAAGGGCGACAAGGTCGGCCACGTCTACTTCGAGGGCGACTACGGCGAGAACGCCCTGGCCGGCTCGAAGCACGCGGCGAAGGAGGCGGGTCTCACCGTCGTCGAGCAGAAGATCAAGCCGACGGACAACGACATGACCGCGCAGGTCTCCGCGCTCAAGCAGGCGGGCGTCAAGGCCATCGTCATCAGCGCGGGCCCCCGCCAGGCGGCCTCCCTGGTCGGTGTCGCCGCGGCCACCGGCTTCAACGTTCCGGTCGTCGGCAACAACTCGGCGTACGCCCCGCAGCTCCTCAAGACCCAGGCGGGCCCCGCCCTGCTCAAGGACTACTACATCGCCTCCTCCACCCTGCCGATCGGCGACCCGGGCGCCGGCCCGGCGAAGCTCGCCAAGGACTACGCGGCCCAGTACCCGAAGGACGGCCTCGACAACGGCGTCGTCGCCGGATACTCGGCGGCGTCCGTCTACGGCGAGGCACTGAAGAAGGCGTGCGAGGCCAAGGACCTCACCCGCGAGGGCGTCGACAAGGCGCTGCTCACCCTCACCGCCTACGACAACGGATTCGGAATCACGCACAACTTCTCGGACCCGGCGGCGCCCTCCACCCGCCAGAGCGTCATCATGAAGCCGGACGCCACGGCCCCCGGTGGCCTCAAGGTGGTCCGGCCGGCCGCGGTCGCCCCCGCTGCCGAAGGCTTCACGATGAAGCCGTGACACGACCCGCGCCGAACCACTGAAGCGCTTAACCCACGGAAGCCCTGAACGGGCCCGGCCGACCGGCCGGGCCCGTTCAGCCGTTCCCGGCCCTTCCGGCCCTCCGGGGCCCAGGGCAGCCGTGCGGCCTCTCCCACGCTCCCGGGCCCCTCCCAGCGCCCCACCCGCCCGGACCCGGCCCCCGGGGCCACCTGTGGGCTCCCGCAGCCCCGTACGCGCCCGAAACGGGCAGCCGGAGCCCACCCCGCACCCCCCCGGGCCCCGATAAGGGGGGTGTTGCGGGCCCAACGGTTCGGAGTA
>NZ_JBHXQO010000084.1:0-20270 GCF_042717135.1 Streptomyces sp. NPDC058620
CCCCCGGACATCTCGTCCGGGGGGCCGCAGTCCGTCGTCGGGGTCACGTGCCGCCGAGCAGGTCGCGGGAGGCGGAGCGCAGCCCATGGAACGACTCGAGGTCGGGCGCGGTCCATCCGTCCAGGTCGTACTCGTCCATGCAGGCTTCGGCGAACTCCTTGTAGGAGTCCAGCTTGCCGCTCGCGGTCTGCGAGAGCAGCAGCTCGATCCGGGTGTTCTCGTGGTTGCCGGAGTAGTTACGCTCGTACAGCTGGTGCCGGCCGCCGAACTCGGAGCCCACCGCGTCCCACAGGAGCTTCATCACCTTGACCCGTTCGACGGCACCGGTGCCGTCGCTGCCTCGCAGGTACTTCTCCAGGTAGGGGCCGGTCTCGGGATTGCGGAAGTCCTCGGTGGAGGAGTTGACATACATCAGCCCACTGGCGACGTCCTGCTGGACGATCTCCATGATCCGCGGGTAGCCGAGCTGCATGAACCAGCGGTACGCCATTCCGGCCTGAGGGTTCGGCAGGAGCGTGCCGTTCTTCCACGGGACGGGGTTGCGGGCCGCCGCGTCCGACAGCGACCAGAACAGGTTGCGCCAGGCCAGGACCTCGCCAAGCCGGGTCTGCACGCCGCGGAAGTCCTTCGCCCCGGTGATGTCCAGCGCCTTGGCCAGCAGCCCGGCGATGAACTCCAGCTTGACGGCCAGCCGGGTACATCCGTGGAAGGTGGCACGCTCGATCATCCCCGACTGACCGGCAAGGAGATGCACCTTGCCCAGGTTGCCGTAGACGAACACGTTCTCCCACGGGATCAGCACCTCGTCCAGCACGAGGATGGCGTCGTTCTCGTCCAGTCGCGAGGAGAGCGGATTGTCGAACGGGCTGCCCGTCATGGTGGCGGTGGCGGAATAGGATGGACGGCAGATCACCTTGAGACCGGCCGCGTCCATCGGCACAGTGGCCACCAGGGCGAACTTCCGGTCCTTGATGGGCAGTCCCCAGTGCGAGATGAACGCGGCGTGGGTGAGGGCCGAACCGGTCGCGACGACCTTGGCCCCGCTCACCACCAGACCGGCGTCGGTCTCCCGCTCGACGTGGATGAAGACGTCGCCCACCTCGTCGGCGGGCAGCGACCGGTCCACCGGAGGGTGCAGGAAGGCGTGGTTCCAGTACAACACCTTCTCCTGCGACTCCCGGTACCAGCGCCGGGCGTTGTCCGCGAACGGCTCGTAGAAGTCGGCGTTGGCCCCCAGGGTGCCCAGGAACGAGGCCTTGTAGTCAGGACTGCGCCCCATCCAGCCGTAGCTCTTGCGCGCCCAGGCGGCGATGGCGGCCTGGTCCTTGACCAGGTCGTCGACGCTGCGCGGCGCGGTGAAGAAGCGGTGGGTGAACCCGTTGCCGGAGTCGGTCGGCGCCGTCAGCACCTCCCGCTGGGCGGGGTCGTGCAGGCTGTCGTACAACCTGGCCGTCATCCGGGCCGGGTTGTGGAACGCGGGATGCGCGGTGACGTCCTTGACACGACTGCCGTCGAGGTACACCTCTCGCGCATCCCGCAGACTCTCCAGATACTCCTCGCCGGTCAGCGGCCGGGTGCCGGAACTCTCCTCGGCCGGGCTCGCCTTCCGCTCTGCACCGTGAGACACCGGTCTCCCCTTCGTCTGGCCCGGCAAGCCGGGGTGGGTCAGGCCGTGAGGCTGCTGTCGAGCCCCCGGTAGTACTCGAACTCCACGGCCTGGCCGTCCAGGGCGATACGAAGTTCGGCGCGGGCCGCCCTCACCGCGGCGAGGACGGCCGGGACCGCGCAGCTCTGCTCCAGCCGGCCCAGGCTCCGGTAACTCCCCAGAAGCTGCTCCACCTGCTCAGGCGTGAGAGGTGAGTTCGCGCTCGTCATGAAGCCGTGCCGCCTTCCACTTCGATCGGGGGAGGCTGCCCGCAGGGGTCAGCTCCACCTGGGGCCGTATGCCTATCTCGCGCTTGAACTCCTCGGTGATGCGGCTGCACAGGCTCTCGGCCGCCTCGCCCGTCAGATCTCCCGCCTCGACCTTGACGTGGATCGTGTCGAGTCCGCGGACGGTCCTGATGGACGAGTGGAACTCGTTCACCTCGTCGAATCCGCGCAACACGTCCTCGATCATCACCGGGGTGATCGAGACCCCGCGTATCTTGCGCATGTCGTCCACGCGCCGCAGTATGCCGCCGTCGTAGAAGTCCCACGTCCGGCCGCAGCCGCACTCACTGTGGGGCCGCTTGATCACGACGTCCTCGGTCCAGTGCCGGAAGAGCTGCATCCCCTCGCGGTTCAGCCCGGTGGTGACCCGGACGCCCTCCTCGCCGTAGCCCACCGGCTGTTCGGTCACCGGGTCGAGCACCTCCTCGATGCACGAGGGCTCGATGATGTGGCAGGCCTCGCGGCGGGCGGTGCACTCGAACATGAACACCCCGCCGAACTCCGTGGTGCCCGCCGCGTTGAAGACCCGCGCGCCGAAGGCCTCCTCGATGGTGCGGGTGGTGAAGGCGGATCGCGGCTCGGCCCCGGCCAGGATGATCTGGACGTTCGCCTCGCGGGCGAGGTCGACGCCCATCTCGCGGGCCGTCTCGATCAGCCGCATGGCATAGCTCGGCGTGAGGCCGAGCACCTCTATCTGGTAATCGACCAGCAGCCGCACGCGGGAACGGGAATCGAGACCGCCGGCCGGTATGACCGTGGCGCCCATGCGCTCCAGGCCGTAGTGCATACCCCAGAACCCGGCGAACAGGCCGTAGCCGAACGCCACCAGGCCCTTGTGATGCGGGCGTACTCCCATGCTGTGCAGCGCCGTGCAGAACGTGTCCACACACCATGCCCAGTCGCGTTCGGTGTCGAACGTGCGGATGGGCGGGTTGCCGCTGGTCCCGCTGGTCTGGTGGTGGCGCACTCCGAGCGCCGGATCGAGCGAGGGCCAGGTGCCGTACGGGGGAGACGTCGCCTGCGCGGCGAGGAGGTCCGCCTTGCGCAGCAGGGGGACCCGCGCCGCGTAGTCCTCCATGGAGGTGATGTCCTTGGGCAGACGCTCCCGCCAGAAGGGCGAGAACCGTCTGGCGTGGTCCATGGCGTCCTGAAGCCTGCGCCACTTCCATTCCATCAGTTCCTGGCGGGGCATGGTCTCCGCCGTGCTGTTCCAGAACTCCACTGCGCCTCCGTTGCCGTGCACGTGCACCCGAGGAGGTGATCCTCATGCCTGGGCACGGGCCGGTGCATCTTCACAAATGCGGTCATGTGGCCGGTTGCGCCTCGCTCTCGGCCGGCTCCTCACCGTGTCCGTGGTCCATGGCGGAGATGTCCCGCAGCCGGGTGCCGATGAGCACGGCCAGGGCGATGGAGAACACGGCGCAGACCGCGGCGACGGACTGCACACCGGTGGTGAAGGCCGCGCGTGCCGAGTCCAGCAGGGCCCCGGCGCCGTCCGGTCCCAGCTCCCCGGCCGTGTGCAGGGCTCCCGCGATGCTCTCCTGCGCGGCGTCCGTCTCCGCGGCCCCGGCGCCGGCCGGCACGTCGACCCGCGCGGTGTACACGGCGGTGCTCAGGCTGCCCAGCCCCGCGATGCCGAGCGCGACGCCGAATTCGCCGCCGGTGGACGACAGCGAGGAGGCGGCGCCCGCCTTCTCCGGAGGCGCGGCCCCCAGGATCGCGCCGGTGGTGATGGGACCCACCGGTGAGGCGCCGAAGTAGATCAGGGTGGTCGCCGTGATCAGGAGCACGGTGTTGTCGCCGTCCACCTGGGTGATCAGCAGCTGGCCGACGGCCGCGATCAGCAGGCCGCCCAGCAGGACCCTGGACGGCGGCATGCTCTGGGCCAGGAGGTTGGACAGCTGCACGCCCACGACGAGTGCGCACGCGGGGATCAGGAGCCACAGCCCCGCGGCCAGCGGCGAGTGTCCTGCGATCATCTGGAGGTACAGCGCGACCATGAGTCCGGTCCCGCCCATGATGACGGCGTTGACCAGACTGACCGTCAGCCCCGCTCGCAGGGTGCGGTTGGCGAACAGGCGGAGATCCAGCATGGGGTCGGCCAGCCGCCGCTGACGCAGGACGAACACCGCGCCGAAGACCACGCCGAGCACCACCGCGCCGGCGGCGAGCGGTTCCCACCCGTTCCTGGCGAGTTCCTTCAGGCCGTAGATCACCGGCAGCACGGTCGCGAGGGAGAGCACCGCGCTCAGCAGGTCCAGCCGCCCGGCGTCCGGGTCGCGCGACTCGGTCAGCAGCACGGGGCCGGTGACCACCACCAGCAGCATCACCGGAACCGCGATGAGGAACACCGAGCCCCACCAGAACGCGGCGAGGACCAGTCCGCCCACCGCGGGCCCGAGAGCGACACCGGCCATCATGGCGCTCGCCCACACGGCGATGGCGGTGCCCCGCTCCTTGGGGTCCTTGAACATGTTGCTGATCAGCGCGAGCGTCGAGGGCATCACCGTGGCCCCGGCGATGCCGAGCACGGCACGGCTGACGACGAGCATCGCCGCGCTGTCGGAGAACGCGGCGACGGCGGAGACGACCGCGAACACGGCCGCGCCGCCGAGCAGCAGTCTGCGGCGTCCGATCCGGTCGCCGAGGGTGCCCATCGTCACCAGGAACCCGGCGATCGCGAAGCCGTAGATGTCGGTGATCCACAGTTGCTGGGTACTGCTCGCGCCGAGCTCCTCGCTCAGCTGCGGCAGGGCCAGCATCAGGACGTTGATGTCCAGCATCAACAGCATGGTGGGCAGGGAGAGGACGGCGAGAGCGATCCACTCCCTCCGTCCGGCGCGGGGCGTCGACTCATCGGCAGCGGCCACGGGGGTTGCTCCTTTCCTGGGGTGCGGGGTGGTGCGTGCCGTCAGCCGACGGCGTCCAGGAGCCCCGCCGTCGACTTCAGCGGCTGCCACCACGAGCGGTTCTCGTGGTACCACTTCACCGTCGCGGCCAGACCATCCTCGAAGGCGATCTGCGGCTGGTAGCCCAGCTCCTGGTGGATCTTGGTGATGTCGAGCGAGTAACGGCGGTCGTGCCCCTGCCGGTCCGCCACCCGGTCCACGGAGGACCAGTCGGCGCCGCACGCGGTGAGCAGCTTGTCGGTGAGCTGCTCGTTGGAGAGCTCGGTGCCGCCCCCGATGTGGTAGACCTCGCCGGCCCGGCCGGAGTTCATGACCAGCTGGATCGCCCGGCAGTGGTCGGACACGTGCAGCCAGTCCCGGCGGTGGGCGCCATCGCCGTACAGGGGCACCCTCAGACCGTCGAGGATGTTGGTGACGAAGAGCGGGATCACCTTCTCGGGGTACTGGTAGGGCCCGTAGTTGTTGGTGCAGCGGGTGACCACCACGTCCAGGCCCCGGGTGCGGTGCCAGGCCAGTGCCATGAGGTCCGAGCCGGCTTTCGACGCCGCGTAGGGGACGTTGGGGGCCAGCGGGGTGTCCTCGGTCCACGACCCGGAGGCGATCGAACCGTAGACCTCGTCGGTCGACACGTGGACGAACCGCCCGACGCCCTGGCGCAGCGCCGCCTCCAGCAGCGTCTGGGTGCCGAGCACATTGGTCGTGACGAACCGGGTGGCAGTGTCGATGGAGCGGTCCACGTGCGACTCGGCGGCGAAGTGGACGATGACGTCCTGGCCGGCCGCGACCTCGTCGACCACGAGGGGGTCGGTGGTGTCGCCCCGGACGAAGCGGTAGCGCGGATGAGCCGCGACCGGGGCGAGGTTGGCCGGGTTCCCGGAGTAGGTCAGCTTGTCCAGGACCGTGACATGGGCCTCCTCCGTGCCCGGCAACTCGCCGCGCAGCGTGGCCCGTACGAACTGCGAGCCGATGAAGCCGGCACCGCCCGTCACCAGGATCCTCATCGTGCCGCCTCCTCGTAGCGTCGATGACGTGCCGTCAGTTCTACCAGCAGCGGAACAAGTTCGACCGGACTGGGCGCTGAGTTCCGGTCATCCCGGATCCTCTCCGCGCCCTCGCGGAAGGATGGTTCGGCGAGCACCCGGCGCAGTTCCTCACGGATCTGTCCGGCGGACTGCTTCTGGTGGTCGATCCGGACTCCCGCGCCGTACTGGGCGACGACGTGGGAGGTGAGCGTCGCGGTGAGCTGCTTCTGGCAGGTGAAGTCCCACTCGATGCCGTCCGGGGTGTCCTCGGCGAACAGCAGCAGGGGCTCGTCGGTGTCGCAGACCAGCTGGGGCACCCCGGCGGCGCTCGCCGCGGCGAAGGTGCCGGTCGACCCGTGGTGAATGATCGCCGAACAGGTAGGCAGCAGCTGGTCGAGCGGTACGTAGTCGAGGGTGTGGACGTTGTCCGGCAGGGGTCCGCTCTCCGCCAGCTGGTTGTCGTTGAGCGTCGCGATCACTTCGATGTCCAGCCCGCCGACCGCTTCCAGCAGCTTGGCGGTGCGGCCCCAGTCGCCCTTGAGGAAGGCCCTCGCCGACACCCCGAGCGACAGCGCCACCCGCGGCCGGGACGGCCGCGCGTAGAGCCACGCGGGCATGACGCTCGCGCCGGTGTAGGGGACGTAGCGCACCGGGACGTTCCTGAGCCCGGTCGGCGGGTTCATGGGCGCCGGGAACGGATTGACCGTCCACTGCCCGAGCAGCAGATCGTCGTCGACCTCCACCCCGTGCCGCTCGGCCAGCGGCCGCAGCGTCTCGGCCAGCGGATTGGCGACCCCTGCCGCGGGTCCCGCGGCGGCGAACCGCTCGGTGGCCCAGCCGGTGTAGTCGGGGGCGACGAGCACCCGCGCGTGTGCCGCGCCGGTGACCCGTGCCGCGATGGCGCCGGAGGGGAACCAGGCGTCCCACAGGACCAGATCGGGCTGCCACACCCGGGCGAACTCGATCACCTGGTCCACGTCCTGACGCGGCTGCGGCGGGTGGTAGTCGCGGATCGCCAGGAGCGCGAAGTGGTAGAACACGTCCCAGGTGGGGCGCTCCTGCTCGCTGATCCCGAGCGCACGCACATAGCTCTCGGACTCCAGCGCGGTCGGCAGCATCGCCGCGTAGCCGGGGTCGTCACGGTCGTGGACCGCCAGCGGCTGCGGCTGCCCGCAGGTCACCGACTTCAGACCGGCGGCGGTGACGGCTTCGTGGAAGTCGGGGTCGGCCACACCGGTGGGGTAGCCCGGGGGCGCCACGACGCACACGTCGTGGCCCGCGCTCTGCAGGGCCCAGGCGTAGGGCACCAGGGGCAGGAAGTGGGCCCGCGCCGGGAAGACCGTGATCATCACCCGCATGTCGGCTCCAGGTACCGGCAGCCGCCTCGGACGGCCCGCGCACTCATACGGCGGCCCCTGAGGGAGCCGACCGCCTGGCCGAGGAGTTCCGCATGACCCGCAGGGCGAGGCCGGGCCGCATCAGCGCCTGCGGGGGGTCGACCAGCCCGGCCACCCGGAAGAACGCTCCGGTGACCTCGCCGTCGACGGCCGCCGCCGCGTGCAGGCGGGCCATGTAGGCGTTGGCCATCTTGACCTTCATGGTCCGCGGGCCCTCCACACCGGGGAAGTTCAGGTCCGCGCCGGCGGCGATGTCCCATGGGACGTCGATGACCGAGGAGATCCGCCGGAAGAAGCGCAGCGCGTCGGGGTCCGCGACATCGCGCAGGTGATCGCGCAGCGCCACCGCCTCCAGCGCCGCGACCGTCATGCCCTGGCCGTAGACGGGGTTGAAGCTGCACACCCCGTCGCCCATGACGAGGAACCCGCCGGGGAAGCGGCGCAGCCGCTCGTAGCGGCGGCGGACGCTCGCCGGGAAGCGGAAGGTGACCGGCTCGTCGAGGGGTTCGGCATCGCGGACGGCCTGGTAGATCTCGGGTGCGGCCAGCGACTTGGCGAAGGCCAGGAAGCCTTCGTCGTCGGTGGGCGGGTGGTCGCCAAGGATTCCGGTCAGCGAGAGCTGGGAGCTGCCGTCGGCGAGCCGGGGAAAGAACGCGCCGCGGGGGTTGGCCGGCGACGCCACCGGGTTGATCGACAGATCGGTCCCGTACGGGTCGTCCTTGAGCTTGAAGTGGCGCGTGGTGTAAGCCAGGTCGATTTTGAACCGGTCCTCCGGAGGCCGCTCGTAGCCGAGCTCCTCCAGCCAGACCGGGGCCCGGGAGCCGCGCCCCGTGACATCGACGACGAGATCGGCCTCCAGGTGCGTGGGGGTGTCCGTGCCCGACTCGTCGACCACGTCGACGCCGGTGATCCGGCCGCGGTCGGCCGAAGCGGTCAGGCCGCGGATGACGCACCCGTCCATGATCTTCACCCGGGGCAGCGCGGCGACCCGGTCGCGCACGTGGGACTCCAGCTCGGGCCGGGTGGCCGAGACGCTGATCAGCCCGGTGTCCGAGGGCTGGAGACGGCGGCCGTTGAAGTACCACCGCAGGTTCCCGGCGATGTCCCCTGCGGGGATTCCCGCCGAGGTGAGTTCGGCATCGAGGC
Source organism: Streptomyces sp. NPDC058620 (assembly GCF_042717135.1). Taxonomy (NCBI): domain Bacteria; kingdom Bacillati; phylum Actinomycetota; class Actinomycetes; order Kitasatosporales; family Streptomycetaceae; genus Streptomyces; species Streptomyces sp. NPDC058620. Next base: position 8,407 of record NZ_JBHXQO010000084.1, read on the forward strand.
CGGGGAACAGCTCGTTGAGGATCTGCTGACCCTTGGCGAGCAGGGCATGGGCGTGGCGGCCGTGCGGGACACCGCGCCGGTGCTCCTTGCCGCCCAGCCGGTCCCGGTCGATCACCAGCACTTCCTGATACGTCTCGGACAGGACGCGCGCTGCGAGCAGCCCCGCTATTCCTGCACCGAGGACTACCGCGCGGTCACGGGCGTGCTTGGTCATCTGCGGTCCGCCTCCGTTGGCTCCGATGGCTCTACGGGCCTGGGCCCCCAGGCGTGTCCGGGCAGTCGGGCCTCGGACCCGTTGCATCGTCACGCCGCGTGTCCTTCGCCTGCATCTCCCGGTGTGCTGAGCTGGAGAGGGCAGCCACCGCAGGCCCCGTCCGCCTGCGACGACGACCTAGACTGCGGGATTTCGACGGGCCCGGCGGCCCCCTCGGCCGCCTTCTTGCGTCATCGGAAAGGGACGAGCGATGAAGCCGATCGGGATCTCGGGAGCGTGGACCGACGAGAAGGAGATCTTCCGGGACGAACGGGGTTCGTTTCGCGAGTGGTTCCAGGACGAGCCGTTCCGCCGCACCGTCGGTCACTCCCTCGACCTGCGGCAGGCGAACTGCGCGGTCTCCGTCAAGGGCGTGCTGCGCGGCATCCACTTCGCCGGGGGCTCGCCCGGTCAGGCCAAGTACTTCAGCTGCCTCCGGGGCGCGGTACTCGGCGCGGTCGTCGACATCCGGGTGGGGTCGCCGACCTTCGGCGACTGGCGGACCGTCGAGCTCGACGACGTCGCCGGCCGGGCTCTGTACGTCTCCGCGGGCCTGGGGTTCGGATTCCTGACGCTCAGCGACGAGGCGGTGATCGCCTACCTGTGCTCCGCGGCCTACGACCCACGCCGCGAACATGGCTTGAACCCGCTGGATCCGGAGGTCGGTATCGCCTGGCCCGCAGAGATCACTCCGGTCCTCTCGGAGAGGGACTCCTCGGCCCCCGGACTAGCCGAGGCGGGGCGGCTGGGGTGGCTGCCTTCCCACTTCGGCTGAAATAAGTCGTCCAAAGGACCGGAAGAGCACGTTTGGAGATGCGGCTCACACACCGCAGACCTGACTATTTCGGGAAGTCAACGAGCGAGTGCCAAGGGAAAGGGGACCGTTCCATGGGGGACGTCCTTCGCGACACAGGTGGCGCAAAGAGTAAGCGAATACCCAAGTTCGAGGGGCTGCGAGGGGTCCTCGCACTGGGTGTGGTCGTCTACCATGTCGCGTTCCAGGCCGGAGTGGGCAGCTTCGTCGGCGAGCCGGGCAAGCCGTTCTGGGGCGTCCTCGCGGACGGTCTCGGGGTGTGCCTTCCCCCCTTCTTCGCACTGTCCGGAATGATGCTCTACAAGCCCTACGCACGGGTCACGATCAGCGGAACGAAGCGACCCGCCACGGGACGGTTCCTCAAGCGCCGGGCGCTGCGCATCGTGCCCGCCTACTACCTGCTGCTCGCCTTCGCGCTCCCCGGCTACAACTGGTACGACATCGACAGCGTCGGGGACGTCCTGCGGCCCCTGCTGCTCATGCACTTCTATCTGCCCGAGGGCCAGCCGATGCACGGCCTCGAGCCCACCTGGACGGTCCCCGCGGAGTTCACGTTCTACCTGGCCCTGCCGTTGATCGCCTGGATCGGCCACCGGCTGGCCCGCAACGGCCGCACCCCCGCGCAGAAGGCACGCCGGCTGCTGCTGCCGCTGGCCGCGCTGGAAGTCCTGGCCATCTGCTGGGTCACGTACACCAACCTCCCCTCCACCGGCGCCACGATGCAGTGGTACTGGCCGCCGTACTACGCCGGCTGCTTCGCCGCGGGCATGGCACTGGCGATCTACTCCGCCTACGCCGAGAAGACGCCCGAAACCCCTGGCTTCTACCGGTTCGTGATCCGGCGTCCACTGATGTGCTGGCTGCCGCTCATCCCGCTCTACCTCCTGTACGCCACCAAGCCCATCGGCATCCCGGGCCTCGGCGACAACGCGGCCCTGGCCCAGGAGCTCGTCGACCACTTCGTGCTGACCACCTTCACCCTGCTCCTCCTCGCGCCGATGACGGTCCCGGGCGCCGAGTCCCGGTTCTCGGACGCACTCTTCACCTCCAAGCCGATCCTCTTCCTCGGCCAGATCTCCCTCGGCGTCTATCTCTGGCACGAGATCGTGATCAACCTCTGGCTCAGGAACGGCAGCATCTTCGGCAAGTCCCCCGTGCCAACACCGGAATTCCGCGGTGATATGGGGTTCTGGGAACTGTTCGTCTTCACCCTGGCGATCAGCATCGTGCTCGCGACGATCAGCTTCTACCTCGTGGAGAAGCCACTCATCCGGTTCGGCGAACGAGGCGGCCCGCCCCGGGGACCGCTTCCCTCCGCCCCTGTGGAGCCGGCTCTCGGAATCCCGGGCCCGCGCCGGCCGGACAGTTCCACGGAGCCCAGCGTCGAACGCACCTGACTCTCCAAGGAGGCACCCCGTGACCACACGACTCAAGATCCTCGCGATCAACGGTTCGGAACGCGACGGCAACACCGCTGACGTACTGCGGCACGCGGCGCGCACCGCAGAGCTCCGCGGCGTCGACTTCGAGGCCGTGGACCTGCGCTCCATCAAGATGGAGCGGTGCGGTCCGTGCGGGGACTGCAACGACAGGCCCGTCGCCTGCACGCTGGCCGACGGGGTGCCGCAGGTGGTCGAGAAGATGATCGCGGCGGACGGGATCATCTTCGCCGCGCCCGTGCACGGATTCGGCACCGCCAGCCTCATGCAGACCTTCATCGAGCGCGCCGGCGTCGGCTATCTGCGCTTCGACCGGCCGCTGAGCAACAAGGTCGCCGGCGTCATCTCGGTCGCCCGGCGCTACAGCGCCGGTGAGGTGTGGGCCCAACTGACCGTCAACGCTCTGCTCAACAGGATGATCATCGTGGGCAGCGGATTCCCGGCGACGGTCCACGCCCTGCACCGCGGCGACGCACTCAAGGACGAGGAGGGCCTGACCAACGTCTCCCGGATGGTCAACCGGATGACGGACATGATCGAGCTGCTCAGCGAGCACCGCCGACTGTCCGGACGTGCGGACGCCCTGTCCTCCGGCGAGGTGAACGAGCGTGTCGGTCTCGCGCTCAACGAACTCCAGGCACAGCCGTGAGCGGCGGCCGGCTGCCCGGCCCCGCCGCGGGCGGCGACTTCTGGTCCGCGTACGGGCGGGTGAGCGATGACTTCTACCGCGGAGAACTCACCACCGCGGACCGGGAGCGCTGGGAGAGCGAGCAGTTGACGGCGGTGCTGCGCCATGTCACCGGCCGCTCGCCGTTCTACCGCCGCCACCTGGCCGGGGTGGACGTCGATGCCGTCACCCCCGCGAATCTGGCGGAACTGCCCTTCACCACCAAGGACGACCTGCGCCGGGAGATGTACGACGTCCTGTCCGGTCCGCTGCACGAGGCGCGCATCTACTACGAGACCACTGGAACCACCGGCGCGGCCACCCCGTGCCCGCGCGGGGAAAAGGACATCGCCACCAGCAACATCGCCGTCCGGGAGTCCTGGCGCCGGATGCTCGCGGCCCGTTTCGGGGACCGGATGCCCGTCGTGGGCCTGATGGGACCGTCGGAACTGTACGCGTTCGGGGACGTGTTCACCGCGGTGGCCGCGGACCTCGGAGCCTGTCACGTCAAGATCTGGCCCGAGTCCCCCCGAGTCGGGTTCCGCAAAGCCCTGCGGCTGATCAAGGAACTGGATGTCGAGGTCGTCGTCTGCGCGCCGGCCCTGTGCCTGAGCCTGGCCAAGGCGGCACTGCACTACGGCTACGACCTGGCCGATCTGCCGGTGAAGCTGTTCCTGACGCTGGGGGAGATCTGCACCCCGCAGTTCGCCGACAACGTCGCGACCCTCTGGCCACAGGCAGTCGTGCGGCCCACTCTCTACGGCTCACAAGAGGCCCTGTGCATAGCCACCGGCGCTGACACCGGGGCGCTCCACCTCTCCCTGCCCAACTACCTGGTCGAGCTGATCGACCCCGACACCGGCACCGTGCTCGGCAACACCGGTGAGGGCGAACTCGTCCTCACCATGCTGGTCGACGGCATCAAACCGCTCATCCGCTACCGCACCGGGGACCTCGTCCGGATCATCCCGGCCGAGCCCGGCGCCCCACTGCCAGGACCTCAGATCCAGGTCGTCGGCCGGGTGGCCGACCGCATTCCACTGGGCGACGTGACCCTCCAGCCCGCCGAGCTGGAGGCCGCGGTCCTCGACGGGGTGAGCGGCTGCCTCGGCTACCAGGTCGTCATCGACCGGCAGGCCGACGGCAGCGACGCCGTCACCGTCCGGATGGACCTGCTGCCCGGTGCCGGCCCGGAACGGAGCGGGCTGGGCGAGGCCGTCGCCGCTCGGCTCCGGGAGCGCACCGGTGCCCATGCCCGCATCGTCGTCGACACCGACCTCGACCCGGTGACCCACACCGGCTCCTTCGTCAGCTGGAAGGCCGCTCGAGTCATCGACAACCGCTCCGGCCCCGACCGGGCGGTGCTGACCGCCCGCCAGGTAGCACACCGCTACGCCATCACCACGTGATCGGGAGGACCCGGCGATGACCGACCAGTGCATGGTCTCTGCCCCGGTGCGGGTGCGGACACGACGACTAGTGGTGGAAGAGCTGCGGGCCCTGCCCGCCTACCGTGCGCTGGCCGAGCACTTCGGCCCCGACGAGGTCTACCTCCTGGAGTCCGCGGCCGGACCGGCTCGCGACCGCAGGCATCAGTTCGTCGGCTTCGGCGCGCTGCTGTCGCTCTCGGTCACCGACCGGGCGGTGCGCATCGAGGGCGCCCCCGCCCTGCGGGGTCTGCTCCTGGAACGGGCGGAGGCACTCCTCGAAACCGGCCCCGACGGACTCCGCCTGAGGACCCCGGCCGACTTGTGGACGCTGTTGCGGGCCATGCGGGACATGTTCGACGCCGAGGGATCCACCTCCGGCTTCCGGTTCGGCTTCCTCGGCTTCTTCGGATACGACACGGCCCGCTACATCGAGGACCTGCCCCACCTCATCGAGACCCGGCCCGGACTGCCCGACGTACGCCTGGTCCTGCACCGGGGCAGTGTGATCACCGATCTCGTGACCGGCACGAGCGAACTGCTGCTCCACGAGTCCCCGTACTGGCCCGGCCTCGCGGCGGAAACGGTCCGCGGGCTCCTCTCCGACGCCGAGCGGGACTGGCCCGATGCGCCCGCCGATGGGTTCCCCGCCTCGGCGGTCACCGACGACAGCGGCCCTGAGGTGTTCGCGAACGACGTGGAGCGGTGCCTGAAGCACATCGCCGTCGGCGACATCTACCAGGTGCAGATCGGCCACGAACTCTCCATCCGCTCACCGGCCGACCCCGCCGACGTCTATCAGCGTCTGCGCCGCCGCAACCCGTCCCCGTACATGTACCTGGCGGGCATCGACGGACACCGCCTGATCGGCGCCAGTCCGGAGCTGTTCGTGCGCATCGAGGACGGCGAGGTCACGATGCGGCCGATCGCGGGCACGGTGCCGCGCTCCGGCCCGGACGGCGGCACGGCCGCGGGAGCCCGGCTGAGGGCGGACCCCAAGGAGATAGCCGAGCACACCATGCTGGTGGACCTGTGCCGCAACGACATCGGACGGATCGCCCGGCCGAACACCCTCGACGTACCTGACCAGCTGGACGTCGAGGGTTACTCCCATGTGATGCACCTGGTCTCCACGGTGGTCGGCCGGGCCCGGGCCGACACCGACGCCTTCGACAGCATCGCCGCGCTGTTCCCCGCCGGCACCATGACGGGCGCTCCGAAGATCCGCGCCATGGAGATCATCGAGTCCGTCGAGCGCAGCCGTCGCGGCCTGTACGCCGGCGCGCTCGGTCTCCTCGACGTGGGCGGCTACACCAACCTCGCCCTGTGCATCCGCACCCTGTTCCACCACGACGGCGTCTACCGCACCCGGGCATCGGCGGGAATCGTCGCCGATTCCGTACCCGGGGCGGAGTGGACCGAGACGCTGGCCAAGATGAGCGCCACCCACTGGGCGGTCACCGGAGAGGAGTTGCTGTGAGCCTGCTGTCCCCCGAGGGGTCCGGCCGGGGTGCCGGGAAGCCGCACGTCCTGGTGGTCGACGCGTTCGACAGCTTCGTCGACATCCTGCGCCAGTACCTGATGTCCGCCGGCGCGGAACCGGCGATGGTGCGATCGCACCGGATGACCCCGGACGAGATGAGGCTGATGCGGCCCGACGCGGTACTGCTGGGCCCAGGCCCGGGCCACCCCGACACCTCGGGGCACATCGAGATCGTGCGGGCCTTCGCCGGAAAGGTGCCCCTGCTCGGGGTGTGCCTGGGCCATCAGGCCATCGCCCGCGCCCACGGTGCCGCCACCGTCCCCGCACGGCATCTGATGCACGGAAAGACGAGCCGGATCACCCACGACGGGCGGGGTGTGTTCGCCGGGCTGCCCAACGGCTTCTCCGCCACCCGATACCACTCGCTGATCGTTCCGGAGAGCACCGTGCCGCCGTCCCTGGAGGTCACCGCGCGCTCCGCGGACGACGGCTACGTGATGGGCCTGCGCCACCGGTCGCTGCCGGTGGAGTCGGTCCAGTTCCATCCGGAGAGCTTCCGTACCGAACACGGCATGCCGATGATCCGCAACTTCCTGGCTTCCGTGCGGTCCTTCGCCGCACGGGACCGCACGGCCGAGGCGGCCGAGGCGGCCTGAGCACGGTCCCCGATTCCGGCGCGGCGGCACGCCCGCCGACCGTTCCCACAACTCTGAGGGTGGATTCACTGTGCGTCCCTTCCGTATCGATATCGCCCAGTCCGACATCGACGACCTGCACCGCCGGATCGATGCCACCCGCTGGCCGTCGGAGATATCCGGCGCCGGATGGGACCGCGGAGTCCCGCTGTCGTATCTCAAGGAGCTCACCGACCACTGGCGCCACGGTTACGACTGGCGGGCCGCCGAGGCCGAGCTGAACCGGTACCCCCAGTTCACCACCACGATCGACGGTGCCGAGATCCACTTCCTGCACGTGCGCTCGCCGGAGCCGGACGCGGTTCCGCTGGTCCTCACCCACGGCTGGCCCGGCTCGGTGGCCGAGTTCCTCGACGTCATCGGACCGCTGAGCGACCCGCGCGCTCACGGCGGCGACCCGGCGGACGCGTTCCACGTGGTCATCCCCTCCATGCCGGGGTACGGATTCTCCGGTCCGGTCACCGAGCAGGGCTGGGACGTGCGACGGATCGCGCGTGCCTGGGCAGAGCTGATGAGCCGCCTCGGGTACGAGCGCTACGTCGCCCAGGGCGGCGACTGGGGCAAGGTCGTCTCGCTGGAACTGGGCCTCGCCGACCCCGAACACGTGGCGGGGGTGCACCTGAACATGCTGGTGACCTTCCCGCCGCAGGACGACCCTGAGGCCATCGGGCGCCTGGACGAGAGCGACCTGGGCAAACTGGCGCACGGCGGGCAGTTCGCTGACACGGGGATCGGCTGGCAGCGCATCCAGGCCACTCGCCCGCAGACCCTGGCCTACGGGCTCACCGACTCCCCGGTCGGCCAGCTCGCGTGGATCCTCGACAAGTTCCAGGAGTGGAGCGGCGGCAAGAACGTGGAGGAAGCCATCTCGCGCGACCGGCTGCTCACCCACGTGATGATCTACTGGCTGACCGCGACCGCCGGATCCAGCGCCCAGCTGTACTACGAGTCGGCGCACGGCATGGCGGACTTCGCGCGCACCTGGGGCGGCCCCTGGCCCCTGACCGCCCCCGTCGGCGTCGCGGTGTTCCCGGACGACGCCACACGGCCGATCCGTGCCTTCGCCGAAGGCATCCTGCCCACCCTGACGCGGTGGACCGAGTTCGACCGCGGCGGGCACTTCGCCGCCATGGAGCAGCCGGAACTGCTCGTCGGGGACATCCGGACGTTCACGCGTCCGCTGCGCTGACACACGTTTGGGCACACACGAAGTGGAGGGCCCGTCGGCCGGAACCCTAGATTGACGGTCCCCGGACCGACGGGCCCGATTTCACCGGCTTTCGCCGTCAGGAGACTTCATGCTGGAGAAATGCAGACGGGACGACACCTGCCGCGTTTGCGGTGCGGACGACTGGATCGAGGTCATCTCGTTCGGTTCGCTCCCGCTCGCGAACGGCTTCGTCGACCCGGCCGACGCCGATGAGGCGCAGGACGCCTTCCCGCTCGACGTCATCGTGTGCCGACAGTGCCGGCTGATGACGCTGCGGCATGTCGTCGACCCCGAGGCGCTGTTCAAGCACTACGTGTACGTCTCTTCCGACTCCGACCAGATCCGTGAGCACATGCGTCACATCGTCGGCCTGGCCACCCGTCGGGCGGATCTGGCCGCCGATGACCTGGTCGTCGAGATGGGCAGCAACATCGGCACCCAGCTCGCGATGTTCGAGGCAGCCGGCATGAGGGTGGCCGGGGTCGACCCGGCCGCCAACCTGGCCGAGATCGCCAACGCGCGGGGCATCGCCACCGACCCGGACTTCTTCGGGCCGGGACCCGCCGCCCGCATCACCGCCGGCCAGGGCCGCGCGAAGGCCGTGATCGGCCGCCAGTGCTTCGCGCACATCGACGACGTACATCGCATCCTGGACGGCGTCGACGTGGTCCTCGACGACGAGGGCGTCCTGATCATCGAGGTGCCGTACCTGCTGAACCTGCTCGACGAGAACCAGTTCGACACGATCTACCATGAGCACCTGTCCTACTTCTCCCTGCACACACTGAGCCACCTTTTCGGTGCGCACGGCCTGCGCATCATCGACGTGGAGCGGGTGGCTGTCCACGGCGGCTCGATCGCCGTCGTCGCCGCGCGTGAGACCGCCGCACGGACCCCCGAGCCGTCGGTCGCCGCGCTGCTCGCCCTGGAGGAGGCGCGCGGTCTGCTGACCGAGGCCCCCTACCGAGCCTTCGCCGAGCGGGTGACGCAGGTGACCGAGGCGGTCCGCACCCTGGTCCGCGGCCTGGTGGCGCAGGGCAAGCGCGTGGCCGGCTACGGAGCCCCGTCCAAGGGCACCCAACTGCTGATGGCCTGTGAGCTGACGGCCGACGACATCACCGTCTGCGGCGACACCACCAGCCTCAAGCACGGCAAGCTGCTGCCCGGTAACCGCATCCCCGTCCTGCCTCCGGACCAGGTCGCCGCCACGGAACCGGACTACTACCTCCTCCTCGCCTGGAACTACACCGAGGAGGTCGTCCGCAAGGAACACCGCTTCCTCGCGGCGGGAGGGAAGTTCATCGTTCCCATCCCGGAGCCCAGGATCATCAGCGCCCAGTCAGCGAAGGAGCTCGTCTGATGGAGTACGGCCCCGAACACGCGCAGTTCTACGACCTCGTCTTCCGCAGCCGCGGCAAGGACTTCGACATGGAAGCCCGGGGGCTCGCCGAACTGATCTTCGCCGGCCGGCCCGGCGCCGTCTCGCTCCTCGACGTGGCCTGCGGCACCGGAGCCCACCTGGAGACTCTCGCCACGCTCTTCGGCCACGTCGAGGGCCTGGAGTACGCGCCCGCGATGCTGGAACAGGCGGCCGCCCGGCTGCCCGGCGTCACCCTGCACGCCGGGGACATGCGGTCGTTCGACCTCGGCCGCACCTTCGACGCGATCACCTGCATGGGTAACGCGCTCGGCGAGATGGGCTCGGTCACCGAGCTCAAGGCCGCCGTGTCGGCCATGTCGGGCCACCTGGACCCCGGCGGCGTCCTCGTCGCCGAGCCCTGGTACTTCCCCGAGAACTTCCTCGACGGCCACGTCGGCGGGCATCTGCACCGCGAGGAGGGCCGCGTCATCACTCGCATGACGCACTCCGTGCGGCAAGGCGACAAGTCGCGTCTGGAGGTGCGGTTCAGGGTCGCGGACTCGGCCGGTTTCCGCGAGTTCTCCGAGGTCCTGACCTCCAGCCTGTTCACCCGTGAGCAGTATGCCGACGCCTTCGAGGCAGCGGGCCTCACGGTGAAGTTCGTGCCCGGCTTCCGGCTGGCCGACGGCCGGCCCAACAGCCCCGGCCTCTTCATCGGCGTACGCGCGGCATGAGCGGCGACCGGGTGCTCCTGGAGTCCTTGCCCACGCCCTACTTCAGCGAACCGCTGCACGTCGGACGCCCGAACGTGGGCTCCCGGGACCGGCTGATCGAACGGATCGACGGCGCCCTGGAACGGCTGTGGTTCACCAACGACGGCCCCCTGGTCCGGGAGTTCGAGGCCCGGGTGGCCGAGCTCGCCGAGGTCAGGCACTGCGTCGCCGTCTCGAACGCCACCACCGGCATCCAGGTCGCCGCGAAGGCCCTGGGCATCGGCCCGGGGGACGAGGTGATCGTCCCTTCGTTCACCTGGGTCGCCACCGCCCACGCACTGGACTGGATCGGCGCGGTGCCCGTCTTCTGCGAACTGGACGAGGAGACCGGCACCGCCGATGTGGCGCACGTGGAGCGGCTCATCGGACCGCGCACCCGTGCGATTCTGGACGTGCACGTCTTCGGCAGGCCCGCACGGATCGACGAGCTGACCAAACTGGCCGCCGAGCACGGCCTGCACCTGCTCTTCGACGCCGCGCACGCCTTCGGCTGCACCTACCGGTCCAAGCCGATCGGCGGATTCGGTACGGCGGAGATCTTCAGCTTCCAGGCGACGAAGTTCGTGAACAGCTTCGAGGGCGGGGCGATCGTCACCGACGACGACGCCCTGGCCGACCGGCTCCGGGCCATGCGTCACCAGGGCCTCAACGCCGCACACGAGATCACCGGCAGCGGAACGGTCGCCCGCATGCACGAGATCAGCGCGGCGATGGGCCTCACCTCCCTGGAGGCGGCCGACGTATTCACCGAGGTCAACCGGCGCAACTACCGACTGTACGAGGAGTACCTGGACGGTTTGCCCGGCGTCCGGGTTCGCCCGCAGGAGCCGGGCGAGCAGTCGAACTGCCAGTACGTCGTCATCGAGGTGGACGCGCCCCGCGCCGGCCTGCACCGTGACGAGCTCCAAGCGGTGCTCCAGGGGCACAACGTGCTCGCGCGCGCCTACTTCAGCCCCGGCTGCCACAGCTGCGAACCGTACCGGTCCGCCCCGTCCCGCCACGCTCCCGACCCGCTGCCGAAAGTGGAGGCGCTCACCGAACGGGTCCTGTCCCTGCCCACCGGCACGGCCGTCGGTCCCGCCGAGGTGCAGGGCGTCTGCCGCATCATCCGCGCGGCGGTCGACGGGAGCGCACTGCCGGGAGGTGATCACAGCACAGAAAAAGATGCAGGCACCAGCCATCTGCGGTGATTATTCCAGGGAGTGATCAATCCCTCCACGAACTGGAGTATCCGCATGTCGTTACGTCACATGTCCCGTCGCGCCACCAAGTTCGGCGTCGTGGCTGTCGCGTCCATCGGCCTGGCCGCAGCCGCCCAGTCCGTCGCCTTCGCCGCGCCCTCGTTCGCGGTGAGCCCCGCTTCAGGGCTGAGCGACGGACAGAGCGTCTCGGTGTCCATCAGCGGTGCGGCCGCGGGCGAGACCTACTACATCGCCCAGTGTGCCCAGGTCGGCGGACAGGACGCGTGCAACGCCGCGACCGCGACCTCCTTCACCACCGACGCTTCCGGAGCGGCGTCGTTCACCTTCGTGGTGAGGAAGTCCTACGCGGGCAGCACGCCCGAGGGTACGCCGGTCGGAGCCGTCGACTGCGCCGCCGCCGCGTGCAACCTCGGCGCGGGCAACACCGGCCTGGACCTCGGCCACGTGGCTCTGAGCTTCGGCTGACTCAGCTGAGGGCTCACCGGCTCCCCAGGACCGGTGAGCCCTGCGTGTCGTCGGGGCCGGCCGCACCGGTGCGGCC
>NZ_JBHXQO010000085.1:0-20034 GCF_042717135.1 Streptomyces sp. NPDC058620
GGCGGGGAGCTGACACCCGCCCGGGCCCGGCAATCGGGGCCGTCACCGTCCGCCGGCCCCGCCGTCCGCCTCGTGACCGTCCTGCTCGGTCTGCGCCAGGAGCCGCTGGGCCTTCCGCTGAAGGCGCAGTCGGTGCTCGGGGTCGGTCGTGCGCTCAGCGGCCTGACTCAACTCGCTTGCCTTCTGGCGCAGGTGCTGGGCACGGCCCGAGGGTCCGGATATGGCGCTCATGATCACTCCTGGGTTCATGGAGAGCGGACAGTGCCAGGGAACCAGCCTCCTGCCGGGACTGCACCCCGTGATGTCACGTTCCGTAATCGGGTGTGTTCACGGCCACTCTTCGTCGCCCTGTACCGGCGAAGGACCGGTGGCCGACGTGACGCAGAAGACGGCGCCGCCGGGGTCGCGGAGCGTGGCCCCGTCCTCATGGGCCGAGATCCGGCGTTCGAGGACCAGGCCGCCGTGCCGGACCGCGGTCTTCAGCGCCACCTCCACGTCCCGCACGGGGAAGTGCACGTTCCAGCGCGGTCCGCACCCGGGGAAGGTCAGTCCGTCCTCGGCGCCAGCCGTGATGAGGGCAGCGACACGGCCGTCGTCACGGAGCACCACGTCGTCGTGCTCGTAACCGACTTCGCAGAAGCCCGGACGCTCCGAGGCCCAGTCGAGGATCTCTCCGTAGAAGAGCGCCGCCTCGAACGGTTTGGGGGTCGTCAGGTCCAGCCACCAGGGGCGGTGCTCCCGCCAGGCCTGCCAGTCCGCCACGAGGCGCCCCTGCCACACTCCGAAACGCGCGCCGTCGCGATCGGCGGCGACCGCCGCCCGGCCGATCGGGAAGTCGATGGGCCCGACCGCGAGCGTGCCCATGCGCTCCCTGATCCGCGCGGCGGCCACATCGGCGTCGGGAACGGCGAAGTAGGGAGTCCAGTCGTTCGCGATGTGCAGGACGTCCGTGAGTTCCGCCAGACCGGCCGTCGGTACGCCGTCGTAGAGGGCCACACTGAATTCGTCGCCCAGGTCCGTTCCGCGGAACGTCCACCCCAGTACGGCCCCGTAGAACTCCTGCGACGAGGCCAGGCTGCGCGTGGCGAGACTGGCCCAGCACGGCGCGCCGAGCCCCGAGGCGTCTGTCGTGGACCTCTGCAGCGGAGACCTCCGCCGCGGAGTCTCCTGTGGATGCGAGCCGATCACGGTGCGTACACCTCCAGAGCGGACCGGCGCGGCCCTTGCCCGGCCCTCACGGGCGCCCTGGGTGCGGCCGTGTTGCCACATCGCGGACGCCGGTCGGCGCGTGCCTGGCAGTCGCACGGTGCGACGCCGCCGCCGTCTGGACTCCTGCCATGGACTTGTGCGTACGTGTCCGGCCGATGCCCCGCACGGCATGCGCGAAGCGCGGCCGGTCCTCGCCGACCATGCTGCCCGAAGGCACGGTGGCGGGCCACTCGTGCGCCCTGTCCCCACCGTCGCATCCCGGGTGGCTCACGAGATGGCCGCCGCCGGCCTGGTCTCTCAGCCGGTGTGTTCGCTCTCCGCGGCTTCGACCTGGTGCAGTGTGCGCCCCGTACGGGCCGACCGCGCGTGGTACGGGTTGGGGGTGCCGGGTCTGTCGTGGACCGCCTGGTTGTCGTTCGCCTTGATCAGCAGCCATGCCACCTGGCTCGGCCCCGGCGCCTCGTCCCCGACCCGGAAGCGGGTGAGGGCGAATTCGCCGTGGAGTTTGGCACCGTCGAGCCAGAAGGTCGCGTGACCGCGCTCCAGGGCCTCCTCGAACGACACGGGCGTGCCCTGTTCGTCATGGCTGAGCGGCCGGTAGGTGCCCTGGTCCCAGACGATGACGGTGCCACCGCCCTGTTCGCCCTCCGGGATGACGCCCTCGAACTCGCGGTACTCCAGGGGATGGTCCTGCGTCGGTACGGCCAGCCGCTTGTCCTGCGGATTGTCCGAGGGGCCCCGGGGCACCGCCCAGGACTTCAGTACGCCGTCGACCTCCAGCCGGAAGTCGAAGTGCATGCGGCGCGCGTCGTGGATCTGCACCACGAACCGGGGAGCACCACCGCTTGTGCCGTTCCCGTGCTGCTCCGGACCCGCTCCGGCCCGCCGTTCGTCGTCGGTGTTCACGCCAGGTCCTCCCGCCCGCAGCCCCTCCTTCCACTGTGCGGCCCCCCGCGGTGGACCGCACGGTGGTGAGCCGGTGGCCGGCGGGCTCCGTATCAGTCGGTGTGCTCCGCGAGCACCGCGTCGGCCCCGGCCCGGGTGGGGTGCCACCAGGTGGTGACGGGTTCCCAGACGCGGATTCCGTCCGGCGCCCCGAGGGAAGCGGCGTCGAACGTCCGCCCGTGGTGCGCGGGATGCCCGGCGACGGTCACCCCGTCCACCCGCCGCAGTTCCGTCGAAGCGGGGTCCAGCGTGCGTACGGCCGCGTACGCGGAGTGGCCCGCGGCCAGCCGGTACGGCGCGCTCCCGGTCTCGGGCACCGGCAGCGCCGGGCCGTCCAGGTCACCGAAGACCACGGTGGGGACCCGGTCGACGACACAGGGGCGAGGGCCCTGGTTGGTGACGCTGATCCGCACCACGTCCGCGACGTCGGGCGAAGCGGCGGCGGCCACCTCGACGGCACGCTCCGCGCAGACGGCGGGTCCGGGGGCCGCGGCGGCAGGAGCGCCGGACGCGGCAAGCAGGGCGAGGACGGCCGCGGACGAAGCGGCGAGAGCAGGACGGATACGCATCAGAATCCCCGTTCATGGGCGTGGGCATCGGTGCACGCGGCGGACGGAGCCGGACGAGCGGGCCCCGGGGCGGCGCACGCCCGACCAGCATCCACCGCGGACCGGCGGTCTGCCTCCTACGACGCGCTTGCCCGGCCATCGGTTGTGGCGCGTGTGCCAGCCGGGCCGAGCCGGGCCTCAGTCGTCCTCGTGCTTCTTGTCCTTCTCCTGGTCCTTGTGCCCCTGCCCGTCGCCCTGCTCCTCGTCCCCGGGGGAGCCCTCCTGCGGGGCGGCCTCCGACGGTGCGGTGTCCCGCGCCGGCGCGTCCTCGGCCGGCGTCACGGGCCCCGTCGTCCCCGTGGGGTCGGTGGCCGGTGTCTCGGCGGAGCTGGGGTCCGGGGCGAACAGGACCATCCCCAGGTACACGGCGGCGATGAAGGCGGCCGTCCCCGCGATGGCACTGGCCACCCGCGGCCGACGCCGGATCGCTTCACGGGTGCTGCGCCTGCGGGCGGGCGCCGGGGCCCGTCTTCGGCCGGTTGCCTGCGGCAGCCGGTACGTCGTGGGGCCCGCGGCCCCGCCCGCCGTGTCCGGGCCGGACCGCCGCGCACCTGCGGACATCGGTGAGGTGTGCGGGCCGCGGGCCGGGGGAGCCGCCGACGCGCGCACCGGACCGGCGGGGGTGACGTGCGGGGGCAACGGCTCCGGGCGCCCGCGCCAGGCGTCGGTGCGGAACCAGTCGGACACCTGCTGCGCGCCGGGCCGGGCCTCGGGCTGCTTGGCGAGCAGGCTCAGCAGATACGCGTCGAACGCGGGGGAGATGTCGACGCCCCGCTGCCGCAGCGGCACGGGAGGGGTGTCCACATGCTGATAGAGCGTCGCGGTCGCCGTATCGGAACGGAACGGCGGGTGACCGACCAGGAGTTGATAGATCACACAGCCCAGGGAGTACATGTCCGACGCCGAGTCGGCCGTGCGGCCGAGCGCGCGCTCGGGGGCCAGATAGAGACTCGTGCCCACGATCTGTCCGGCGGTGGTCAGCGCCGTGGCGGGATCGTCGACGAACTGGGCTATCCCGAAGTCGCCTATCTTCACCGACCCTTCGGCATCCAGCATCAGGTTCCCGGGCTTGATGTCGCGGTGCACGACGCCCTGCCGGTGGGCCGCGGCCAGCCCCGCGGCCGCCTCGCCCGCGATCCGGGCCACCTGCTCCGGATGCACCGTCTCCTGGGCCGCGAGCAGATCGCTGAGACTCCTGCCCTCGACCAGTTCCATCACGAGGTAGAACCGGTCCTCCCACGCCCCGAAGTCGAACACCGCCACGAGGTGAGGGTGGCTCAGCCGGGCGGCGGTCTGCGCCTCCAGCCGGAAGCGGGCGGCCGATGACGCGTCGTCACCGTCGCCCAGCAACAGCTTCACGGCGACGGCACGGCCGAGGACTTCGTCCGTCGCGCGCCACACCTCGCCCATGCCGCCGCGGCCGATAGGGGATATCAACCGGTACCGACCTGCTACCAGCACCTGTGCACCAATCTCGAACTGTGGCCCGCTTCGACAGCCGCGGAGGCGACCTCATCGGGCTCATCAGGAACGGGATGAGGAAGGGGTGCGCGGCCGGGTCAGGATATCGGCCTGCGGGACCGCAGTTGGCACCGGTGACCTGCTGCGTCGGCCGGCCGTGCTGGTGGAGGCGGCAATCAGCCAATCGGCGCGGTGACTCCTGGGCCACCCGCCCGGAGGAGCCAGTCGTACGCGGCCTGTGCCGTGAACCCGCGCTGCCCGCCGGCGAAGAGCAGATCCGCCGCCAGGAACGCCGGATCGCCCGCCGTCCCCGTCACATAGGGGATCGCGAGGCAGCGCATCCCCGCCGCGCGCGCCGCCGCAGCGCCGGGCGGGGCGTCCTCCAGCACCACACATTCGGCCGGTTCCGCTCCCATGCGCCGCGCGGTCTCCAGGAAGACATCGGGCTCCGGCTTGCCGTGCGGCACCTCCTCCGCGGACACGTACAGGGAGATGTACGCGTCGAGGCCGGTGACGGCGAGCACCGCTCCGATCGCCGCCCGGGAGGAACCCGAGGCCACCGCCATCGGGACGCCCGCTCCGTGCAGGCGTTCCACGAGTTTCCGCATCTCGGGGAAGACCTCGGTGGAGGAGCCGGCCAGTTCGAGATAGAGGGCGTTCTTTCCGGCCAGCAGTTCGTCCACCGGTGCCTCGATCCCGTACTCGGCTCGCAGCGCGGTCAGCGTCTCACGGGTGCCGATCCCGATGAAGCGGGTGTGGTACTCCCAGCTGAAATCCGTCACGCCGTACCGGGCGAGGAGGCGGCGGCCCGCCTCGTAGTAGTTCGGCTCGCTGTCCACGAGGGTGCCGTCGAGATCGAAGACGACGTGGGGGACCGGGACCTGGGTACGCGGTGAATGCATGGCCCCCAGCATGCCGGGCGGGTGATCAGTCCGCGCCGCCGGCCGTCCGACCCACCGCTTCGACCAGGGGCAGCACCCGGTGCGCCACCCGCTCGCGCAGCGCCACCTCCGTCCGGGTCCTGACCACGCCGGGGAGCTGGATCAGCTGCTGGATCACATCCTCCAGATGCCCGTTGTCGCGGGCGACGACCCGGGTCAGCAGGTCGCCGCCGCCGGTCGTCGAGAACGCCTCGATGATCTCCGGGACGGCGGAGAGCGCCTCGCCCACCTCGTCCAGGTGCCCCTGGGTGACCTCCAGGTGCACGAAGGCGAGCACCGGGTGGCCGAGGGCGGCGGGGGAGAGCGCGGGGCCCGTACCGGTGATCACGCCGTCCCGCTCCAGGCGGTCGATCCGGGCCTGGAGCGTCCCGCGGGCGATCCCCAGAACGCGCGCGTACTCCCGCGCGCTGGTGCGCGGCTGCTCGATCAGCAGGCGCAGGATGCGGGTGTCGAGAGAATCCACCGCCATGGTCCGTTGGCCCCCTTCTGGCCCGGCGAAACGTGCTTCGACTGTACCAATGGCACAGCACGCGCTCGTCGAGTTGAGCCACTGTCCCGCAGGGTGCTTTCCTTGACTCATCCATGGCGCTGCGCAGCCCCGGACGGCGACGATGCCGCTTCCGGTTACGCGGCGCCTTTGCCGTTCACAAGAGGGTGTCTCTCAAGTCGAAGGGGGCGGTCCGACCGTCGTGAAGAGGATGTTCGTGGCCCCTGATCCGGGGCTCCTGCGACTGAGGGTCTCGCTGCGTGCCGTGCTCGGTATCGGTCTGGCGGTGGCCGCGGCCGAACTGGCCGGCCTGTCCCTGACCGCGTCCATCACCGGAGGACTCGCCGCACTCCTCGCGCTGTTCACCGTCGGTGACGCGACGGTCCGCAGGCAGGCGGTCACCACCCTGCTGCTGCCTGCCGTCGGGTTTCCCGTCCTCGCCCTGGCCAGCACCCTGCACGGGCAGCCGCTGCTGCGGTCCGTCAGCTGGCTCGCCGTCGTCTTCGCCGGGGTGTACGCACGACGCTGGGGCCCGCGCGGCCACGCGCTCGGCATCTTCGGCTTCATGATGTTCTTCAGCACCCAGTTCCTGCACGCCGTCCCGGGCCAGCTCCCCGAGCTGTACGGCGCGGTCGCCCTGGCCGTGGCAGCGTCCTGCGCCGTACGGTTCGGCGCCTGGTGCATCGAACGGCGTACCCCGCCGCCCGCCCAGCCCGCCCCGCTCACCGGCCGGGGTCTCGCCAGGCCGACCACCCGCCAGGCGCTCCAGGCCACGGCGGCCTGCGCGATCGCGCTCGCCGTCGGTCTGCTGCTCTCCCCGGACCGCTGGTACTGGGCCGTCGGCACCGCATGGTGGATCTTCGTCAACACCGCCTCGCGCGGCGAGACCCTCGTACGCGGCTTCCGCCGGGTCGTCGGCACCGTCGCCGGGATCGCCGTCGGTCTGGTCGTCGCCGTACCGCTGCACGGCGCCGTCGGACCGACCGCTGTCCTCGTCGCCGTCTGCGTCTTCGGCATCTTCTACACGGCCGCCCCGTCATACAGCTGGATGACCTTCTTCGTCACCGTGATGGCCGGTCTGCTGTACGGGCTCCTCGGCGTTCTGCACCCGGGCCTGCTCTGGCTGCGTTTCGAGGAGACGGCCGCGGGCGCGCTCGGCGCGGTGATCGGGGTCGCCCTGATTCTCCCCGTCACCACGCACGCCACGACCGAGGCGTGGGTCCAGCGGGCCCTGCACTGCGTGCACCGCTGCACCGGCGTCGCCGCGATGCGGCTGGCCGGTGACGAGCGGGCCGACCCGGCGCCGCTCGCCGCCGAACTGGAACTCCTGCTCGGCCGGGCCAGGCTGTCACTGGCCCCGCTCGTGCATCCCGTCAGCCCGCTCCGGGCCCGCAAGGCGCGCGCCCGCCAGGTGATGGAGCTGCTCGACGCCTGTGCCCGCGAAGTGCGCGGTCTCGCCACGGTGGCCGCCGATCCGGACGCCTCCCACGACGCGCGGCTCACCGCGGCCTGCCACCGGGTCGAGGCGGCGGTGCTCGCCCTGGCGCCGCCCGGACAGGCTCTGACGGACCGGCTGGCCGTCCCCGAGCAGGCCCCGCACCACCACCCCGGTGCGGAGGCGGCACTCGCCCATCTCCATGCCCTGGAGCGGGTGCTCGCCGATCTCGCCGCGCCCCTGCGGACCTCGCCTCGGGCCCCGCTCAGCACGGCCTGACCGGCGCGGCCCGCGTGCCGCGCCGGTCGCCCCTGATTGGTCTGGACCAGAATGCGCTGCCTGCTACCGTCGGCCCGAAGATCGGGACAGACGGTGAAGAGGGGTAGCGCGATGAGCGGGAACAGCGCCGGACGGGCGTTCATTGGGTCGTTCACCTCGGCGGGCGGGCAGGGGATCACCGCCGCCGCCGTGGACCGGGACACGGGTGCGCTGACGGTGCTCGGTGCCACCGACGCCGTCCCCGACCCGTCGTACCTGGTGAGCGGCCTCGGGCCGGGCGGAACGGTTCTCTACGCGGTCAGTGAGACCTCGCAGGGGGCGGCCGCCGCCTTCGACGTGACGGGCGACGTGCCGCGCCTCCTGGGCGCCCTCCAGGCCGTGCGCGGGGACAGTCCCACGCACCTCACGCTCGCCGCCGGTCACGTCGTCACGGCGAACTACGGCTCCGGCAGCGTCACCGTGCTTCCCGTGCTGGCCGACGGCTCGCTCGGGGCCGCTGAATCGGTCCTCCAGCACGAGGGCAGTGGGCCGGACGCCTCCCGCCAGGCGGCCCCGCACGCCCACGAGGTACTGCCCGACCCCTCGGGGCAGTGGCTGCTGAGCGTGGACCTCGGCACCGATTCCGTACGCGTCTGCGCCGTCGACCCGGCGACGGGAGAGCTGCGCCTGCATGGCGAGACGGCGCTGAGTCCGGGTACGGGGCCGCGCCACCTGGCCTTCCACCCCGCGGGCCGCTTCGCCTACGTCGTCGGAGAACTCGAACCGACCCTCACCGTGTGCACCTGGGACGCGGCCTCCGGCGTCCTCGAACCGGTCGCCGTCACGGCCGTGCTGCCCGAAAGCGTGATCGCCGAGGCCGAGGTGCGTACGTACCCGTCCGAGGTGGTCGTCTCGCACCACGGGCGGTTCCTGTGGGTCGCGAACCGGGGGCACGACAGCATCTCGGTCCTGACCCTGGACGTGACCGGCGAGAAGGTGGCCCTGGCCGCGACCGTCGGCTGCGGGGGGCACTGGCCGCGTGACCTGGCCCTCGACCCCTCGGGGCAGTGGCTGTACGCGGCCAATGAGCGCTCCGGGAACGTCGCCTGGTTCGCCGTGGACGCCGCGACGGGCATCCCCCGCCCCGCGGGCTCGCTGGACGTCCCCGCGCCCTCCTGCGTGGCCTTCGCCTGACACCCCGGAGGCGAAAACGGCCGGTGCGGTACGGACCCGGGGTTTCCCGGGTCCGTACCGCACCGGCCGACGTGCGGTGGTTGATCAGTGCGCCTGCGCGCCCTGCGGCGTCGCGGGGGTGATGCCGAGCGCCGTCGCGTACAGCGACAGCACCAGCTTGCCGATGGCCGGATACGCGCCGAGCGGCTCGGCCATCGCGCAGCCCGCCTCCTTCGCGGCGGCGTCCAGGAGGCTCGCGTCGATCTCCGGGCCCACCAGATACGGCGCGAGTGCCAGCTGGGCCGAACCGGAGTTCTGCAGCTGCTCCGCGATCGAGGCGACCGAACCCTCCACGTCGAGCGCGGCGGCCATCACCGGCACCGCGAGACGGGCGGCCAGCAGCATGCCGGTGATCCCGGCGGCCTGCACGGCCTCGTCACCGCCCACGGTGGCCAGCACGATGCCGTCCGCCGCAGTGGCCACGGTGAACAGCCTGGCGCGGTCGGCGCGCGCCAGCCCTGCCTCCGAGAGGCGCACGTGCAGCGCCTCGGCGAGCAGCGGGTGCGGGCCGAGCACATCGGTCAGCTCGACCTGGGTGCCGCTGTCCATCACGGCCTGCCGTATCCGCCGCATGAGGGCGTTGTCCGGCCCCGCGAGGAGCGGCACCACGACGGCGGAAGGCCCCTCGGGGGCGGCGACCTCGCGGCCGAAGGCGATGGCCTGTTCGTAACGCGCCACACGCTCGGCGGCGGCGTGGGCGAGTACGGAGGAAAGCGCGGGGTACTCGGCCTCGTCACCGTCGAGATATCCGATCCGGGCATTGAGGCCGGGGAGTTCGGAACGGGCGATGCTGATCACCTCTTCGGCCAGGCTGCGCGTGGCCGAAGAGGGGGTACCGGGAACGGCGAGAACGAGCGCGGCAGCGCCCTCGGGTGCGACCACGGGCTCCGGGCGGCGGTGCCGTCCGGACTGGCGAGGTCGCGGCATTCGTACAGGCAGGCCGGAAGCGGGCCCAGTGGGGGTGCTCATGGCGCCGCATGCTACTGGTTTTGGGTGCTCCTCTGTTCGGGGAGGGCCCAGTCAGGCGTTATCTGTCCACTAATGTCCGTTGAGTCGCATAGCGGTCAACTGCCCCGCTCTGTCGGCTGCAAAGCCTTCCCGAATGACTGCTCGTATCCCTAATCGGCACCCGGTCGACGCCCTTGTCCGGACCCGGTCGCGTCCTGCGCGGCAGTGGACGGTGCCCGGTCCGGCACGAACAGCAAAGTCGGATGGAGCGGCAGTCGAAGACCGGCGGTGGCGAGTGCCCGGGCGATCCGGAGGGAACCGCTGAGCGGATCGCCCGCGGCGGGTACCACCACCGCCTGCGGCACCTGCCGCGCGAGCTCTTCGCGCAGGGGGGCGAGGAGGGGGTCACCCATCTGGAACAAGCCACCCGTCAGGGCCACTTCGCGCTGCCCGGCACCCTCGGGACCGGCCTCCGGACACACCGCCGCGGCCGTCTCGGCGATATGGGCCGCGGCCTCCCGCAGGATGCCCGCGGCGACCGGATCGTCGGCGGCGCACGCCGCGACCTCGGGGGCGAAGGACGCGAGCAGGGCCGGCCGGTCGGTGCGCGGATAGAGCAGGCCCGGCAGGTCCGTTGCCGGACCGAAGACGGCCACCAGCCGGGCGAGCAGGGCGGCGGACCCGCCGCGCCGTCCGTCGTGGGCGCGCATCGCCGCTTCGAGCCCGGCCCGGCCGATCCAGGCCCCGCCGCCGCAGTCACCCAGAAGGTGACCCCAGCCGTCGGCCCTGCGCCACTCGGACAGGTCCGTACCGAGCGCGATCATGCCCGTACCGCCCGCGACCACGGCGCCCGCCCGCTGGCCGAGCGCGCCCGCGTACGCGGTCACCGCGTCGGCGGCCAGCGCCAGTCGCCGTACACCCAGTTCGGCCGCGAGCGCGTCCGGCAGCTCCGCGCGCAGCCGCTCACCGAGCGTCGCCATCCCGGCGGCACCGATCGCGAGAGCGGCGATGCCGAAAAGGCCGACGGAGGAGTCCGCGGGGGAGCCGGCAGGGGGCTCCGCACCGCCCGCGTGCCCCTCCGTCGCCCGGTCGAGCAGTCCGCGGACGGCGGGCAGGAGCTGCGTCAGCAGATGGTCCGCGTCGATACCGCCGGGACCCGTCCGCACCGGTTCGGAACAGACCGCCGTCGATACGGGCCGCTTCTCGTCGACCGTCCCGAGCGCCACCCGCAACCCCGAACCGCCGGAGTCCACGCCGATGACGAACCGGTCCGGGGGAGCGGTCACGGCAGTCGCCAGTCGACCGGCTGCGCACCCTGGCGCTCCAGCAGCTCATTGGTCCGGCTGAACGGCCGTGAGCCGAAGAAGCCCCGGTCCGCGGACATGGGGGAGGGGTGCGAGGACTCGATCGCCGGGTAGTCGCCCAGCAGGGGGCGCAGGTTGCGGGCGTCGCGCCCCCACAGGACCGACACCAGTGGCGTGCCCCGGGCCACGAGTGCGCGGATGGCCTGCTCCGTGACGTCTTCCCAGCCCTTGCCGCGATGGGCCGCAGGCCGCCGGGGTGCGGTGGTCAGCGCCCTGTTGAGCAGTAGCACCCCCTGCCGCGTCCACGGTGTCAGGTCGCCGTTGGACGGCCGGGGGAGCCCCAGATCCGCGTGCAGTTCCCGGAAGATGTTCTCCAGGCTGCCCGGCAGCGGACTGACGTCGGGGGCCACGGCGAAGCTGAGACCGATCGCGTGGCCCGGCGTGGGATACGGGTCCTGACCGACGATCAGGACCCGCACCTCTTCGAACGGCTGCTGGAATGCCCGCAGGACATGGGACCCCGCAGGCAGGTAGGTGCGCCCCGCGGCGATCTCGGCACGCAGGAAGTCGCCCATCGCGGCGACGCGTTCGGCCACGGGCTCAAGGGCTTGCGCCCACCCCGGCTCGACGATTTCTTTCAACGGTCGTGCTGCCACGGGCCGCACTCTACTGGTGATACGACCACGCTGATCAACTGACCTGTGAGGGCGCCAACATCCGCCATACCGTTCGGCGGGTACCGGCCGGTCAGCCGATCACTGCCGCCCGTACGCACAGCACGTCCGGCAGATGGGAGAAGAGCTGCTGCCAGGTGTCGCCGTCGTCGGCGCTCGCGAACACCTCGCCGTTGCGATTGCCGAAGTAGACACCCGCGGGGTCGGCGTCGTCCGTGCAGAGCGCGTCGCGCAGGACCGTGCCGTAGTGCGCCCCCTGCGGAAGGCCCTCGGAAAGAGGCTCCCAGGTCCGGCCGGCATCGCTCGTACGGAACACCCGGCAGCGGCGCCCGGCCGGGACGCGGTCGGCGTCGGCGTTGATCGGGAAGATGTAGGCCGTCTCGCCGCGGTGCGGGTGCGCGGCGGCGGCGAATCCGAAGTCGGAGGGCAGCCCCGCGCCGATGTCCGTCCACGAGTCCCCGGAGTCGTCGCTGCGGAAGACCCCCCAGTGGTTCTGGAGATAGAGCCGGTCCGGATCGGCCGCGTCCCGCGTCACCTTGTGGACGCACTGGCCGAACTCCGGGTTCGGGTCGGGCAGGAAGACCGCCGACACGCCCTTGTTCGAAGGGGCCCAGCTCGCGCCGCCGTCCTTCGTCCGGAACACGCCCGCCGTGGAGACCGCGACCGTGATCGCCCGGGGGTCCCTCGGGTCGGTGAGAATGGTGTGCAGACCCTCGCCGCCGCCGCCGGGCACCCACTTCGAGCGGGTCGGGTGCTCCCACAGCGGGCGGACCAGCTCGAAGGACTCGCCGCCGTCCTCCGAGCGGAACAGGGCCGCCGGCTCCGTGCCCGCGTAGACCACGTCCGGCGCCTCCGGCCCGGCCGGATGGAGCTGCCAGACCCTCTCCAGCGACGCCTCGGTGAACTGCGGGAACTTCACCGCCGGTTGCTTCGGTTCGACCCAGGTGGCCCCCAGATCGTCGGAGTGGAAGACCGAGGGGCCCCAGTGGGCACTGTCGCCACCGACGAGCAGCCGGGGAGTCTCCCGGCGGGTGTCGACGGCGATCGAGTAGATCGCCTGGGCGTTGAAGTGCGGGCCGTCGAACTCCCAGGTGCCGCCGCGCCTGCGGCCGATGAAGAGCCCTTTGCGGGTGCCTACGGTGAGCAGTACATCGGTCATGTCAGAGACCTTCCCGAAACGCCGTTGAGCCGGATACGGGCCAGTCTGCACCCGGCCACTGACAGTGGCGCGCAGAGCCGGTGTTGCCGCAGGTCGAAGCGGCGATGGCAGGACCCCGGAGCCGTGCGCGTGCAGGTGCTCTTGATCCTGTCCGGGCCGCGCGCCGGCGTCATCGCGGGAAAGCGCTTACCGGGCCGGGCGCAGAGACCGAGGAGCTCCTGTGGTGACTTCCCAAGGACTGCCGGGCGCCGTGGCCGTCTCCCACCCGCGGGTTACGACTGGCCCGCCGAGGACGGACTGTGCGGTGGCACCCCGCACCCGGCCGCTCTGGTCCGCCCCAGCGGCCGTCTGGACGTCTGCCCGGGCTGACGGCCGCGGCGGTACGCACGGGAGTCCGCCCCGTCATGGTTCCCGCAGGTCACGGCTAAGGTCGTGAGCCGGACGAGGAGGCGGAAGTCATGAGCATCGAGATCGACGACACCGAGGGGCGCCGAGTGCCCGTCGAGGTGACCCCTGGCGAGCTCCAGGTGGGCATCCGGTTCTCCGCCCGGCCGGAGGGGCTCTCCTGGTCCTGCACTCCGGCGGCGGCCCGTGAGCTGGCCGCCGCGCTCGTGCGGGCCGCCGAGGAGGCGGAGCGGGTGTCGTCGGCGGAGCCGGTCACCGTCACGGCGAGCGAGCTGCGCCGGGGCGACGTGCGGGACGGGGACCGGGTCATGACGGTCGAGAGCGTCAGGAACGACGGGTCCACCGCTCATGTGACCTGGAAGTCGGCCGCCGGGCGGAGCTGGACCCAGGCATACGGGGCCGACGCCGCCATCACACTCCGGTACCGCGTGCGGGCAGGGGACTGAGCGGGCAGAGGGCCGAGCGGCCAGGGCGTCGCGGGAGCGCGCGGGAACCCTGTTGTACGAGAGGTTTCGTAATTCGACGATCGTCGTAGTACGGTATCTCTCGTACAAGGCGCGGCGTCGATCCGCCGCGTCCGCCGTGCCCGTCGCATCAGGTGAAACGGAGTCTGTCGTGAGCGCCCTTTTCGAGCCCTACGTCCTGCGATCGCTGACCATTCCCAACCGCATCTGGATGGCGCCCATGTGCCAGTACAGCGCGGAGGTCTTCGGGCCGAACGCGGGCGTCGCCAACGACTGGCACTTCGCCCACTACGCGGCCCGCGCCGCCGGCGGCACCGGCCTCATCCTGGTGGAGGCCACCGCGGTCGGCCCTGAGGGCCGGATCAGCCCCGCGGACCTGGGCCTCTGGAACGACACGCAGGCCGACGCGTTCCGCCGCATCACGGCCTTTCTCGCCGGCCAGGGCACCATCCCGGGCATCCAGCTCGCGCACGCCGGACGCAAGGCGTCCACCGAGCGTCCCTGGCGCGGCGGCGGCCCGATCGAAGCCGGTGCGCCGGACGGCGAGGGCTGGCTGCCGGTCGCTCCCAGCCCCGTGGCGTACGACGACGACCGCCCGGCTCCCCGAGAGCTGACCGTGGACGAGATCGGTGAGATCGTCGAGCAGTTCGCGGACGCCGCCCGGCGCGCGCTGGCGGCGGGCTTCCAGGTCGCGGAGATCCACGGCGCGCACGGATATCTGATCGGCGAGTTCCTCTCCCCGCACAGCAACCGCCGCAGCGATGCCTACGGCGGCTCCTTCGAGAACCGCACCCGCTTCGCCCTGGAGGTCGTCGACGCGGTGCGCGCGGTGTGGCCCGAGGAGCTTCCGCTGTTCTTCCGCATCTCCGCCACCGACTGGCTCACGGAGAACGCCGACGACGGGCGGGAGGGCTGGACGGCCGACGAAACGGTCCGCCTCGCGCACGAGCTGCGGGCGCACGGAGTCGACCTGCTCGATGTCTCGACCGGCGGGCTCGCCCCCGGGGCGCGCATCCCCGTGGGCCCCGACTACCAGGTGCCGTTCGCCGAGCGGGTCCGCACCGAGACGGGCCTCCCCGTGGCCGCGGTCGGCCTGATCACCGACCCGGTCCAGGCCGAGAAGATCGTCGCCGACCACCGGGCGGACGCCGTGCTGCTCGGCCGGGAACTGCTGCGCAACCCCTACTTCGCGCGCGACGCCGCGCGCGACCTGGCCGGCGGCACGGTGCCGGTTCCCGAGCAGTACGGCTGGGCGGTCTGACCCGGCGCCCCACGCCCCACCTCACCGGGGGCCCTCTGTGGGTACGCTGATCGGCGATGTTCACTCCAGAGGGCCCCACTCTCCGCGAACTGGCCGTCCAGGCGCTCTCCTCCATCGAGCGCGGATACGACCTGCTCGCCCCGAAGTTCGACCTGACGCCCTACCGGACGCCGGACAGGGTGCTCGACGCCGTCACGCGGGCGCTACGGCCGCTCGGACCGTTCGACGCGGGGCTCGACGTCTGCTGCGGCACGGGGGCGGGCATGAGCGTCCTGCGGCAGGTGTGCGGCGAGCGGGTCACCGGTGTCGACTTCAGCGCGGGCATGCTGGCCGTCGGCCGGTCCGCCCTGGCCGACGAGGACGGGTCCCGAGCCGGTCCCGCGGTGCACTGGGTGCGGGCCGACGCGCTGGCCCTGCCCTTCGCGCCCGCCTTCGACGTGGCCCTCAGCCTCGGGGCGTTCGGCCACTTCCTGCCGAAGGAGCGGCCGGCCCTCTTCGCGCAGGTGTACGCCTCACTGCGGCCGGGCGGCAGGTTCGTCTTTCCGGTGGGCGCGCCGCCGGTGGTGGGCTCGCCGGCCTACTGGTCGCTCCTGGGCTTCGACCTGGCCATGCGGGTGCGGAACGCGCTCTGGCGGCCGACGTTCGTGATGTACTACCGGACCTTCCCGCTCCCCGATGTGCTCGACGACCTTGCCGCGGCCGGGTTCACCGTACGGCTGCTGCCGCTGTCGGAGCTGGGCAGCCGCCCGGACGGCAGCCCCCGGGCACGTCTGGTGGTGGCGACAAGGGAGTGACGGGAGCCGCGCGACGGAACGGCCCGTCTCCCGGACCCCGGAACTACGACGGTTCTCGTACAATGGAGCCCCCGGACGAGTGGAGCCACCGTGACCCCCGCAAGCGCCACCACCACCGACCTCGCGACGGCCGCCGGCTCCCGCGCGCTCGCCCACCCCGCCCGTGCGGAGATCCGGGTCGAAGGCGTCCTGCATGCCCTCGCCGATCCGGTACGGCTGCGCATCGTGCGGCAACTGGCGGGCACCGCCGACCACCTGGCGTGCTCCACCTTCGACCTGCCGGTGTCCAAGTCCACCACCACGCACCACTTCCGGGTGCTGCGCGAGAGCGGAGTCATCCACCAGACCTACCGGGGCACCGCCAAGGTGAGCGGCCTGCGGATGGACGACCTGGACGCGCTCTTCCCGGGACTGCTGGACGCCGTGCTCGCGGCCGCGGACCGGCAGGCGGAGCGCCTCGCGGGCTGACTCCCGCCCCGTGGGCCGCTGCGGGTTCCTCAGCGCCCGTCGTCCCGGGCCGCGTCCAGCAGACCGTTCCAGTCCGGGATCTTCACCTGCCCGCGGCCGAGCGACCGTCCGAGTGCGGCCTCGGCGCGCTCGATCGCCAGCCAGCCGTCCCATTCGACCGGCCGCACTCCCCAGCTCCGCAGGGTGCTCAGCGGATCGGCCGCCACGGACCGCCGCAGCAGGAGCGGAGCGTCATCGATCAGCGAGGCGACGGTCTCCTTGGCGCACGAGCGGTTCGATCCGATCACCCCGGTCGGCCCCCGCTTGATCCATCCCGCGACATACTCCCCGGGCGCCGGTGTCCCGTCCCTGAGCACCCGCCCGGCCATATGGGGCACCGTTCCGCGGGCGGCGTCGAAGGGCAGACCGGGCAGCGGCAGCCCCCGGTACCCGACGGCCCGCAGCACGAGCTGGGCCTCGATGTCCTCGTACGCGCCGGTGTCCCGTACGCCCCCGGCACCGTCCGGTTCCGTATGCGCGAACCGCACCCCGGCCACGCGCCCCGCGCGTTCCAGAAGCTCCGCCGGCCGCAGGAAGAACCGGAGGTGGATGCGGCGCAGCCGGTCCGCCCGGGCCGGCGCCGGGTCCGTCGCCCAGCCGCGCAGGACCTCCAGATTGCGCCGCACCACCGCGGGCGGCGCCGGCGTGCCCGGCCCGCCCGCCGGGGCCGCGTACGCCGGGTCGCGGGCCAGCTCCGCGGCGTCCACGAGCATCCGGGCCCGCGGCAGCGCGCCGAGCTCCCGCAGTTCCTTGGTGGTGAACCGGGCCTGCGAGGGACCGCGCCTGCCCGCGATGTGCACATCACGCACCAGGCTGCCCGCGAGCGCGCTCAGCGCGGCGGGCGGCACATCCGTCGACCTGAGCTCGTCCGCGCCGCGCGCGAGGATCCGGGCCACGTCGACCGCCACGTTTCCCACCCCGATCACCACGGCGGAGCGGGCGCGGAGCGCGAAGGCGTCGACGGCCGCATCCGGGTGCGCGCTGTACCAGGAGACGAACTGCGTGGCCGAGAAGCTGCCGGGCAGGTCCTCGCCCGGCACCGAGAGACCGCGGTCC
Source organism: Streptomyces sp. NPDC058620 (assembly GCF_042717135.1). Lineage (NCBI taxonomy): Bacteria > Bacillati > Actinomycetota > Actinomycetes > Kitasatosporales > Streptomycetaceae > Streptomyces > Streptomyces sp. NPDC058620. Next base: position 17,150 of record NZ_JBHXQO010000085.1, read on the forward strand.
GTCGCCGCGCCCACGCAGTACACGACCGCGTGATAGAGCTGCTTGAGCCGATCGGGTGAGAGTCCGCCGGCGCCGCCCACCTCGACATGGCCGACGAAGGTGATCCGCTCGTCCTCCAGAACGGCCCGGAGACTGTTCTGGAGGGACTTGATCTTCTCGTGGTCGGGCGCGACGCCGTAACGCACCAGCCCGTACGGCGTCGGCAGCCGGTCCAGGACGTGCACCCGCACGTCCGGCACCAGCGACTGCTGGACCAGGGCCTGGGCGGTATAGACCCCACTGGGACCCGAACCGATGACGGCGACACGGAGCACGGCGCACCTCTTCCCGCGGGCTGTTTCCAGCATCGCACCGCCGCACGGATCGGGGGAGGGGCGCGGGCCCGGCTTCTGCCGCCGCGTCCGTCACTTCAGGAGTGTGCGCGTCACTTCAGGAGCGTGCGCATCCGGTCGATCTCCACCGTCTGCTGGGCGACGACATCCGTCGCCATCTCCTCCACGGGCACGTCGTTGCCCTCGGAGAGCGCCTCGGTCGCCATGGTGACCGCTCCCTGGTGGTGGGTGATCATCAGCTTCAGGAAGAGCTCGTCGAAGTCCCTGCCGCGGGCGGCGCGCAACTCCTTCAGCTGTGCCTCCGTCGCCATGCCGGGCATCGTGGAGTGGTCGTGGGCCTGCTTGCGCTTGTCCCCACCGTTGTTTTTCAGCCAACCTTCCATCGCGGCGATTTCGGGCTTCTGACCTGATGCGATGCGATCCGCGAACCGCTTCACGGAGGAGGAACCCGCACGGTCGGCGACGAGATCAGTCATCACCAGAGCCTGCGTGTGGTGCTCGATCATCATCTGCGCGTAGCGGAAATCGGCGGAGTTGGGTGCCGGTACGCCGACCTCCTTACGGGCTTCCTCGGCGGACAGATGCCGGGCCGGTTCGCCCGGCTTTCCGGGCGCGACGACCGAAGGACCCTTGTCCGCCTTGGAGTTGGTGTCCTTGTCCCCGCCTCCCGAGTCGCAGGCTCCGAGGGCGAACGCGGCAGCGGCGACCGCTGCCGCGAGAGCGGTTCCGCGCATGCGTCTGGTCTGACGGCGGATCAACACGGCGACCTCCTGTGCCACATGGGTTTGGTGCACACCGTCCTAACACGCTTCCGCAGGGTGATGATCAGAAACTTTTATTACGTCTCTGTTGCCATCTGTTGATGTGCACATGGAAGGGACGATACTGCCGGGGTCCGTGAACCCGTTCAACTATGAACGGATACTAGGGAGGACACAGTGACCTCGTTGCACACCACCCGCGTGCGGCGCAGACGTCTGGGTGTGGCAGCAGCCGCGGCCGGGCTCTTCGCCACTCTGCTGACCGCCGGAACCGCCGTCGCGACGCCCGATCCCGGTGATGCCCCCACCACCCGCAAGGGCATCTCCGCCGGCCAGGAGGCCGAAGCCACGGCCGCGATACAGAGCGGCGAGATACCCGGCGTGGACGAGATCGTCCACAGCCCGAACATCAAGCACCTCGCCAACGTGCCGAAGGACGCCCTCAAGGGCACCAACTCGGACCTGGCGTTCCAGGGGAAGTACGCGTTCTCCGGCAACTACGACGGCTTCGTGATCTACGACATCAGCAAGCCGTCGTCCCCGAAGACCGTCGCGCAGGTCCTCTGCCCCGGATCGCAGAACGACATCACGGTCTCCGGCGACCTGCTCTTCCTGTCCACCGACTCCTCGCGCAGCGACGACTCGTGTGCGAGCACCTCTCAGCCCGCCACGGAGAAGTCCTCCTGGGAGGGCATGAAGATCTTCGACATCAGCGACAAGACCAACCCGAAGTACGTCGCCGCTGTCGAGACCGCGTGCGGTTCGCACACCCACACGCTGGTCCCCAAGCGTTCGAGCGTGTACGTGTACGTTTCCTCGTACTCGCCGAACGAGGCGTTCCCCGACTGCCAGCCGCCGCATGACGGAATCTCCGTCATCAAGGTGCCGCGCAGCGCCCCCGAAGAGGCCCGGATCGTGAACTTCCCGGTGCTCTTCCCGGACGGTGGGAACCCGGGCGCGCCGACCAACCCGGGCGTCTCCAAGACCACCGGCTGCCACGACATCACCGTGCTGCCCTCCAAGGACCTGGCCGCCGGAGCCTGCATGGGTGACGGTCTGCTGTTCTCCATCGAGGACCCGGAGAACCCGAAGATCATCGACCGCGTCCAGGACAACGTGAACTTCGCGTTCTGGCACTCGGCGACGTTCAACCAGGGTGCCAACAAGGTCGTCTTCACCGACGAGCTCGGCGGCGGCGGCGCGGCGACCTGCAACGAGGCGATCGGCCCGAAGCGCGGCGCCGACGGCATCTACGACATCGTCGGCCGCGGCGACCACCGCAAGCTGGTCTTCCGCAGCTACTTCAAGATCGACCGCCACCAGGCCGACGCCGAGGTCTGCGTCGCCCACAACGGTTCGATCATCCCCGTCAAGGGCCGCGACCTGATGGTCCAGGCGTGGTACCAGGGCGGCATCTCGGTGTGGGACTTCACCAACTCCGCCGCTCCGAAGGAGATCGCCTTCTTCGAGCGCGGTCCGGTCACCCTGGACAGGGTCACCACGGCCGGTCCGTGGTCCGCGTACTACTACAACGGCCACATCTACAGCAACGACATCGCCAAGGGCTTCGACGTGCTGAGGCTCGACGACCGGCGCACCGACCCGGCGAAGAAGGTGCGGATGTCCGAGCTCAACGTGCAGACGCAGCCGGACTACTTCGACCGCTAGGCCGTCGGCTCCACCGCACGGCACACGAGGTGTCCCGCCGGGCCGTACATGGCCCGGCGGAATGCCCGTCGATCGACGAGTACCACGGGGACACACCGTTCCCCTGAGCCGGCCGGACCCGCAC
>NZ_JBHXQO010000086.1:0-19870 GCF_042717135.1 Streptomyces sp. NPDC058620
CCCCCGGCGTGTGCCGGGGGCGCCCCTTTCGCTGTGCCGGGCCGTGCCTACGCGTCGTACACGTCGGCCTTCTTCGGGGCCGCGTCCTGCACCAGTCCGCTGAGGACCATGGAGCGGTTGTCGAAGCGTTCGGTGTCGACGCCGTTCTCCTCCAGGACCCTGATGGCCGCGGCGTGCACGGCGCGCAGGACGGGGGCGGCCGCGCGCAGGGCGTCGTCGGCCATGAACCGGTGGTTCCACGGCTGCGCCGCCCAGGCGTGGCGCAGGCCGAAGGGCTCGGGGAGGACGATCTTGCCGCCCAGGTAGTCGAGGAGCGGCGGGTACCAGGTCAGCGGGGCGCGCAGCGCGAGCCTGACGACTTCGTTGGCCTTGACGAGCGGGAGGTTGATCTTGCGGGTCTCCCAGAACCTGACGGCCTTCTTGACCGTCTTGGTCTCGGCCTCGGGCTTGGAGAGGAAGAGCCCGTGCACGGGTCCCAGCGCGTGGCCGGTGACTTCGATGCGCAGCGTCTCGTGCAGCACGGTCACGGTGATCATCATGGTGATGACCAGCTGGCCGTCCCAGAGGGTGAACTGGACGCCCAGGTAGTGCCGGTCGCCGCTGCCGAACTGCTGGTGGTTGCAGATGCGCTGTATCTCGTGCGGCTTGACCTGGAAGGTGGCGACGTCCTCGCCGGCGGGGCGGGAGACCGAGTCCGCCTTCTCGCCGACGGGGGAGACGATCCAGTGCTTCACGGACGGGGTGGGGAAGCCGCCGGTGTTGAGCGGACCGCGCTCCAGCATCTTCAGCTGGTCGTGGATGACCCGTATCAGGTCCCAGCTGCGGAACTGGTGGATCTCCTTCGCAGGGTCCTTGGCGACGAGGTTCTCGGCGAGCTGCCAGCTGCCCCAGCGGGTGCCCATGCCGAGGATGCCCTTGGGGCCCGCGTAGAAGACGGAGTTGGACTGCTGCTCGGCGGAGAGCTTCTCCAGACCCTGGCGGAGCGCTTCACGAGCCGTCTCGTTGGGGTTCTTGGGTACGGAGTCCGGGATCTTGGCGATGACGCCGGCGCCGGAGAGGAGCCCTTCCCAGCGGGACCGCATGTCCTTGGCGGAGGTTTCCGCGATCCGCTTGGCGAGGAGCCAGCCGATGACGGGGGCGATGATCATCCCGCGCAGATAGAGCGCGAGGAATCCGGTGACCGGAAGCTTTATGAAGAGAACCAGGGCGCCGATGCCGAAGGCGGCGAGCAGGATGCCGCCCAGGGCCCGGAAGGCGGTGTCCTTCGACTTGTTGAGGGAGTCGCGCAGCCGGAAGGCGAGGACCCAGAGCAGCAGGCCGGGGAGGAACGCGAAGCCGAACACCGTGGTGACGAGAGTCAGCTTGGTGTCCCGCTCCTTGCGCAGGCCGGTCGCGGACAGGCAGTGCTCGACGACGGTCTGCGGGTCGGTGCCGAACGACTGGATCAGGGCGTTGCGGCCGCCGCCCAGCATGCGTTCCTGGACGGCGCGGGAGAACGCCTCGCCGAGATTCGGCTTGAAGTAGGCGGACTTGAAGAGTTTGGAGTCGCCCTCTTTCACTTCCGATGTGTGCCACTCGTTGTTGGCCTTGAGGATCTCCTCCACCGGGCTGTCACGGTACGCGGCGGAGGCGAGGGCGTTGGTCGCCACCGCCTGTCCCGCCGAGCCCTGGAGCGGGATCTGCGCTCCGGGAGAGAAATCGAATCCGTCGTTGGCCACTGCCGCCCCCACTCGCCGCACGGTCTGCCCCTGGCGCTTTTCCCAACTACCGTACGCGGCACACCTTCTGAGCTGGGCCCACAGCCTATCGTTCTGACCGGATCACCGTCCTCCGCGGTGCGGACTGGCCCGCGGACGGGGTACGTACGCGTGCGTCGTACCGGCCGTGCTCAGTCCCTTGCCCCTTCCCGTTCCTCGCGGACGCGGTCGGCCAGCTGGGGTGGCATCGCCTCGTGGCGGGCGTAGACGCGGTCGAAGCGTCCCGTGCCGTGGGCGAGGGACCGCAGGTCGACGGCGTACCGGCCGATCTCCAGCTCGGGCACTTCGGCCCGCACGACGGTGCGTCCGCCAGGTTCCTGTTCGGTACCGACGACCCTCCCGCGCCGGCCGGACAGGTCGCTCATGACCGCTCCCACGTAGTCGTCGGGGACCAGGACACTGAGCTCGGCCACCGGTTCGAGCAGTTGCATACGGGTGTCCGCCGACGCTTCGCGCAGGGCCAGTGCAGCGGCCGTCTGGAAGGCCGCGTCGGAGGAGTCCACCGAGTGGGCCTTTCCGTCGAGCAGGGTGATGCGTACGTCGACGAGGGGGTGGCCCGAGGCGACTCCCCGGGCTGCCTGGGCGCGCAGGCCCTTCTCGACGGACGGGATGAACTGGCGCGGGACGGATCCGCCGACGACCTTGTCGACGAACTCGATGCCCGTGCCGGGCGGCAGCGGCTCCACCTCGATCTCGCAGATGGCGTACTGGCCGTGGCCGCCGGACTGTTTGACGTTCCGGCCGCGTCCGGTGCACCGGGTGGCGAACGTCTCGCGCAGGGGGACGCGGTGGGGGACCGTGTCGACCTGGACTCCGTAGTGGCTGCGCAGCCGTTCCAGGGCGACGTCCCGGTGTGCCTCGCCCATGCACCACAGGACGACCTGGTGGGTGTCCTGGTTCTGTTCGAGACGCATGGTGGGGTCCTCGGCGACCAGCCGCGACAGGCCCTGCGAGAGCTTGTCCTCGTCCGTCTTGCTGTGGGCGCGGATGGCGACCGGCAGCAGTGGATCGGGCATGGTCCACGGCTCCATGAGCCTCGGATCGTCCTTGGCGGAAAGGGTGTCCCCGGTCTCGGCCGCGCCGAGCCGGGCGACGCACGCGAGGTCTCCCGCGATGCACTGGGTGACGGGCCGCTGCTGTTTCCCGAAGGGCGAGGTGAGCGCGCCCACCCGGATCTCGGCGTCGTGGGAGGGGCGCTCCTCGCGTCCCGGATCGGTGAGGCCGTGGCCGCAGACGTGCACGGTGTCGTCGGGGCGCAGCGTGCCGGAGAAGACACGTACGAGGGACATCCGGCCGACGTAGGGGTCGGACGCCGTTTTGACGACCTCCGCGACCAGGGGGCCCTGCGGATCACAGACGGGGGCGGGGCGCGGGGCCCCCTGCGGGGTGGTGACGGCGGGGAGGGCGCGTTCCGGCGGGGCGGGGAAGCCGCCGGTGACGAGCTCCAGGAGTTCGACGGTTCCGACGCCCTGGCGTGCGCCGTCGGCGGCGGGGGCGGCGGTGAGGACGGGGTGGAAGACGCCACGTGCGACGGCACGTTCCAGGTCGTCGACGAGGGTCCTGGTGTCGATGTCGCCGCCGGCCAGATAGCGGTCCATCAGGGTCTCGTCCTCGCTCTCGGCGATGATCCCCTCGATGAGCCGCTTGCGGGCGTCCCTGAGCGGCTCCTGCCCGCCGTCGTCCGGCGGGGTCTCCCGCCGTTCGCCGGAGGAGTAGTCGAAGATCCGCTGCGAGAGCAGCCCGGTGAGCCCGGTGAGGGGCGCGTGCCCGTCCGGGGCCTGGGGGCCGCGTACGGGCAGATGGAGCGGGACCACGGCGTCGGGGTCCTCGCCGCCGAAGAGTTCGGCGCAGACGCGGGTCATTCCGTCGAAGGAGGTGCGGGCGGTGTCGAGGTGGGTGACGACGATGGCCCGCGGCATTCCGACGGCCGCGCACTCGTCCCACAGGGCGCGGGTCGTGCCCTCGACGGCGTCCGCCTCCTGGGCGGCGGAGACGACGAAAAGGGCCGCGTCCGCTGCGCGCAGACCGGCCCTGAGTTCCCCGACGAAGTCCGCGTAGCCGGGGGTGTCCAGCAGATTTATCTTGTAGCCGTCCCATTCGACGGGGACCAGCGAGAGCTGTACGGAGCGTTGCCTGTGGTGCTCGATCTCGTCGTAGTCGGAGACGGTCCCGCCGTCCTCGACCCGGCCGGCCCGGTTGACCGCCCCCGTCGTCCGCGCGAGTGCTTCGACCAGGGTGGTCTTGCCCGAGCCGCTGTGGCCGACCAGTACCACGTTGCGTAGGGAAGTGGGCCGGTCGGCCGTCGCCACCCTGCCGGCGGCCCCGGTGTGGTTGTGCGCCCTGTCGCCCATGATGTGTGCCTCCCGGTGGTGTGCGCGGTGCGCGGGGAGCGCTGCGCGGTGAGGGGAGATAGATGTGCACGGGCACGGAGGAGCCGTCGCGGCGGCTGTGTCGACGCCCGCGGTAATTCCGAGCTTTCCACTCACTTCGGGCGGCGTCCACACGTCGGGCGTGAGGGTCCGGGACGGCGACACACTCCCGGAGCGGGTGCCCGGCCGGTGGAGCTCACGGGTCGTGACTACGATGGGCCAGCCGGTGGCCGCAGTGGCCGCGCGGCCCGCCGAACCTCGGGAAGGCCATGCTGAACAAGTACGCGCGTGCATTTTTTACGCGTGTCCTCACACCGTTCGCCGCTCTGCTGCTCCGTCTAGGGGTCAGCCCCGACGCGGTCACGCTCGTCGGCACGGCCGGAGTGATGGCAGGTGCGCTGGTCTTCTTCCCGATGGGGGAGTTCTTCTGGGGCACGATCGTCATCACGATCTTCGTCTTCTCGGACCTCGTCGACGGCAATATGGCCCGGCAGGCGGGGATCTCCAGCCGGTGGGGCGCGTTCCTCGATTCGACGCTCGACCGCGTCGCCGACGGGGCGATCTTCGCCGGGTTCGCGCTCTGGTACGCGGGCGGCGGTGACGACAACGTGCTGTGCGCGGTGGCGATCTTCTGCCTGGCGAGCGGCCAGGTGGTCTCGTACACGAAGGCACGCGGCGAATCGATCGGCCTGCCGGTCGCGGTCAACGGTCTCGTGGAGCGCGCCGAGCGTCTGGTGATCTCGCTGGTCGCCGCCGGGCTCGCCGGACTGCACACCTTCGGTGTCCCCGGGATCGAGATCCTGCTGCCGATCGCACTGTGGATCGTCGCCGTGGGCAGCCTGGTGACGCTGATCCAGCGTGTGGTGACCGTGCGACGCGAGTCCGCGGAGGCCGATGCGGCCGCCGCGTCGGCGGAGCAGGGGAGCGAGGCCGCCCAGTGAGCGGCACGGACGACGGTCTGCGGGAACGGTTGACGGACGGGCTGTACGGGCTCGGCTGGGGCGCGGTCAAGAAGCTGCCCGAGCCTGCGGCGCGGGCGCTCTTCCGCACCATCGCCGACCAGGTGTGGAAGCGGCGCGGCAAGAGCGTGCTGCGGCTGGAGTCGAATCTGGCGCGGGTGGTGCCCGACGCGGACGCCGCCCGTCTCGCCGAGCTGTCCAAGGCCGGTATGCGCTCGTACATGCGCTACTGGCTGGAGTCCTTCCGGCTGCCCACGTGGACCCCGCGGCGGATCAACGACAGCATCGACGTGCGGGAGATCCACCGTGTGACGGAGGGCCTCGACGCCGGGCGGGGCGTCATCCTGGCCCTTCCGCATCTGGCGAACTGGGACCTGGCGGGTGCCTGGGTCACCACCGGTCTCAAGGTCGGCTTCACCACCGTCGCGGAACGCCTCAAGCCCGAATCGCTCTACGACCGGTTCGTCGCCTACCGCGAGGGCCTCGGCATGGAGGTGCTGCCGCACAACGGCGGCGCGGCCTTCGGCACGCTGGCGCGGCGGCTGCGGGCCGGTGGCCTCGTCTGTCTGGTCGCCGACCGTGATCTGTCGTCCTCCGGCGTCGAGGTGACCTTCTTCGGCGACACCGCGCGGATGCCGGCGGGACCGGCGCTGCTGGCCCAGCAGACCGGGGCGCTCCTGCTCCCCGTCACGCTCTGGTACGACGGCACCCCCGTCATGAAGGTGCGCGTCCACCCGCCTGTCGAGGAGCCCGTTACGGGCGACCGCGCCGAGAAGACGTTGGTGATGACACAGGCGCTGGCCGATGCCTTCGCCGTCGGAATCGCCGAGCATCCGGAGGACTGGCACATGCTGCAGCGCCTCTGGATCTCCGATCTGGAGCCCCGAGGGGAACAGCCGTGAAGATCGGCATCGTCTGCCCGTACTCCTGGGACGTACCGGGTGGCGTGCAGTTCCACATCCGTGACCTCGCCGAACACCTGATCCGCCTCGGCCATCAGGTCTCCGTTCTGGCGCCCGCGGACGACGAGACACCGCTGCCGCCGTACGTGGTCTCGGCGGGCCGGGCCGTCCCCGTCCCGTACAACGGGTCCGTCGCGCGGCTGAACTTCGGCTTCCTTTCGGCGGCACGGGTGCGCAGGTGGCTGCACGACGGCACGTTCGACGTGATCCACATCCACGAACCCACCTCGCCCTCGCTGGGGCTGCTCGCGTGCTGGGCGGCGCAGGGGCCGATCGTCGCCACGTTCCACACGTCCAATCCCCGTTCCCGGGCGATGATCGCGGCCTATCCGATCCTTCAGCCCGCGCTGGAGAAGATCCGTGCGCGGATCGCGGTGAGCGAGTACGCGCGCCGGACCCTGGTCGAGCATCTGGGCGGCGACGCCGTCGTCATTCCCAACGGCGTCGACGTGGACTTCTTCGCGCGGGCCGAGCCCAAGGCCGAGTGGCAGGGCGGGACGATCGGGTTCATAGGGCGCATCGACGAGCCGCGGAAGGGCCTGCCGGTCCTGATGAAGGCCATGCCCGCGATCCTCGCCGCCCGCCCCGAGGCCAGGCTGCTGGTCGCGGGCCGCGGTGACGAGGAGGAGGCGGTCGCCTCCCTGCCCAGGGAACTGCGCGACCGCGTGGAATTCCTCGGCATGGTCAGCGACGAGGACAAGGCGCGCCTGCTGCGCAGCGTCGATGTGTACGTCGCGCCGAACACCGGGGGCGAGAGCTTCGGCATCATCCTGGTCGAGGCGCTGTCGGCCGCGGCGCCGGTGCTCGCGAGCGATCTGGACGCGTTCGCCCAGGTGCTGGACCAGGGTTCGGCGGGTGAGCTCTTCGCCAACGAGGACGCCGACGCGCTGGCCACGGCTGCGATCCGCCTCCTGGGCGACCCTGAGCGGCGTGCCGGGCTGCGCGAGCGGGGCAGCGCGCATGTGCGCCGCTTCGACTGGTCGACGGTGGGCGCGGACATCCTGGCGGTGTACGAGACGGTGACGGACGGGGCGGCCTCGGTGGCCGCGGACGAGCGCACGGGGCTGCGGGCGCGGTTCGGGCTGGCCCGGGACTGAGGCCCGCCGGATATCCGGTCACAGGCCCCAACTCCCGGTGTGCTGCGGTCCGTTCACCGGCTCCGGCCACCGGGAGTGACCTCGGTCCGTTCTCCGGGGAGCAGGGAGCGGCCGGGGGGCGGCCCGCGCGACGGTAGCCTTGCCGCCCGTGACCGAAACCCTCATCTGGACCGCCGTCGCGCTGGTCGCGATCGGCCTGTACCTCAGCTGGACCGCCGGAAGGCTGGACCGGCTGCACGCACGGATCGACGCGGCCCGGGCCGCGCTCGACGCCCAACTGCTGCGCCGCGCCTCGGTCACCCAGGAACTGGCCACGTCCGGTGTCCTCGACCCGGCCGCCTCCATCGTCCTGTACGAGGCCGCGCACGCCGCCCGGCAGGCGGAGGAGGAGCAGCGGGAGGTCACCGAGAGCGAGCTGAGCACCGCGCTGCGCGCCGTCTTCGGTGAGACGGCCCAGGTCGAAGCCGTGCAGGAGATCCCCGGTGGAGTCGAGGCGGCGGCCGAACTGGCGGCAGCGGTGCGCCGGGTGCCGATGGCGCGGCGCTTCCACAACGACGCGGTGCGCGCGGCCCGTGCGCTGCGCAGACACCGGACGGTGCGCCTGTTCCGGCTCGCCGGACATGCGCCCTTCCCCCTCGCGTTCGAGATGGACGACGAGCCACCGGTGGCTCTCGCGGACCGTCCCGGATCCTGAGACCGGGGCCAAAACGATCCACGGGGTACTTATTGGCCCTTGCTGTGGACTGGTCCCGGGGCGTTTGCTCAGCCTTGCACCAGTCAGCGTCTTTCTCCCAGTGAGGTCGATCCGTGTCCACGCTTCCCAGCACCCAGCAGTCCACCGACTCCCCGGCCATCGGCACCAGCCGCGTCAAGCGCGGTATGGCCGAGCAGCTCAAGGGTGGCGTGATCATGGACGTCGTCAACGCCGAGCAGGCGAAGATCGCCGAGGACGCGGGCGCCGTGGCCGTCATGGCCCTGGAGCGGGTGCCCGCCGACATCCGTAAGGACGGCGGCGTGGCCCGGATGTCCGACCCGAACATGATCGAAGAGATCATCGAGGCCGTCTCCATCCCGGTCATGGCCAAGTCGCGCATCGGCCACTTCGTCGAGGCCCAGGTCCTGCAGTCCCTCGGCGTCGACTACATCGACGAGTCCGAGGTCCTGACCCCGGCCGACGAGGTCAACCACAGCGACAAGTTCGCCTTCACGACCCCGTTCGTCTGTGGCGCCACCAACCTGGGCGAGGCCCTGCGCCGCATCGCCGAGGGCGCGGCCATGATCCGCTCGAAGGGCGAGGCCGGCACCGGCAACGTCGTCGAGGCCGTCCGCCACCTGCGCCAGATCAAGAACGAGATCGCCCGGCTGCGCGGCTACGACAACAACGAGCTGTACGCCGCCGCCAAGGAGCTCCGCGCCCCGTACGAGCTGGTCAAGGAGGTCGCCGAGCTCGGCAAGCTGCCCGTCGTCCTCTTCTCCGCGGGTGGCGTCGCGACCCCCGCCGACGCCGCGCTGATGCGCCAGCTCGGTGCCGAGGGCGTCTTCGTCGGCTCCGGCATCTTCAAGTCCGGCGACCCCGCCAAGCGCGCCGCCGCGATCGTGAAGGCCACCACCTTCTACGACGACCCGAAGATCATCGCGGACGCCTCCCGCAACCTGGGCGAGGCCATGGTCGGCATCAACTGCGACACCCTGCCCGAGACCGAGCGCTACGCCAACCGCGGCTGGTAGTCACTGATGAGCGACACCCCTGTGATCGGAGTCCTGGCTCTCCAGGGCGACGTACGGGAACACCTGATCGCCCTGGCCTCGGCTGACGCCCTGGCCAGGCCGGTCCGGCGCCCCGAGGAGCTCGCCGAGGTCGACGGTCTCGTCATTCCCGGCGGCGAATCCACCACCATGTCCAAGCTGGCCGTGCTCTTCGGCATGCTGGACCCGCTCCGCGAACGCGTGCGCGCCGGGATGCCGGTCTACGGAACCTGCGCCGGCATGATCCTGCTCGCCGACAAGATCCTCGACCCGCGCTCGGGCCAGGAGACCGTCGGCGGTATCGACATGATCGTGCGCCGCAACGCCTTCGGACGCCAGAACGAATCGTTCGAGGCGGCTGTCGACGTCGACGGGATCGCGGACGGGCCGGTCGAAGGCGTGTTCATCCGGGCACCCTGGGTCGAATCTGTCGGGGCGCAGGTCCAGGTCATCGCCGAGCACGGCGGTCATATTGTCGCCGTACGGCAGGGAAACGCCCTTGCCACCTCATTCCACCCGGAACTGACCGGAGACCACCGGGTTCACGCACTCTTCGTCGACATGGTGCGCGCAGTCCGCTGACTCGACCCCGGTAGGATCTCTCGGGTTCGGATCGATTTTGGTGACGCGAAGGAGAAGGCAGATGTCCGGCCACTCTAAATGGGCTACGACGAAGCACAAGAAGGCCGTGATTGACGCCAAGCGCGGCAAGCTCTTCGCGAAGCTGATCAAGAACATCGAGGTCGCGGCCCGCTCCGGCGGTGTGGACCCCGAAGGCAACCCGACGCTCGTCGACGCCATCCAGAAGGCGAAGAAGAGCTCCGTCCCGAACAAGAACATCGACTCCGCGGTCAAGCGCGGTGGCGGTCTCGAAGCGGGCGGCGCCGACTACGAGACGATCATGTACGAGGGCTACGGCCCGAACGGTGTCGCGGTGCTCATCGAGTGCCTCACCGACAACCGCAACCGTGCCGCGTCCGACGTACGGGTCGCCATGACCCGCAACGGTGGTTCGATGGCCGACCCGGGTTCGGTCTCGTACCTCTTCAACCGCAAGGGCGTCGTGATCGTCCCCAAGGGCGAGCTGTCCGAGGACGACGTCCTCGGTGCCGTGCTCGACGCGGGTGCCGAGGAGGTCAACGACCTCGGTGAGACGTTCGAGGTCGTCAGCGAGGCCACCGACATGGTCGCGGTCCGTACCGCGCTCCAGGACGCCGGCATCGACTACGACTCCGCCGAGGCCAACTTCCTGCCCACCATGCAGGTCGACCTCGACGAAGAGGGCGCACGCAAGATCTTCAAGCTCATCGACGCGCTGGAGGACAGCGACGACGTGCAGAACGTCTTCGCCAACTTCGACGTCTCCGACGAGGTCATGGAGAAGGTCGACGCCTGACATCCGGGCAGTCGCCGCACAGGCGGAGCCGACGGGCCGACGGGGACACACCCCGTCGGCCCGTCGCATTGTCAGTGCGAGCCGATAGCCTGCGGGAACAGTTGACCGATCGGTGAGGGGAGGGGGCGCTTCATGCGTGTACTCGGCGTGGACCCGGGGCTGACCCGGTGCGGGGTCGGAGTCGTCGACGGCGTGGCGGGACGCCCCCTGACGATGATCGGAGTCGGCGTCGTCCGCACCCCGGCCGACGCGGAGCTCGGTCACCGTCTGGTCGCCATCGAGCGCGGCATCGAGGAGTGGCTCGACACGCACCGCCCCGAATTCGTCGCCGTGGAGCGGGTGTTCAGCCAGCACAACGTGCGTACGGTGATGGGCACCGCCCAGGCCAGCGCGGTCGCCATGCTGTGCGCCTCGCGGCGCGGCATCCCCGTGGCCCTGCACACCCCCAGCGAGGTCAAGGCCGCCGTCACCGGCTCCGGACGTGCCGACAAGGACCAGGTCGGCGCCATGGTGGCCCGCCTCCTGCGGCTCGACGCGCCGCCTAGACCGGCCGACGCCGCCGACGCCCTCGCGCTCGCCATCTGCCATATCTGGCGGGCCCCCGCGCAGAACAGGCTCCAGCAGGCCGTCGCCGCCCATCGCACCCTGAAAGGCCGTACCGCATGATCGCCTTCGTCTCAGGCCCGGTGGCCGCCCTCGCCCCGGCCACGGCCGTGATCGAGGTCGGCGGCATCGGCATGGCCGTCCAGTGCACCCCCCACACCCTCGCCGGCCTGCGGATCGGCAAGGAGGCCAGACTGGCGACCTCCCTGGTCGTACGGGAGGACTCGCTCACGCTCTACGGCTTCACCGACGACGACGAGCGCCAGGTCTTCGAACTGCTCCAGACCGCCAGTGGCGTCGGCCCCCGGCTCGCCCAGGCCATGCTCGCCACCCACAGTCCCGACGCCCTGCGCATCGCGGTCGCCACCGGCGACGAGAAGGCGCTCACCGCCGTCTCCGGGATCGGCAAGAAGGGTGCCCAGAAGCTGCTCCTTGAGCTGAAGGACCGACTCGGGGAGCCGGTCGGCGCCCACATCGGGCAGCAGGGCATCGGCACCCCGGTCACCTCGGGCTGGCGCGACCAGCTCCAGGCGGCCCTGATCGGCCTCGGGTACGCGACCCGCGAGGCCGACGAGGCGGTCACCGCCGTGGCCCCGCAGGCCGAGGCCGCGATCGCGGACGGCGCCCAGCCGCCCGTGCCGCAACTGCTGCGCGCCGCCCTTCAGACACTCAACCGCGCACGCTGAACCCAAGCACCACTCCGGTCCGGCACCGCACGGCCCGGCACCGAGACACCCGAGGCGGGACTGACCGAATGAACTGGGACGAGACCGGACCCGACACCGACGAGCGTCCGCACCTCGACGACGGGCTGGACGACCGGCTGGTCGACGCCGGGGCCGACGGCGAGGACACCGCGGTCGAAGCGGCGCTGCGCCCGAAGGACCTCGACGAGTTCGTCGGCCAGGAGAAGGTCCGTGAGCAGCTCGACCTGGTCCTCAAGGCCGCCCGTGCCCGCGGGGCCACCGCCGACCACGTCCTGCTCTCCGGTGCCCCGGGGCTCGGCAAGACCACCCTGTCCATGATCATCGCGGCTGAGATGAACGCCCCGATCCGGATCACCTCGGGCCCCGCCATCCAGCACGCGGGCGACCTCGCGGCGATCCTCTCCTCCCTCCAGGAGGGCGAGGTCCTCTTCCTCGACGAGATCCACCGCATGTCGCGGCCCGCCGAAGAGATGCTCTACATGGCCATGGAGGACTTCCGGGTCGACGTCATCGTCGGCAAGGGCCCCGGCGCCACCGCGATCCCCCTGGAGCTGCCGCCCTTCACTCTGGTCGGCGCCACCACCCGCGCCGGCCTGCTGCCGCCTCCGCTGCGCGACCGCTTCGGCTTCACCGGGCACATGGAGTTCTACAGCCCCTCCGAGCTGGAGCGCGTCATCCACCGCTCCGCCCGCCTCCTCGACGTCGAGATCGACGTGATCGGCGCCGCGGAGATCGCCGGACGCTCCCGGGGCACCCCCCGTATCGCCAACCGGCTGCTGCGCCGCGTCCGGGACTACGCCCAGGTCAAGGCCGACGGCAGGATCGACCGGGACATCGCCGCCGCGGCCCTGCGGGTGTACGAGGTCGACGCCCGCGGCCTGGACCGCCTGGACCGCGCGGTGCTCGGCGCCCTGCTGAAACTCTTCGGCGGCGGACCCGTGGGTCTGTCCACCCTCGCGGTCGCCGTGGGGGAGGAGCGCGAGACCGTCGAAGAGGTCGCCGAACCCTTTCTCGTACGCGAAGGACTGCTGGCGAGGACCCCGCGCGGCAGGGTCGCCACCCCCGCGGCCTGGGCACATCTGGGCCTCGTTCCGCCACAGCAAGGCGGAAAGGGACAACAGGGCCTGTTCGGGGCGTGATGAATCACGGGTTGGCCTGAAGAGGAACCACGGTGCCATGCTGGGCGTTGTTCCAATGATGCGGACTCGCTTAGACTCCGCCGATGCCGCCCGTACAGGGCGGCGTACCCACCCCCGTAGACCAGGCCGCATTCCAACGCGGTCGTGCGAAGGAATTTCCGTCCCGTGAATATCGTGACTCTCCTCCCCTTCATCGTGCTCATCGGGGCCATGTTCCTGATGACCCGGTCCGCCAAGAAGAAGCAGGCGGCGGCTGCGCAGATGCGTAACGACATGCAGCCCGGCACCGGCGTCCGGACGATCGGGGGCATGTACGCCACCGTCAAGGAGCTTCACGACGACACGGTTCTCCTTGAGGTCGCGCCCGGCGTCCACGCCGTCTACGCCAAGAACTCGATCGGTGCCGTCCTCGACGACGCGGAGTACAACCGCATCGTCCACGGCGACGACGAGGACCTGAAGGTCGAGGGCGCGATCGTGCCCGACGACGCCTCCTCGCTCACCACGGACTCCGACGCCGACGCCTCGGACGACGCGAAGATCGACCTGGGCAAGAAGGCCGAGGCCGATGACGCCGAGGGCAAGGCCGTCGACCCGAAGGACGCCAAGTCCGACGGCAAGGGCGACACGAAGTAGTTCACGATCCGGGGACGTCGCGCGCCTACAGGTACGCGGCGTCCGACGGAGCGTGTGGTCTTCTGCGGGGGGCAGGTCCCCACATCACTTCGTGGCCGCTCGGGCGCGTACCCGGCGCGGGGCGGTTGGACAGGGAGAAACGAGAAGGTGGCAGCACCGAAGAAGGGCCGAGGGCCGGCGGGCGGTCAGAGCAGGCCGGGGCGTGCCCTGGTTCTGATCCTGATCGCCATGGTCGCGCTCACTGGCGGGATGTTCCTGTCCGGTCACACCACGCCGCGGCTGGGCATCGACCTGGCCGGCGGGACATCGATCACGCTCGAGGCCAAGAACCAGCCCGGCAAGCCGAACGCGATCAACAAGACCAACATGGACACCGCGGTCAGCATCATCGAGCGCCGTGTCAATGGTCTGGGTGTCTCCGAGGCCGAGGTCCAGACCCAGGGCGATCGCAACATCATCGTCAACATCCCCAAGGGGACGAACTCCAAGCAGGCGCAGGAGCAGGTCGGCACGACCGCCCAGCTCTACTTCCGGCCCGTGATCACGGTCACCGCCGGAACGCCGACGCCCACGGGTTCCGAGAGCCCTTCGGCGACCGGTTCGAGCACGCCCAAGGCCACGCCCAGCGCGAAGGCAGGCGACGAGGAGACCGCTTCCGGTTCGAAGGCCACTCCCTCGTCGAGTGCCACCTCCCAGGGCCGTGCGGTGACCGACGCCCTGAAGAAGGACGGCACGCCCAGCCCCGGTGCGAGCACCACGGACGCCCCGGCGTCGACGGAGCCGCCCGCCGCTGAGACGCCCGACCCGGCCACCGCCGCGCTGCAGAAGAAGTTCACCGAGCTCGACTGCACCGACGAGGCGGCCCGCGCCAAGGCCGGTGACGGAGTCAAGCCCGAGGACGCCACGGTCGCGTGCAGCGCCGAGGGCGACGCCAAGTACATCCTCGGCCCGGCCGAGGTCTCCGGTACGGACGTCGACGACGCCAAGGCCCAGTTCGACCAGCAGCGGGGCATCTGGCTCGTCTCCATGGAGTTCACCGACAAGGGCTCCAAGAAGTTCCAGACGATCACGCAGAAGCTGTCGTCGCAGCAGTCGCCGCAGAACCAGTTCGCGATCTCCCTCGACGGCGAGGTCGTCTCCGCACCGCAGGTGAACGAGACCCTCAGCGGCAGCGCCGAGATCTCCGGCAGCTTCACCCAGCAGTCGGCCGAGGACCTGGCCAACGTGCTCTCGTACGGTGCACTCCCGCTGTCGTTCCAGCAGCAGAGCGTCACCACCGTGACCGCCGCCCTCGGCGACGAACAGCTGAAGGCCGGTCTCATCGCCGGCGCCATCGGTCTCGCCCTGGTCGTCATCTACCTGGTCGCCTACTACCGCGGACTGGCGCTCATCGCGCTCCTCAGCCTCGCGGTGTCCGGCATACTGACGTACACGATCATGTCCCTGCTCGGCCCGGCCATCGGCTTCGCGCTGAACCTGCCCGCGGTCTGTGGAGCGATCGTGGCGATCGGTATCACGGCGGACTCCTTCATCGTGTACTTCGAGCGCGTCCGCGACGAGATCCGCGAAGGCCGCACCCTGCGTCCGGCCATCGAGCGCGCCTGGCCCCGTGCCCGGCGCACGATCCTGGTCTCCGACTTCGTGTCGTTCCTCGCCGCCGCGGTGCTCTTCCTCGTGACGGTCGGCAAGGTCCAGGGCTTCGCGTTCACGCTCGGCCTGACCACCCTGCTCGACGTCGTCGTGGTGTTCCTCTTCACCAAGCCCGTCATGACGCTGATGGGCCGCACGAAGTTCTTCTCGAGCGGCCATCCGTGGTCCGGGCTGGACCCGAAGCGGCTGGGTGCCAAGCCGCCGCTGCGCCGCTCGCGCCGGATCAACGTCCCCACCGACCACCCGAAGGAGGCGTGAGATGTCGCGACTCGGCAATCTCGGCGCCCGGCTCTACCGTGGCGAGGTCGGTTACGACTTCATCGGCAAGCGCAAGATCTGGTACGGCGTCTCGATCCTGATCACCATCACGGCCATCGTCGGCCTGGCGGTCAGCGGCCTCAACATGGGCATCGAGTTCAAGGGCGGCGCGGTCTTCACGACCGACGAGAAGCCCAAGGTCTCGGTCTCCCAGGCCCACGAGAGCGCAGTCGAGGCATCCGGCCACGAGGCGATCGTGCAGGAGCTCGGCAACGGCAACATGCGGATCCAGATCACCGAGGTCGGGACCGAAAAGGCCAACCAGATCAAGACGCAGCTCGCCGAGGACCTCGGAGTGCCCGAGGCGAAGATCAACGCGGACCTGGTCGGCCCCAGCTGGGGTGAGCAGATCGCCAACAAGGCGTGGACCGGTCTCGGGATCTTCATGATCCTCGTGGTGGTCTACCTCGCCATCGCCTTCGAGTGGCGTATGGCCATCGCGGCCCTGGTCGCGCTGATCCACGACATCACGATCACGGTCGGCATCTACGCCCTGGTCGGCTTCGAGGTCACCCCGGGCACCGTGATCGGTCTGCTGACGATCCTCGGTTACTCCCTCTACGACACGGTCGTCGTCTTCGACAGCCTCAAGGAGGGCCAGAAGGGGATCACCAAGCAGACCCGCTGGACCTACAGCGAGGTCGCGAACCGCTCGATCAACAGCACCCTGGTCCGCTCGATCAACACCACCGTCGTCGCGCTGCTGCCCGTCGCCGGTCTGCTGTTCATCGGTGGCGGTGTCCTGGGCGCCGGCATGCTGAACGACATCTCGCTGTCGCTCTTCGTCGGCCTCGCGGCCGGTGCGTACTCCTCGATCTTCATCGCCACTCCGCTCGTCGCCGACCTCAAGGAACGCGAACCGCAGATGAAGGCGCTGAAGAAGCGGATCCTCGCCAAGCGCGCGGCAGCCGCCGCGAAGGGTGAGTCCGTCGAGGACGAGGGCGAGGACCAGCCGCAGGACGGCTTCACGGACGAGTCCGAGACCGCGGGCGCCGTCGCCGGCCAGCGCAGGGGTCACGGCCGGACTCAGGGGAACCGTCGATGACCAGCACCACGGAATCCACCCGCGACCTGCTGCTCAGCCGCATCCGCGATGTCGCCGACTATCCGAAGCCGGGCGTGATGTTCAAGGACATCACCCCGCTGCTCGCGGACCCGGTGGCCTTCACCCTGCTGACCGACACCCTCTCGGAGCTGTGCGTACGGCACGGCGCCACCAAGATCGTCGGTCTGGAGGCGCGCGGCTTCATCCTCGCGGCGCCGGTCGCGGTCCGGGCGGGCCTCGGCTTCGTACCGGTCCGCAAGGCCGGAAAGCTGCCCGGAGCCACGCTCAGCCAGGCGTACGAGCTGGAGTACGGGAACGCGGAGATCGAGATCCACGCGGAGGACCTGTCGGCCGACGACCGGATCATGGTCATCGACGACGTCCTCGCCACCGGTGGCACCGCCGAAGCCTCGCTGGAGCTCATCCGGCGGGCCGGCGCCCAGGTCGCGGGCGTCGCGGTCCTCATGGAGCTCGGGTTCCTCCCGGGCCGCGCACGCCTGGAACCGGCGCTGCGAGGCGCCCCGCTGGAGGCCCTGATCACCGTCTGACCGACGGCAGGACCCGCGGCGTACGACAGCCGGACACACAGGACGGGCACCCGGGAACATCCGGGTGCCCGTCCCGTGTTGTGAGGGGTCCCACGGTCCCCGGGCGTCGTCCCGCCACCGGGTCGATACCATGGGCTTTCCGGGTACCCCGGTTCCGCACGAGGAGCGCTCTTGCCAGACGAGGCCCAGCCAGTCGCCGCCCCGCAGCCCGACAAGCCCGCGGCGGACCAAGCCACGCCCGAGAAGGCGCAGCCGGCGGGCACGCCGAAGCCTGCGGCGGGAGACTCCGCGGACGGCGGAACGGCTCCGGGTGCGGCGAACGCCGAGCCGGGACCGCCCGCCGCCGCCGAGCCCCCGAAGCCCGCGGACGACGCACCGAGCGCGCCCCCGAAGCCCGCGGCCGACGCACAGGCCGAGCCCCTGAAGCCCGCGGACGACGCACCGAGCGCGCCCCCGAAGCCCGCGGCCGACGCACAGGCCAAGCCCGCGCAGGCCGCCGGGCCCGTGAATCCCGTCCCCCCGGCAGGACAGGCGGCGAAGCCCGCGGCCAAGCCCGTCGTCCCGCCCGGCGCCGTACCGCGCTCCGGTGGATCGTCCAACCGCGTCCGGGCCCGCCTGGCCCGGCTGGGCGTCCAGCGCTCCAGCCCGTACAACCCCGTGCTCGAACCGCTGCTGCGGAGCGTCCGCTCCAACGACCCCAAGATCGAGTCGGCGACGCTGCGCCAGATCGAGCGCGCCTATCAGGTCGCCGAGCGCTGGCACCGGGGCCAGAAGCGCAAGAGCGGCGACCCGTACATCACGCACCCGCTCGCCGTCACGACGATCCTCGCCGAGCTCGGCATGGACCCCGCCACGCTGATGGCCGGACTGCTGCACGACACGGTGGAGGACACCGAGTACGGCCTGGACACCCTGCGCAAGGACTTCGGTGACCAGGTCGCGCTGCTGGTCGACGGCGTCACCAAGCTCGACAAGGTCAAGTTCGGGGAGGCCGCGCAGGCCGAGACCGTACGCAAGATGGTCGTCGCCATGGCGAAGGACCCCCGGGTCCTCGTCATCAAGCTCGCCGACCGCCTGCACAACATGCGCACCATGCGCTATCTCAAGCGGGAGAAGCAGGAGAAGAAGGCCCGCGAGACCCTTGAGATCTACGCGCCCCTGGCTCACCGCCTGGGCATGAACACCATCAAGTGGGAGCTGGAGGACCTCGCCTTCGCGATCCTCTACCCCAAGATGTACGACGAGATCGTCCGCCTCGTCGCGGAGCGGGCCCCCAAGCGCGACGAATACCTCGCCATAGTGACCGACGAGGTCCAGTCCGACCTGCGCGCCGCCCGCATCAAGGCCACCGTCACGGGACGGCCGAAGCACTATTACAGCGTCTACCAGAAGATGATCGTGCGAGGCCGGGACTTCGCCGAGATCTACGACCTGGTGGGGATTCGTGTACTTGTCGACACGGTCCGCGACTGTTACGCGGCGCTCGGCACCGTTCACGCGCGATGGAATCCGGTCCCCGGCCGGTTCAAGGACTACATCGCGATGCCGAAGTTCAACATGTACCAGTCACTGCACACCACGGTGATCGGCCCCAGCGGCAAGCCCGTCGAACTCCAGATCCGTACGTTCGACATGCACCGCCGCGCCGAGTACGGCATCGCCGCGCACTGGAAGTACAAGCAGGAGCCCTCCGCGGGTGCCTCCAAGGTCCGTACCGACGTGCCCAGGAGCACCGGCCGCGGCCAGGACTCCGTCAACGACATGGCGTGGCTGCGCCAGCTCCTGGACTGGCAGAAGGAGACCGAGGACCCCAGCGAGTTCCTGGAGTCCCTGCGCTTCGACCTCTCCCGCAACGAGGTCTTCGTCTTCACGCCCAAGGGCGACGTCATAGCGCTCCCCGCCGGCGCCACCCCCGTCGACTTCGCGTACGCGGTCCACACGGAGGTCGGCCACCGGACGATAGGGGCACGGGTCAACGGCCGTCTCGTACCGCTCGAATCGACGCTGGACAACGGCGACCTCGTCGAGGTCTTCACCTCCAAGGCGGCCGGCGCCGGGCCCTCCCGGGACTGGCTCGGCTTCGTCAAGTCGCCCCGCGCCCGCAACAAGATCCGCGCCTGGTTCTCCAAGGAGCGCCGCGACGAGGCGATCGAGCAGGGCAAGGACTCCATCGCGCGCGCCATGCGCAAGCAGAATCTGCCGATCCAGCGGATTCTGACCGGCGACTCGCTGGTCACGCTCGCCCACGAGATGCGCTACCCCGACATCTCCTCGCTGTACGCGGCGATCGGCGAGGGCCATGTCGCCGCCGCTGGCGTCGTGCAGAAGCTCGTCCAGGCGCTCGGCGGCGAGGACGCGGCCAACGAGGACCTGGCCGAGAGCGCCCCGCCCTCGCGCGGTCGCAGCAAGCGCCGCGCCAACGCCGATCCCGGCGTGGTCGTCAAGGGCGTCGAGGACGTCTGGGTCAAGCTGGCCCGCTGCTGCACCCCCGTACCGGGCGACCCGATCATCGGCTTCGTCACCCGCGGCAGCGGCGTCTCGGTGCACCGTGCCGACTGCGTCAACGTCGACTCGCTGTCCCAGCAGCCGGAGCGCATCCTCGAGGTCGAGTGGGCCCCCACCCAGTCCTCGGTCTTCCTGGTCGCCATCCAGGTCGAGGCCCTGGACCGGTCCCGCCTGCTCTCCGACGTCACCCGCGTCCTGTCCGACCAGCACGTCAACATCCTGTCGGCGGCCGTTCAGACGTCCAGGGACCGGGTGGCCACCTCACGCTTCACCTTCGAGATGGGCGACCCGAAGCACCTCGGACATGTGCTGAAGGCCGTGCGGGGCGTGGAGGGCGTCTACGACGTGTACCGGGTGACCTCGGCCCGCAGGCCGTAACCCGGGAGCCACGCCGCAGCACGAGTGAGGGGCCCCTGTACACAAAGTGCAGGGG
>NZ_JBHXQO010000087.1:0-18690 GCF_042717135.1 Streptomyces sp. NPDC058620
ATAACCCCACCTCCTCACCTTCTCTGTTTTTTTCCCTGTGGGGGGGGTTTTTTTTTTTTAACCCCCCCCGGCGGGGCCGCGGCCCCCCCGGGCCCGCGCCCCCCCCACGACACCTCCCTGCGGCCGGACGCCCGTACCGGGCCTCCCCTGTGTCCCGGCTACGGGCGTCAGGCCGCGATCTCGATCTGGACGTGGTCGCCGACGACCAGCCGGTGGCACTCCTCGCCCCGGGCACCGGGCGTCACACTGGCACCCCTCCCGATCAGCGAGCCGTGCAATCCGGTGACCGCGAGGATCGAGGCGTCGTCCAGGACGATGGAGTCCGAGAGCCTGGAGGACCGCACCGTGCAGCGCGGCCCGACGGAGGCGTACGGCCCGATCTGGCTGTCCTCGACGACCGTTCCCGCGCCGATCACCGTAGGCCCCACGATCCGCGAACGCGTCACCCGGGCACCCTCCTCGATCACCACAGTGCCCACCAGCTCGCTGTCGGGCCCGACCTCGCCGGACACCCGGGGCGCGAGCCGGCCGAGCATCCGCCGGTTGCACTCCAGGACGTCCTCGGCACGGCCGGTGTCCCTCCAGTAGTCGGTGAAGCGCCCCGCCTCGACCCGTGACCCGTGCTCCAGGAGCCACTGGACCGCGTCGGTGATCTCCAGTTCCCCGCGTGCGCTCGGCGCGATCGCGTCGACCGCACGGTGCACCTCCGAGGTGAAGAAGTACACACCGATCGCCGCCAGATCGCTGCGTGGTTCACCGGGCTTCTCCGCCAGACTCAGCACCTGCCCCGCGGCGTCCAACTCGATCACGCCGAAGGCCCGGGGATCGGGCACCTGGCGGACGATGATCCGCGCGGCGGGGCGGCTCTCGGCGAACTCCCGGGCGTGCGCGGTCAGGTCCCCGTCGAGCATGATGTCGCCCAGGTACAGGACGAAGTCGTCGTCCCCGAGGTATTCGCGCGCCAGTCGCACGCAGTGCGCGATGCCCAGAGGCTGCTCCTGGTGAATGTAAGTGAGCCGCAGGCCGAAACGGCTGCCGTCCCCGATCGCCTCGATGATTTCTTGAGCCCAGTCACCGACGATAATCCCGACCTCTTTGATATCGAGATCGCGAATATTCTCCAGAACGTATTCGAGGACCGGCTTCCCGGCGATCGGAACAAGCTGCTTCGGCATGGCGTAACTGATCGGGCGCAGACGGGTCCCCGAACCGCCCGAGAGTACAAGTGCCTTCATTCCGTTCCGCCCTTCAGCGCAATCACGGAAATTCCACGTCACTGTAGACCGCACCGCACGAACGGCGCTTCTCGCAGAATGCCCACGACCTCGCAATCCCGGAGATGCGCGGACGCCTCGGCCGCCAGGAGGATTCCAGTGAAAGTGGGGTGACCACTTCCTGACGGCGGAAAAAGGAGACTCGGTGGACGTGGCAGCGCAGTACGACGTCATCGTGGTGGGCGGCGGGCCGGCGGGCTCGACCGTGTCCACGCTGGTCCGTAAGAGGGGCCACCGGGTGCTCCAGCTGGAGAAGGAGACCTTCCCCCGCTACCAGATCGGCGAGTCCCTTCTGCCCGCGACCGTCCATGGCATCGCGCACCTGCTCGGAGTCGGCGAGGAGCTGAAGAAGGCCGCCTTCACCATCAAGCACGGCGGGACGTTCAAGTGGGGCGCGAGCCCCGAACCGTGGACGTTCGACTTCGCGGTCTCTCGCCGGATGGCCGGCCCGACGGGGTACGCCTACCAGGTCGAGCGCATGAAGTTCGACAAGATCCTTCTCGACAACGCCCGCAAGCACGGGGTGGAGGTACGGGAGAACAGCGACGTCCTCGACGTGCTCAAGGCCGAGGACGGCCGGGTACGGGGGGTGCGCTACCGGGACGCCGAAGGCCGCGAGCACGAGGTGCACAGTCGCTACGTCGTCGACGCCTCCGGAAACACCGGCGGGCTGTACAAGAAGTCGGGTGCCAAGCGCGAGTATTCGCCCTTCTTCCGTAACCTGGCCCTGTTCGGCTACTACAACGGCGGCAAGCGGCTGCCCAAGCCGAACGACGGGAACATCTTCACCTGTGCCTTCGAGCACGGCTGGTTCTGGTACATCCCACTCACACCCGACCTGACCAGCGTCGGCGCGGTGGTGAACCGGGACTCGGCCAACCTGGTGCAGGGCGACCCCGAGAAGGCCATGGCGTCGTTCATCGCGGCGTGCCCGCTGATCGAGGAGAAGCTCTCCGACGCCACCAGGGTCACCGAGGGCCCCTACGGCGAGCTGCGGGTCCGCAAGGACTGGTCGTACAGCAACACGAAGTTCTGGGCGCCGGGCATGGCCCTGATCGGGGACGCCGCCTGCTTCGTGGACCCGGTGTTCTCCTCCGGGGTGCACCTCGCCACCTATAGCGGCCTGCTCGCCGCCCGCTCGCTCAACTCCTGCCTGGACGGAACGGTCGACGAGACCAGCGCGTTCGAGGAGTTCGAGGCCCGCTACCGGCTGGAGTACGGCCGGTTCTACGAGTTCCTCGTCGGCTTCTACGACATGCACCACTCCGAGGACTCCTACTTCTGGCAGGCCAGGAAGATCTCCAACACCGCCGATTCCGATCTGGAGTCGTTCGTCGAACTCATCGGCGGGGTCTCCTCCGACGAGTTCGCGGACACGGCGCGAGCCAAGCAGCGGTTCTCCGAGGCCTCGAACGAGATGGCCGGCATGGTGCACACCTCCGCGGGCGACGCCGAGCAGCCGCACGGCGCCTTGCCCGGCAAGGTGGTGGGCCGGCTCATGGAGCAGGGCGCCACCCTCCAGGCCCGCGCCCTGCTCGGCGACGACGCGGGGGCGGAGCGGCCGGTCAGGCAGGGAGGCCTGGCCGCGTCAACGGATGGTCTGGGCTGGGTCACCTATGCTCAGCCCTGACGGGGGGGCGGCCCTGGCCGCCACTGCGCCGCTGGGCGGGGAGCCTCTGACCGTCTTCCTGCTCCAGGTCGGCATACTCCTCGTCTGCGCCTACGGCCTGGGGTGGCTGGCCGCACGCGTCGGCCTGCCGCCCCTGGTCGGCGAGCTGTCCGCGGGGGTGCTGCTTGGTCCGACCGTGTTCGGCCAGGTCCTGCCGGGCCTCTCCGACCGGCTCTTCCCCGCGGACATCTCCCAGGCGCACCTGCTCGACGCCTTCTGCCAGTTCGGGATCCTGCTGCTGGTGGCCATCACCGGGGCCCAGTTCGACACCCGGATCCTGCGGCGGCGCGGCGGACTGGCCGCCCGGGTGAGTCTGGCCGGTCTCCTGATACCCCTCGGGCTGGGGATTGCCACCGGATATCTGGTGCCGGCTTCGCTGCTGACGGACTCCGGAGAGCGGGGCGTCTTCGCCCTGTTCCTCGGAGTCGCCATGTGCGTCACCGCACTTCCGGTGATCGCCAAGACGCTCGCAGACCTGAACATGACACACCGCAACATCGGCCAGCTGCTCATCGCGGCGGCCGTTTTCGACGACGCGGTGGGCTGGCTGCTGCTCGCCCTGGTGACGGCCATGGCCAGCGGGGCGGCCGGCGGGCCCGTGATCCTGACCACCATGGCCTGGACCGCCGTGTTCGTCGCCGCGGCCTGCGCGGTGGGCGGTCCGCTGGGCAGGCGGCTGTCGCGTACCGGCGGCAACCGGATCCCCGTCTCGGTCATCACTGTCGGAGTGGCCGCCGTCGTCCTGTACGGGGCGCTGACCGCTGCGGCCGGGATGGAGGCGTTGTTCGGGGCGTTCGTCGCCGGAGCGACCCTGCTGCGGCACATCGACCCCAAACGGCTCGCACCGCTGCGCACCCTGGTCATGGCGGTGTTCGCCCCGGTGTTCCTGGGCAGCGTGGGGCTGCGCATGGACCTGACGGCGCTCGCGGAGACATCGGTTCTGCTCACCGGCATCGCCATCCTGTTCGTGGCCTCGCTCGGCAAGTTCGCCGGAGCCTACATCGCTGCTCGCAGCGGCGGGATGAGCCGGTACGAGGGGCTCGCGCTCGGGGCCGGCATGAACTCACGCGGAATGATCGAGGTCGTCATAGCCCTGGCCGGACTGCGCATCGGCGTACTGAACACCGCCACATTCACCATCATCGTGCTGATCGCACTCGTCACCTCGGTGACCGCGCCTCCTCTGCTGCGCTGGACGAGCAGCCACATCGCCTTCGAGCCCGAGGAGGAGGAACGCGAGGAGCGGCTGACCGGCTGGAACACCGAATCTGTCCTCGCGGGCGGCTCCACGGCCAACTCAGCACGTCAGGAGAAGACCACGGACGCCCCCTGAGTGCAGGCTAAGTGGTTACCGTTCCGCCGGCTCGCCGGCGGAACGGTAACCACGTACGGAACCAAGAGGAGAACTCTGTGAGCGTCACCGACCCCACCCCCGGCGCGGACACTGCATCCGGTCAGGGAGACGGCATCCGTATCGCAGGCGCGCGGATCCACAACCTCAAGGATGTCTCACTGACGATCCCCCGCGACCGGATCACGGTCTTCACGGGGGTCTCCGGCTCGGGCAAGTCGTCGATCGTCTTCGACACCGTGGCCGTGGAGGCGCAGCGGCAGCTCAACTCCACCTTCAGCTGGTACATCCGCAACCAGCTCCCCAAGTACGAACGACCGCAGGCCGAGGCGATCGAGAACCTCACCACTCCGGTGATCGTCGACCAGAAGCCGGTAGGAGGCAACGCCCGCTCCACCGTCGGCACCATGACCGACATCCAGCCCATGATCCGGGCACTGTTCGCCCGGTTCGGCACGGCGAAGGGCAAGGAGCCGGGGTCGGCCACCGTCTCCTCGTTCTCGTTCAACGATCCCCAGGGCATGTGCCCCGACTGTGACGGACTCGGCCAGAGCATCGCCCTCGATCTGGACAAGATGCTGGACCGGTCGAAGTCCCTGGACGACGGGGCGGTCCTCTTCCCCGAGTACAAGGTGGGCAGCCCCGACTGGCAGATCTGGGCGAAGTCCGGCCGACTGGACTCGGCCAAGCCGATCGCCGACTACAGCGCGGACGAGCTGGACACGCTGCTGCGCGGCACCGGCGGCAAGGTCACGCTGAAGACCAAGAGCACCGAGTTCCAGACGAACTACGAAGGTCTGGCCGACCGGTTCGAGCGGCTCAACCTCAAGCGCGACCTCAGCGCGCTGAGCGACCGCAAACGCGAGGTCATCGAGCGCTTCGTCACGGACGGCGTCTGCCCGTCGTGCCGGGGAGCGCGGCTCAACGCCGCCGCCCTCGACATCCGGATCGGCGGGAAGAACATCGCCGACTACTCGGGCATGGAGGTACGTGACCTCACCGAAGAACTCGCCGGTATCGAGGAGCCTGCCGCGGCCCCGCTCGCCGCTGCCGCGCGCACGGCACTGCTGCGGATCGTGTCCATCGGGCTCGGCTATCTGACCCTGGACCGGCCCACGGCCGACCTCTCCGGGGGAGAGGGGCAGCGGCTGAAAATGGTCCGCCACCTCGGCAGCGGCCTGACAGGACTGACGTACATCTTCGACGAGCCCAGCATCGGCCTTCACCCGCGCGACGTGGGGCGGCTCAACGAACTGCTGCGTGCGCTGCGTGACAAGGGAAACACCGTGCTGGTCGTGGAGCACGACCCGGACGTCATCGAGATCGCCGATCACATCGTTGACGTAGGCCCGGGCGCCGGGGTGCACGGGGGCGAGATCGTGTTCGAGGGGTCCTTCGCCGAGCTGCGGAAGGCCGAGACCCGGACCGGCGAGGGGCTGCGGCGCGGGGCGCGTGTCAAGGACGACGTACGGAAGCCCACCGGGGAACTGACCGTCGAGAACGCCGACCTGCACAACCTGAAGCAGGTCTCCGTCACCGTACCCACCGGCGTGCTGACCGCGGTGACCGGCGTGGCAGGTTCCGGCAAGAGCAGCCTGATCGCCGGCGTCTTCATGCGGACCCACCCCGACGCCGTCTTCGTCGACCAGTCCGCGATCGCGGCCTCCTCCCGCTCCACGCCGGTGTCCTACCTCGGACTCATGGACCCGCTGCGCAAGCTGTTCGCCAAGGAGACCGGCGCGAACGCCTCCCTGTTCAGCTTCAACTCCAAGGGCTCCTGCGACGAGTGCCAGGGGCGCGGGGTCATCATCACCGAGCTCGCCTTCATGGACCCGGTGACCACGCACTGCGGCGTCTGCGAGGGACGCAGGTTCAAGCCCGAGGTCCTTGAGCACAAGCTGCGCGGCAAGTCCGTCGCGGACGTCCTGGAGCTGCCCGCCGACGAGGCGGTCGAGTTCTTCACGGAGAAGACGATGCTGCCCAAGTTGCGCGCGCTCGTCGACGTCGGCCTCGGATACCTCAGCCTGGGCCAGCCGCTCTCCAGCCTCTCCGGCGGCGAGTTGCAGCGCATCAAGCTCGCCGACCAGCTGCACCGCACCGGCACCGTGTACGTGCTGGACGAGCCCACCACCGGCCTGCACATGGCGGACGTGGACACGCTGGTGGCACTGCTGGACGGGCTCGTCGAGGCCGGCAACACGGTCGTGGTCATCGAGCACAACCTCGACGTGGTGCAGCAGGCCGACTGGATCATCGATCTCGGCCCGGACGGGGGCCGGGACGGCGGTGAGATCGTGTTCACCGGCACCCCGAAGGAACTGCTCGCCGCGGATTCCTCGCTCACCGGCGAGTACCTGCGCCGGCATCTGGAAGCGGCGGCGGGCTGACCCCGGGTCTTCTCCGAGCCGCCCCGGGAGAAGTGGGAGGAACCTCGGCCGCTCAGCCCCGTTCGCGGGGTCCGGCGGCCGGGGTTCCTCCCGCGCGGTGCACTTCGCGGTCCTCAGACTGCGGAGGCCACTGCGGCCTGCGCGCGGGCGCTGTAGGCGTCGAGCAGCTGCTGAGCCTTCACGGCGGCCTCACCGAAGGCATTGACCGGATCCGCTCCGTTGCGCAGGACATCGTCCATCGCCCCGGTGATGATCTCGTTGATGCCCGCGAAGTCGCCGAGGAGCGCACCGAGCGCTGCCGGTGAGCGATCGGAGCCCTTCAACTGCTCCCCAGCCACTCGCTGCTGCGGGCGCCGCTCGAACCACCCCGACTTCTCCAGCCGGTCCAGGGCTGCCCCGGTCACCGGCACAAAGCCGTTGGTGCGGTGCCAGTCCGCGGCGTTGGCCGGGCTGATCAAGTACTGCATCAACGCGAGCGCCCCGTCCTCCGTCGCCTTGTCGAGCCCATGGGCGAGCCACAGCGAGTCGCCCGAGACGGGCTGACCGGCGTAGGGGGATTTCGCGTTCCTGGGCAGCGGGAACACCGCGACCTCGAAGCCCGACTGCGCCCCGGCTTGGATGAGTTCCCGGGCCGCCTTGGAGGAGTCGAAGGTGAATGCGACCCGCTGCTGGACGAAGGCCTCGAAGGTGCCGCCCCAGTCCGACGGGCCACCGGTGTAGAGGTAGTGCCCCTTTTCCTGGAGAAGGGTCCACCAGCGGACCCAGTCGAGCATCTGCTGGGATGCGACGTCGACGGTACGGGCGGGCCCTGAGCGGCCGTTGTCCCGGTCCGCCAGCAACCCGTTCTGCAGTGCGATCGCCTGCTGGAACACCCAGCCGTCGTTCGGCCAGGTGATGCCGTGTCCGGTGTGGCCTTCGAGTCCGGCCAGGGCCTCGCAGGCTTCCACGACCTCCTCCCATGTCCTGGGAAGTTCTGTGACCCCGGCCCGCTCCAGAAGCTTGGTGTTGGCGTAACAGAGCATGGTGGTCACCGTGAGAGGAAGCGAGACCAGTTCCCCTCCGAAGGAGTAGGAGTCCCGGACCGTCGCGTCGAGGTCCCCCACCACCACGGGCTCGCCGAGTATCTCGGTACGCCCCGCCAGCGCTGCCCCGACCGAGGTGAACAGAGGCGTCCCGTCCGCCCGCCGGGCATCGCGCGCCAGCTGGCTGTCGGTTGCGTAGTACCCCGCGACGTGCGGGGCACGGCCCTCGCTCACAGCCTGGGCCACCATGTCCGGCATGGTCCAGAAGTCATGGCCGGTGATGTCGATGCGATATCCGGGATGGGCACGCTCGAACTCGGCGGCACGCTCGCGCAACGGAGCGAGAAATTCACGGCCGTCGTAGGTGGGAAAGGGGTAGTTCGCCAGCCAGACGTCCAAGACGATCCGCTCGTCCTCCGGCTGTTCCGGGCCCTGACTGTCCTTCGGTTCTGGAGCCTGCAAGGTCTGCCTCCTGGGCGTGAGCGGACGGTGGATAGGGGTCTGAGACATCGTCGATTCCCGCTCGGGTCGGGGCATCTCCATTTATGCGGAATCGAGGGATTTCCCGCGTGGGGCCGGGCTGGCCTTCAAGGAGCTCAACGCTCTTCCCGGAGCAGGAGGGCGCCCAGAGGCGCGTAATACGGCCGCAGAGAGCCTTGTGAGGGCCCGGAGGGGCGGTCAGGGACTGAAGGGACTCAACTTCCTGAAGGCAGGCGAATGCGTGCACCAGTTCCTGTCGCCGGCGCCAGGTGGCGGCGATGCGCGGGTGCGGGCGGCGGCCTCCACGTCTGGTACCGGCTCCCCGCACCAGGTACCGCGCCTACGCAGGCTCCAGCCCGAAAGTGGACCTCGCCCGGCAAGAAGGTTCTCGACGAACAGCTGCCCAGCGGCGAGCCGAAGCTGCGGACCGTGTCCGACCAGCCGACCGTCAAGTTCGGAACCGTCCTGGTGATCGTGGACCACCCCGCCTCGATCGGCGCTCTCCCGCTGGCCGTGGCCCGGGACGCGGGCCGCCAGGCTGCCTGTCTGCCCGGACTGGCCATGCGACGGATCGCCGACCTGCACCGGGGCGGGCACACCGACGAGATCACCGCCGAGCTTCCGTCCTGGTGCGCTTGGCACCCGCTATCGCCCGGAGCCGGGACCCGTCGAAGGCGACATGCCAAGAACGGTCCGGAGGACGCCGAAGACGACCCACCCGATTCGCAGCTTCGGCAGACTGCGAGGACGAGGAACTCCCACCACTACGAGGAGGCATTCGCATGCGGCGGATTCCCGTCCACACCATCGACAGCGCGCCCGCAGCCGGCGGAGAGATTCTGCGCCGCCTGGAGAAGCGATACGGGAGGGTGCTCAACATCCACGGAGGGATGGCCCATTCCCCCGTAGTCCTGGAGGCATACGCAGCCATCACCGGGGCTATCGCCGAGCATGGCACCTTCGACGCCCGCACGCGCGAGGCGATAGCCCTGGCCGTGGGCGCAGTCGATGCGTGCGCGTACTGCCAGTCGGCGCACACGGTGTCGGCGAAGGTGGCGGGCTTCACGGTGGAAGAGACCGTGGCGATCCGCCGCGGAGAGGGGGGCGACGATGTGAAGCTCGCCGCCCTGGTCCAGGTCGCGAGGGAGATCGCCGGCGAGATCGGTGAGGCATCCGACGCGGCGTGGGACGAGGCCGTGGCCCAGGGCTGGACGGACACCGAGCTGACCGAGTTGTTCGTCCATGTGGCACTGAACCTCTACACCAACTACTTCAACCACTACGTCCGCACGGAATTCGACATCCCCGCCGCCCCGGACATCGACGACTGATCCCACTCGTCCGCTCCCGTCCGGCTCCGGGGCCGCGCAGCTCCGGAGCCGGCAGAGAGACCAGCCCCGCGGTCGCCCATCGAGACCTCAGCGCCCCACAGGTTCGGGTATCGTCTGCGCCACAATCGTGGTAGCCCTCTGTCCCGGCATCCGTGCACGCCCAAATGCCATACCGGACAGGAAAGTTGACTTCCAGTCAGGCGATTTCCAGTCAGTACGCGGCGCCGGTGGTGGACTGCACGACCGGGCGCCCCTGGTCCAGCGGGGAGGCTTCTTCATGAGTCGAACGGGCGTGCGTCCCAGAGTTCTCGTCGTAGGGGCAGGCCTGGCCGGCACCGCAACGGCGATCCGGCTACTCCACTTCGCGCGAAGACCTCTGGAGATCGTCCTGCTGGAGCGGCACCCCGACTACCGCTCTGCAGGTGTCGCCTACCACCGCGACGGCAACCCCTGGGACCACGTCTTCAACATCCAGGCCGGCCGGATGTCCGTGTTCCGGGAGGACGTCCTCGACTTCATCCACTGGGCCAACCAGGAGGCCGACCGCCGGGACTGGCCGCAGCGCTGGGCCGCCCAGAAGTTCACCGAACAGGGCCCGGCCCCCCGCCGCCTCTTCCAGGACTACCTCGACGACCGGCTGGCCGAGGCCAGAAGAGAGTCCTGCCCCGGCGTCGTCCTCGTCGAAGCGGACGGCGAGGCGCTCGACATGCAGGCGTGCGACCGGGGCTTCGAGGTGACGCTCGGCGGCCTCGCTGCCTACGGAATCGAAGGTCTGCGCCCAGGACCCGTGGCGGACACACAGGTGCTCCAAGCGGACCACGTCGTCCTTGCCACTGGGCTCGAACTCAAGGAGCCACCCTTCGCGGCTGAGGCCGCCGGGCACCCCTCCTTCGTGCGGAACCCGTACTCCGCGACCGGAATCCGCAAACTCTCCCAGCTGCCGCCCGACGCGACCGTGGCCATCGTCGGATCGGTGCTGAGTGCCTACGACTCGGCGGGCCTGCTGCTGCGTAACGGCCACACCGGGCGCATCCACCTCATCTCAAAGTCCGGGACGATCTTCCGCACCTACCCCGGCACCCACGAACACGGCGTGCTGTGGCTGCCCCGCCCCGACACTCTGCTCGAGCCCTACCGCAACCGCGAGGAATTCCTCGCCCGGGTCAGGGCCGCATGGCAAACGGCCTGCTCGACGGTCCGGGAACAACACCCCGACATCGCCTCCGTGATCGTCTCCGAGCGGATCGCCAAAGCGTGGGAGCCGTACCTCCCCGAGGTCATCGAACGCATCCCGACGGACGAGCTGCGATGTCTGCTGGACGAGTTCGCCACCACCATCGCCGCCCTGCGCGTCGGTGCGGTGGAGTACACGATGGCGGTCATCGAGCGCGCGATGCACCCCCAGGACGGACGGGTGGAACTGGTCGTCGGAAGGGTGCAAGCGATCACGCCCGCCCAGTCGGGGCGGCTGCTGGTCTCGGTCGCCGCGCAACACGAGCGACACAGCGTCGAAGCCGACCTGGTGGTATCCAATTTCGGCAGGGAGTTCGACTACGAGAAGGTCGGACAGCCACTCTGGCGAAACCTCCTCCGGAAGGGCGTCGCGGTCCCTCACGCACGCACCGGGCGCGGCCTGGAGGTCGATGAATGCGGAACGCTGCTGGACGCCGACGGCCAGCCGGCCGGCCCCGTCTCCACGGTCGGCGTGCTGCGGGAGGGGGACGAGATCGTCCGGCACGGTCGAACCGGCGCGTTCGCGTTCAACCTCGCCGCCATCAAGAACCACTCGGTCTCCGTCGCCGCGCACGTGATCGAGCAGCTTGAACTGCGGCTGGACGGCTTGAACGACATCGCGGCCCAGCATCCCCGCTACCACAGCTATGTCAGCAACCCGGAGGAAGCGGACCGGGCGGCGCTGGAGGAGTCTGTGTTACTGGAAGTGCGGAGGCTGGCCACGCGTGAGCGAAGGGAAAGAGAGGCACTCGACTCCCGCCTGAACGCGAGCATCCGATCCCTGGGCGGTCTCCCGACACTTCCGGCGGACATCTCCCGGCACGACCGCCTGATGAGGGCGGCCGTCAACCGGGTGGCCGTCGAACGGCTCAACGACGTCTCCGTGACGCCACGGCAGCTACGTCGACAACTGGGGATAGGGAACGCCGAAAATCCGGAGGGCTAGTTGAACGGGAACGGGCGACGGATTCTGGGAATTCTTCTGGCCGGCGGCACCGAAAGCGTGCTGCAGGGCACCTGTAACCGGACAAGGAGTCCACGCGAGGGAACCATCCTCGTCGCCCCTTCTCTCGAAGCCGGGCTGTATGACGCCATCGTGGCCGCGCGCGCGGTGGTGTGCGGCTCCGGTGGACTCACCGGCCACATGCAGTCCCTGTGCCGAGGCAGAGGGATACCCGTGCTCCGCGTCGACGAGGCGGACCTCGCCGACCTGGTCGGCGAAGTGACGCTGTACCTGGAAAGCTCGTCGATCGTTGTCGGACCGGAGACGCCCCCAGAGCCCGAGGCCGACAGTCCCACACTGGATGACCTCGGCTCGGCGTGCGCGGTGATCGCGGACCTGCAGGACATCACCACCATCAACTCCTCCGGACCGAACGCCGCACGCGTCGAGTCCTTCTTCATCCGCGAGGAGTTTCTCTGCCTCGCCCTGGGCCTGAGCCCGCTCGACGCCATGGCCGGCGGACCCGCCGATATCACCGCCTACGGACAGGCCATCGGAGAGCGGCTCTGCGGCTTCGTCGAGGCGCTCCTGCCCGGCCAGCGGCTGGTCCTGCGCATGCTTGATCTGCGCTCGGACCACGCGGCCGACGTCACAGAGACCGCCCCCGTCGCGGTCGAGCCCAATCCGGAGATGGGCATGCACGGCGCACGCTGGCTGCTCGGCTCTGTCGCCTACCGCGACGCCCTGCACGCTGTGCTGGCAACCCTGCGCAAGCGCCTTGGCGACGACGCCGACCGCGTGCAGCTCTCGGTGCCGTTCGTCAGCGACGAGACGGAGTTCGCCCAGCTCAGAGCCCATCTCAACTTACCCGACGGCGCTCCCCTGTCCGCGTTCATCGAGACGCCCTCCGCCGTCCACGCCACCTCGGCGATGTGTGCCGCCGGCGTCAGTGAACTGTTCGTCGGCATCAAGGACTTGGTGCAGTTCTATCTCGCCGCGGACCGGGGCAACCACTTGGTCGCAGACTCCTACCGCACCCGTCACCCGGCTGTCCTGGACGGTGTGCGCAGGGTCGTGGAGTCCGCCCGCGCCGCAGGCACCCCGGTACGGGTCTTCTCGCTGGCATCGGACCTTGACCACTACCTCAAGAACCTACCGACGCCCGACGGCTACATGATGTGCACTGCCGAACTCCAGCAGATGCTTCTGCCGCCCCCCTCCCGGACCTGAGCCCCACTCCACTCGTGCTGGTGACCAGCAGCCCGGTTCGCCGCTGAGCAGGGACGAACCGGGCCCGCACCGCGCGACACGGCGCAGGGCCGCCGGCTCCGGAACGGCGCGGTGGCGATCCGGTCGTGGTGCACGCCGGCGGCGTCGCGGATGGTGGCCCGCACGATGTCGGCTCGGGACAGCGGTCCGTCCGGTTGCGCGTCGGGAATCGGGGTTCCGTAGGCGGTGCCCGTGAGTGCGCAGAAGTAGATGGCGGCTTCGTGAGCTGCCTGGGCCGGGCTCGCGACCAGCGGGGTGACGTCGGGGGTCAGGTCGTCTGCGGTGAGGCGGGAGAACCAGCCCCCTCCGGCGCTCGGGCTCCGGCGCGGGTCCTCGAACTTTGGCGCATCGAGGCTGGTGGTGTCAGCCAACGCCGTCATGTCGTACTCCTCTGGCTCGGGGCCGTTCGCGGAGTCGCCCTCGATGGCGGGCTTCTCGGCGGTGCCCTCTTCGGCAGCGGCCTGTGGCCCGTTGGGCTGGGTGCTGGTGGCAGGCGCTTGCTCGATGGTGGGTTCGGTGTCAGTCGGAGGCTGCTCCTCGGGGACCGCTGCTGGACGGTTGGCGGCCTGCTCGGTGGCCTGTCGTTCCGGTGCGGCGGCTGGCGGCAGGTCTGTCCGCTCAGCGGCAGCGTCGGGGTCGGGCGGCGGTCCTGCGGTGAGGTGGGCGAGTTCGGCGTCGGTGTACTCCGGCCACGGCTCATTGCCGAGCCAGTCGGCGATGAGCGGGTGGGGCGTACCGGGGTGGGCGTCGGCCCAGATGATGACGGACTCGTGGGGTCGGCCGAAGGCGCGGCCGACCAGGTGGTTGTCCTGTGTCGAAGATGGCGACGGTCAGCATGGCCCTGGGGTGCGTGCGTGTGAGGTAGGGAGGCAGGACGGCGGCGGTGTAGGCGCGCCGTTCGTAGGTGAAGCGCCGCCAGCCGTCTTCGAGGTCCTCGGTGGTCACCTCCGGCATGTCGGCTTCGGCCACGACTTCGCCGACTGGGAGGTCGTGGCCGCTGACGGTGCGGATGACGGTGGCGGGTTCGGGTCGGGGTGGCGGCGGGGTGTAGGGGCCGGCGTATGGGTCCGGCTCCCCGATCGGGGGGACTGTCGCGCCGCGGCGGGCGGTTTCGTACTCCTCGAAGTGGAGCTTGTCGGCCGTGTTGATAAGCACCTTGCGGTTGCGTCGCCCGGTGGTGGTGGCTGTGTCGCAGGCTTCGGCGGCCCTTCCGGGCCCGGCCGCCAAGTCCCGGTGCCGTCCGGACCATCGCCCGTTCTCGTCCAGGCGCCGCGGACACTGGGCGGTCCCTGAGACGAGCCGGGTCGGCAGTCTCCACGCACCTGTCGGGGGCACGCTGACGGAGAACTGACCGAGGCTCCCGAACTACCGTGCCATCCCACCCCCCACCCCCCACCCCGCAGGCCAGCAAATCACTCGTTCGAAGTGGGATGCGGGTCTACAGAATGATTGGCGGCGGTTCAGACGTAGAGGCTTGGCGAGTGGTAGAGGGTTTCTGGGCTGTCCGGGACGGGGTTGTACTGCATGGAGTCGTGCCGGCGGTGGCGGCCGGACTGGCTCGCGTCGTACGCCGGGGCCTTCGGCGTCAGTCGCCCTTCAGCCGCAAGCATCTGTGCTCGTAGGAGCAGATCCTGGGAGTGCAGGCCGAGTTCTTCCGCAACGGCCTGAAGGTCCAGGCCGGACTGCCAGCTCCACTGCAATACGGAGTCCATCCCGGCCGTCCAGGTCACCGCGGCACCCGAAGCCCCCCTCTCCACGACAGGCGGAGGGGCAGGCGACACGGCTTCCGGGCGAGGATGGGGCACATGAGCGCCCACAGCTTCCGTGCGTGGCTCTCCTCCGGGTTCCGGGACGGGCGGAGCCGGCTGGAGGGACATTTCGGCAGGAGGGCTGAGCAACTGTTCAGCGACGGTACGGGCATCCTCCTTGCCGACCGTACGGCGCGCGACACGTACCTCGCGCTCGTTCAACCCCATTAGGTCGGCTACAGCGGCGTCGCTGCCGACAGTCACGGCAAACGCCGCCAGTGCCCTCGTCCGCCTAGCCAGCGCCTCGTCCATCACCGCCTGCGCCTCACGCACCTGATCGTCCGTGCTGCAGAACGCCTCGGCCAACAGCGTGTTTCGTTCCCAAAGTTCACGTGGCTCCACGCAGGCACCAACGTTTCCGCCCCGTCCGCGACACCCCATCACGGCCGCACCACCCGAAGGGCCCATCGACAGCCCGAGATGACAGCTGATCACATCAACCGATCGTCGGCACCCAAGTGGGGCCAAATCGCATTGGTACAGGGGCGTGAATCACACCACCCCGCCCCCTCCAGGCTGAGCTGGGGGAGGCCGAGGCCGCGTGGGAGCGGTTCGTGATCGCCCGGGAGACAGTCGGCGAGGTACTGGCGGAACCGCGCACGCCGAGGTGGCGTCGCCGGTCGCGGTGGACGCTGAGCAACCCGCGCGGGTGGTGGGTGCGGTACCCGGGTCGGTGGTGCCGGTGTGGCGGGACGGGCTTACTGCGGCGGTGCTTGCGCCGGAATACCAGCGGATCACGACCGCCCTGGCCAGTCCCGGCGGGGAGGCGATGGACTGCCGGCAGCTCGCCGCCGCGCCGGGTCTGGAGCCGGTGCCCGCGAAGGTGGAGGGAGTGCGGTCGAAGACGAAGCGGCTGGTGGTGCGGGGCTGGCTGTTTGAGGAGCCTCCGGGTGTGTTCAGCGTTCCTGCCGGGCGAGCGCTCCAGCGTGCGGCCCGTAGAGCGGCCGATCACGTTCGATGTCCCGCGAAATCGTTCCTGCGGTGAACGTCCGCGACCAGGCGGGTGAGAAGGAGCCATTGGGCACCTGTTGGTGGCGAGGCAGCCGGTAGAACGCGGAGGTGATCAAGAACCTTCTGCGCGGTCTCAGCGCACTCTGCACTCTCCCTCACCATTGTCCCGCTTCTGGCTTCCGCACCCGCCCACGGCCCGCAGTCCTTTCAAGGACTGCGGGCTGCTGAGGTGGGACTCCGGGGCCTCCGCGTGGACAGCCGCGCGCCGTGAGGCGTACGCGAACGACCAGGGTGCGACCACCTCGCTGGTCGCGGTGACACCCGCACGAACCGACAGAAGTCGGATCAGGACCCCGCCCAGTGGATGCCGGGCCGGCGGGCGCCCAGTGCCGGTACGCAGGGGAGTGGGTGGCAGCCAAACTCTGCCGGCAACTCACCGCCGACACCACGGAACTGGACGCCCTGAAGGTGCTCGCCGAAGGCCCCTGCGGAGCACCATCGTTCAGTACACCCCTGTCGCGTAACAGCCCCCGCCCGGTCGTTGAGTCTGTACGGCCGTACCGCACTACCCATCCCGGGCCAGGGGGTTCCTCAGAGTTCGTGACCGTTGTTCCAACGTTGTTGAAAGGTGCTCGCAATGAGCCGAGGCTTGATCGTCGTGGATGTGCAGAAAGACTTCTGTGAGGGAGGCAGTGTTCCCGTGACGGGCGGCGCCCGGATTGCCAGCGACATCGCCGACCTGGTGGAGCGGACCTCGGGCCGGGACTACCAGTACGTCGTGGCCACCCGCGACCACCACATCGACCCGGGCAGCCACTTCTCCGAGAACCCGGACTTCAAGGACAGCTTCCCCGTCCACTGCGTGGCCGGGGACGAAGGCGGCGAGTTCCACCCGCATTTCGCGCCCGCCGTCGCTGGCGGGAAGGTCGACGCCGTCTTCTTCAAAGGCGCCCACAGCTCCTCCAAGAGCGGCTTCGAAGGCGCAGATGAAAAAGGAACCTCCCTCGCGGACTGGCTGCGCGCCCGCGGCGTGGAAGACGTCGACGTCGTGGGCATCGCCACGGACCACTGTGTGCGGGCCACGGCGCTGGACGCCGTGAAGGCCGGCTTCCGCGCACGCGTACGCCTGGACTACTCCGTCGGGGTCGCCCCGGACACGACCAGCGCGGCCGTGGACGACTTCCACCGGGCAGGTATCGCCGTATCCGGCGAGACCCCCGTTCCTCAATAGTCTGAGCCGCACCTCACCCTCGGGCTCACCTGCTTACGGCAGGTACGTCCGAGGGTGAGGTGCACGGATCTTACGAGGACGCCGAAGGGGGCAGCGGCGCGCGCGGGAGGTCACCCGTAGGCGTTGCGACACGCCCGAGGGGGTAGTTGTTCGTCACGCCGATGGTGGTTTCGGTGTCGTAGGGGATGGCGTGCAGGCCGGTGATGCCGTTCTTGGTACGCCACCAGGTCAGGGCTTGGTAGCCGTCGAGCCAGACGAGGGATTCGGGCCGGATGACGCGGCAGCGGGTGAGGGTGGCGATGTCGGCGGCGTCGCGTGGGGAGGTGCAGTTGACCACGATGGAGGTGGCCCGGTCGACCTCCTGCTGCTCCTCGCCGGCCTCTGCGGGCATGTCTCCGTTCTGCGGGCCGGCTGCGGTGGCGGGGGTGGGGTGGACGTGGATGCGGCGGCGTTCGGTGCTGCGTGTCAGGGCGCGGGAGGCGAGTTGGTCGACCATGCGTTCGGAGTGTGAGGGCAGGGCTTGGAGGATGTCGACCAGGGGCTGGTAGCTGGCCGAGGCGATCATGTCCTTGGGGTCCTCGCCGGGCTGGAGGAAGGCGGGGATGATGATCCGGGCGGTCTTGGTCGTGCCGTCGGGGTTGGGGCGCAGGGCGCGTCCGATGTTCTGGACGACGTCGACCTGGGAGCTGCGCGAGCCGACGATGCACACGGCCTCGACTCCGCGTAGTCCGGTGATGTCGACCCCGACTCCGAGGGCCCGTACGGAGGAGAGGAACGCCCGGTGTACGCGCCGGTTGTGGGCGTTGATGCCGTTGGCGAACCGGTGGATCACCGCACGCCGGTGCGCGATGGGATGGTCTCCGCACAGCCAGTCCGCCCATACCCGGTCGGCAGGCACATGACGGCCTTCCTCCAGCTCGTACAGCTCGGCGTCGATCGACGACGCGGGCAGCTCCTCCGCACCGGCCAGCGCCGCCGCGGAGGCCTCGGCGGCATACAGCTCGGCGGCGGTGGCCGGCATCTGCGCGGCGAACGCTTCGGCTTCCTCGACCCGCTGGTGGAACACCATGGTGGTGTGCAGATTCTGCTGAGCCGTGTGTTCCAGCAGTGCGGCCTGGAGCAGGGCCATGTGCCGGCCACGCAGGGCGTCCTCGGACAGGCCCAGGATCGGGTCAGGGTCGCGGATCTCGAGCACGTCGATCTCGAACCCCGCAAGGATCGAGCGTTCCACCGCCTCCGCCAGACCGAGATCGAAAATCCGGGTGCCGTAGGTGCTGGAGTCGTCCTCCATCGACGCGATCACCACCTCCCGCCCGTCCCGGCCCCGCTGCGGCCGGGGCGCGGCGAGGATCCGCGGGGTCGCGGTCAGGTAGAGCCGGAAGTCGACCGGAATCCGGGACTGGTCGTGGATCGCCGCCCACGGTCGGCCCATGTCCCCCGCGGTCATGTGCCCCTCGTCCGGAATGGCCAGGTCGAACGGAGCCATCCGCTGCCCGTACAGCCGCTCTCCGCCCGCCAGAGCCGATTCCAACGGCCCAGGAACAGTCCGACGGCCAGAGACGTCGGCGGAGTCCTCGCGGTCCACAAGAGAGGCGTACGTAGCGAACACGACCACAGGCCCGGCCCCGGCCCACACGCCAGTTCAGTGCGACACCGCGGGTGATTGTCACTGGGGTGCTGCGGTAGTTGTCATCGGGGGTGGGGTGTCGTTCGTGCTGGTCGGGGGTGGGTTGGCTCCTGG
>NZ_JBHXQO010000088.1:0-18684 GCF_042717135.1 Streptomyces sp. NPDC058620
ACCGGGGCCCTCCGGGCGCTTCCCTTCGTTCTTGCGTTTCCGACTCTATCAGACTCTTTCGTGTCCGATTCCCGGTCGAAGCGGGTTTCGCCTTTCAAGGAATTCGCTTTCGCGGTTTCCCTTTCCGGCGGTTCCAACCTTACCAGACTCATTTCGTTCCGTTTCCGGTTCGAATTTGATTCCGGCGGCCTGTTGGAGGGCCTTTGCCTTTCGGCGTGTCCACTACGTTAGCCGATTTCCTTGGTGGCTCATAATCGAGCCGATGGGACGAATTGCGGCATGCCGAATTCGCACCCGCCAGGGTGACTCGTAGGTAGTGGTTGGCCGCTTCGAGAAGCACGGACCCGGTTCGATGAACCGTTCCGACAACAGCATTCGTTCAAGCGGCTCGGACTACTTTAGGGGCCTCCCGGGAACGAGTCAAGTCGCCCGGCGACGGGGGGCGTGGGCCCGGTACTGACTCACTGTCGGGTCGCCGTCGATCCAGAAACGCCAGGGATGATGCGCGCCGTCCCCGCCCACCCCGGTGCGCGGGCCACTGCGCACCTGGTCGCGGGGTGGCGGGGTGCCGTGCAGTACATACAGCGGCGCGGACGGGCCGGCGACGACGTCGTCGCCGTTGAGCGCGCGGTCCACGCCGAGTGCCGTGGCCAGGCGTGCCGGGCCCTTGGCCAGTTCCTTGTCGTTGCGGGCCGAGAGTCGCCGCTTGCGCGCCCATTCCGCGCCGGCCTCGATCGCGCCGGCCCGGAGCAGGACACCGCTCGCCATGCCCTCCGGGCCGCACACCAGGTTGAGGCAGTGCCACATGCCGTACGTGAAGTAGACGTACGCATGACCGGGCGGGCCGAACATGGCGTGGTTGCGCCGAGTGCGGCCCCGGAAGGCGTGCGAGCCCGGGTCGATCTCCCCCGCGTACGCCTCCACCTCGGTGAGGCGTACCTCGATGGGCCCGTCGTCCGTGGTGCGGACGAGCGTGCGGCCCAGCAGGTCTGGGGCGACTTCCAGTACGGACCGGTCGAAAAAGTCCCGCGTCAGCGGCGTGCGTTCCATGCCCTCGGTCATGGCGTCCGAGGGTACTGGGACCTCGCGTCCGGGAACCGGCTACGGTCGTGGCGCGTATGTAGGGGTCAGGACCAACAAGGAGAAAACATGGGCTTCAAGAGGCTTCTCGCGAGCATGGGTGCCGGTGGCGCTTCGGTGGAGACCGAGCTGACCGAGCTGAACGTCGTCCCCGGTGGGGTCGTGCAGGGCGAGGTCCGTATCCAGGGCGGGTCCGTGGACCAGCAGGTGGAGGCGCTCTCCGTCGGCCTGCAGGCTCGGGTCGAGGTCGAGGGCCAGGACCAGGAGACGAAGCAGGACATCGAGTTCACCAAGCTGCGTCTGGGCGGGGCCTTCGAGGTCAAGGCCGGTGCCGTCCACGTCGTACCGTTCGGGCTCGAAATCCCGTGGGAGACGCCGATCACGATGTTCGGCGGACAGCACCTGCGCGGCATGAACATCGGTGTGACGACCGAGCTCGAGATCGCCCGCGCGGTCGACTCCGGGGACCTGGACCCGATCAACGTGCACCCGCTGCCGGCGCAGCAGGCGATCCTGGACGCCTTCGGGCAGCTCGGTTTCGGTTTCCGCAGCGCCGACATGGAGCGTGGTCACATCCGCGGCACGCGGCAGCGCCTGCCGTTCTACCAGGAGATCGAGTTCGTACCGCCGCAGCAGTACCGCGGGCTGAACCAGGTCGAGCTCACGTTCGTCGCGGACGACCGCGAGATGGACGTCGTGCTGGAGATGGACAAGAAGCCGGGGCTCTTCAGCGAGGGCAGCGACTCGTACCGGACGTTCAAGGTCGGGCACAACGACTTCCAGGGCACCGACTGGGTGGCCTACCTCAACCAGTGGCTCGCGCAGGTCGGTGGACAGCGCAACTGGCTCTAGGGTCGAGGGGAGACCCGCCGACAGCAGAAGAGCCGATTCAGGAGAGGTGCTGACGTGACCCAGTCGAAGAGGGCGCCGCTGCCGCACGACTTCCATCCCGCTGTCCCCTCGTTCACCGTGGTGAGCGAGGACCTGGAGCCGGGTGGTGTGCTCGCGGACGCGCAGGTGCTCGCGGAAGGGAACACATCGCCGCAGCTGCGGTGGGAGGGTTTCCCCGCGGAGACCAAGAGCTTCGCCGTGACGTGCTTCGATCCGGATGCGCCCACGGGCAGCGGATTCTGGCACTGGGTGCTCTTCGACATCCCGGCGTCGGTCACGGAACTGCCGGCCGGTGCGGGCAGCGCGAAGTCCGACGGACTGCCCGCCGGTGCCGTCCACGTCCGTAACGACTACGGGTCGAAGGACTTCGGCGGAGCCGCGCCGCCGGCCGGGGAGAACCACCGCTACGTGTTCACCGTGTATGCGGTGGACAGCGAGAAGCTCGGTGTCGACAGTGACGTGTCGCCGGCGGCCGTCGGTTTCAATCTGCGGTTCCACACGCTGGGCCGTGCACAGCTCGTCGGTGAGTACGAGGCTCCGGCGAGCTGAGAAGTTTCTCCGCTGTTTGCCCTGCCCTGGTCTTGGAGAGATCAGGGCAGGGCATTTTTTATTGCGTTGTCCATCACGGCCCGCCCAGCCAGAGTTGATCCGGGCCTGCCAGGGGGCGGGCGGCACACGGGAGGTGGGCGGGATGCGGGACACGCTGGTACTGAATGCGAGCTTCGAGCCGCTGTCGACGGTGACTCTCAACCGTGCGGTGGTGCTGATCCTGACGGACAAGGCCGTGGTCGAGCAGTCGCATCCCGGCCTCCGTATGCGCGGTGCCGACGTCGATATTCCGGTGCCCCGGGTGATCAGGCTCTGCAGGTACGTACGGGTGCCGTTCCGAAGACAGGCCCCGTGGTCCAGAAGGGGTGTGCTCATACGGGACCAACACCGGTGCGCGTACTGCGGGCGCAGGGCGAGCACCGTCGACCACGTGGTTCCGCGGGCGCAGGGGGGTCAG
Organism: Streptomyces sp. NPDC058620; assembly: GCF_042717135.1. Classification (NCBI taxonomy): domain Bacteria; kingdom Bacillati; phylum Actinomycetota; class Actinomycetes; order Kitasatosporales; family Streptomycetaceae; genus Streptomyces; species Streptomyces sp. NPDC058620. The sequence goes on from NZ_JBHXQO010000088.1 coordinate 2,978, forward strand.
GATTCGTGGCTGAACACGGTGGCGTCCTGCGCCGAGGACAACCACCGCAAGGCGGCCAGGACGCCGGAGCAGGCGGGGATGCCGTTGCTGCGGCAGCCGTTCGTCCCGTCGCCGGCGGAGGCGATGCTGCTGGCGATGGGGGCCGGTGACCGGTCGGCCCTGCCGGAGTGGCTGGACCGGTCCGCGGCGTAGTGCGGGTGGGCCGTTGACGTATCGGAAGCCCGTCTCCGTGGGGAGACGGGCTTCCGTGTGTCAGCGGAGCAGCAGCTGGACGATGGCGGCCGTGCCGACCACGACGATGAAGGCACGGAGGAAGGCGGGGCTGAGGCGCCGGCCCACCTTGGCGCCGATCTGGCCGCCAATGGCGGAGCCGACGGCGATGAGGACGACGGCCGTCCAGTCGAAGTCGGCGACGAAGAGGAAGAACAGCGCGGCGATGCTGTTGACGACGGCGGCGAGGACGTTCTTGACGGCGTTCAGTCGCTGCATGGTGTCGTCGAGCAGCATGCCCATCAGGGAGAGGTAAATGATGCCCTGGGCGGCGGTGAAGTAGCCCCCGTAGACACTGGCGAGGGTCAGCCCGGTGTAGAGGGCCGGTCCTCCGTCGGGGCGGGGGCGGGTGCCGTTGCGCTCCCGGCGGCGCTGGACCGCTTTGCTGATGCGTGGTTGCAGGATGACCAGGACGAGCGCGAGGGCGACCAGGACCGGGACGATCGTCTCGAACGCCGTTGAGGGCAGGGCCAGGAGGAGAGTGGCGCCGGTGAGGCCGCCGATGGCGGCGCCGACGCTGAGTTTCAGTACGCGGCGCCGCTGTCCCGCGAGTTCCTGGCGGTAGCCGATCGCGCCGCTGATGGAGCCGGGGATCAGGCCGAGGGCGTTGGAGACGGTGGCGGTCACGGGTGGCAGGCCCGTGGCGAGCAGGACGGGGAAGGTGATCAGTGTGCCCGAGCCGACGATCGTGTTGATCGTGCCCGCGCCGACACCCGCCGCGAAGATCGCGAGGATTTCCCAGATGGACAAGGCCATCTCCTTCGATGGTCAGTGATGCCTCCCCGCCATGAAGGTCGAGGGGCCGCACTGATCATGCACGAAGATGGATCTCCGTCAGCCGACGGGGGGTTCCTCGCGGCGCTCCTTGCCGGTGTTGCCGGTGTTGAAGCCGGGGGCGCCGCTGCCGAGGTTGCCGAAGGCTCCGCTGAGGCCCTTGAGGGCGTCGCCGATCTCGCTGGGCACGATCCAGAGCTTGTTCGCGTCGCCCTCGGCGATCTTCGGGAGCATCTGGAGGTACTGGTACGAGAGGAGCTTCTGGTCCGGGTCCCCGGCGTGGATGGCCTCGAACACCGTGCGGATGGCCTGGGACTCGCCCTCGGCGCGCAGTGCGGATGCCTTGGCCTCACCCTCGGCGCGCAGGATCGCGGACTGCTTCTCGCCCTCGGCGGTAAGGATCGCGGACTGCCTGATGCCCTCGGCGGTGAGGATCGCGGCGCGCTTGTCGCGGTCGGCGCGCATCTGCTTCTCCATCGAGTCCTGGATGGAGGTGGGCGGCTCGATGGCCTTGAGCTCGACGCGGTTGACGCGGATGCCCCACTTGCCGGTGGCTTCGTCGAGGACGCCGCGCAGGGCCGCGTTGATCTCCTCGCGGGAGGTGAGGGTCCGCTCCAGGTCCATGCCACCGATGATGTTGCGGAGGGTGGTGACGGTGAGCTGTTCGATCGCCTGGATGTAGCTCGCGACCTCGTAGGTCGCGGCGCGGGCGTCGGTCACCTGGTAGTAGATGACGGTGTCGATGTTGACGACCAGGTTGTCCTGGGTGATCACCGGCTGGGGCGGGAAGGGGACGACCTGTTCGCGGAGGTCGATCCGGTTGCGGATGGAGTCGATGAACGGGACGACGATGTTCAGCCCGGCGTTGAGGGTGCGCGTGTAGCGGCCGAAGCGCTCGACGATGGCGGCACTGGCCTGCGGGATGACCTGGATCGTCTTGATCAGGGCGATGAAGACGAGCACCACCAGAATGATCAGGACGATGATGATCGGTTGCATCGTGTGACTCGTGCCCTTCGGTTGCCGACGGATCGCGGTGATCTTGGTCGAGATCTCATGAGGTGCGAATTCTCATGATGATCGACATCGAGTTTGTCAGAACTCCGGCTGTCGTGCGCGCAGTTCGCTACATGACGACGGCTGTCGCCCCGTCGATGTCGACGACATCGACCTGTTGGCCGGGCTCGAGGGTCTGGTCGCTGTCGAGCGTACGGGCGGACCAGATCTCGCCGGCCAGCTTGATGCGGCCGCCGCTGCCGTCGACCCGTTCCAGCACGACTGCCTGACGGCCTTTCAGGGCGTCGATGCCCGTCGCGTGCGGAGGACGGTCGCCGCGGTGCCGGGCGGCGATGGGGCGCACGACGGCGATGAGCGCCACGGATACGGCGACGAAGACCAGCACTTGGGCCACGATGCCGCCGCCGAGGGCCGCGACGACCGCCGCGCAGACGGCTCCGGCGGCGAACATTCCGAATTCGGGCATCGCTGTGAGGACGAGCGGGATGCCCAGTCCCACCGCCCCGATCAGCCACCACACCCACGCGTCGATTTCCACGACGTCATCGTAGGACCGCGAGTGCCCCCGCCAACAGGGCGCGGGCGGGCGGCTGTCAGGCGAGCGGCAGTCCGTGGGCCGTGTAGCGGTCGCCGGTGTGCTCGACGACGAGCGGCAGGCCGAAGCAGAGGGAGAGGTTGCGGGAGCTGAGCTCGGTCTCCATGGGGCCCGCGGCGAGGACCTTGCCCTGCCGGATCATCAGGACGTGCGTGAAGCCGGGTGCGATCTCCTCGACATGGTGGGTGACCATGATCATGGAGGGTGCGAACGGGTCGCGGGCGAGCCTGCCGAGGCGGCGGACCAGGTCTTCGCGGCCTCCGAGGTCGAGGCCGGCGGCGGGCTCGTCGAGGAGGAGGAGCTCGGGGTCGGTCATCATCGCGCGGGCGATCAGGGTGCGCTTGCGCTCGCCCTCGGAGAGGGTGCCGAACTTGCGCTCCAGGAACTCGGTCATGCCGAGCCGGTCGAGGAAGGCGCGGGCGCGGTCCTCGTCGACGGCGTCGTAGTTCTCGTGCCAGGTGGCGGTCATGCCGTACGCGGCGGTGAGCACCGTCTGCAGCACGGTCTGGCGCTTGGGCAGCTTGTCGGCCATGGCCATGCCCGCGATGCCGATGCGGGGGCGGAGGTCGAACACGTCGGTGCCCACGCCGCCGAGCTGCTCGCCGAGGACCTTGGCGGTTCCGGTGCTCGGGAAGAGGTAGCTGGACGCGATGTTCAGGAGGGTGGTCTTGCCGGCGCCGTTCGGTCCGAGGATGACCCAGCGCTCACCCTCCTTGACCGACCAGGAGACGTCGTCCACCAGAGCGCGTCCGTCGCGGACCACGGATACGTCCACCAGCTCCAGTACATCGCTCATGAGCGCGTTGTCTCCCCATGCAGTCTCGAGATCGTCGCGTGCCTGTAGGCACAGCTCCCAGGGAAAACCTACGCCACCCCAGGAGCGCTTCAGCCGCTGGGCCGGTGTGATGACGGGCCCGGGACGCATTCCCTAGGCTGTCGCCATGCTTTCGGAACCACGCTCAGGGCTCTTCGCTGCCTGGGGAAACGCGCTTGTGGCGGGACTCGTATCACCGGACGATGCGGCGCTCGCGATTGTCGGGGAGGACGCGGTGCACCGCGTGGAGGGGGTGCCTGGTGAGGCGGGGCCGGTCGGACTGACGCTGGCGCTCGGGCGGCTGCGGGCGCTGGGGGCGACCGGTTTCCGGGTCGCGCTGCCGGTGTCGGGGCATCCGCTGGGGCTCAGCGGGCCGCCGGAGTTCAACGCGCGGGCGCTGGAGGCGGAGGAGGCCGTGGTGGCTTCCGGGGTGCCGTACGGGCTCGTGCCGGAGGTGCGTGAGGTGGGTCCCGCGGGGGATCTGCACGTCGAGGTGGTGTGGCGTTGTCTGCCGGTACGGGAGGCGCCACCCGCCGATGTGCCGTCGCTGAGCGAGGCCGAGCGGGAGCTGGCGGAGGCGTTGCGGGATGCGACGGCGGTGCTGGCGCGGCTGGATGTGGCCGGGTCGGGGCCGGTGGCCGAGGCTGCGGTGGACGCGTACCGGGCGCGGGCTGAGCGGGGACGCGAGGTGCTGGCTCCGGGGTATCCGCCGCGTGCGGTGCGGGTGCTGGAGCTGGCGCAGCGGGTCGGGCTGCTGGTCTCGGTGGCGTACGAGAACGGGCCTGGCGGTGCGGTGACGGCTGCGGAGATCTCGGCGCGGGGTGAGGCGCTCAGGCCGGTGGAGCGGGTGGCTCGTCGGGCGCAGGTGGCCGCGTACAACGCGTATGTGGAGGAGGGGGAGCGGGGGCGGCGGTAGCGCGTGGGTGGGGGCCGGGCTCTGGGGCCTTCGTCCTCGAACGCCGGACGGGCTGGGATGGTGCTGGACGGCGATGATGCCGGGCGGGCCTGGGGAATGGGCCCGCCCGGCGGTTCTGCCGACGGGGTCGGTCAGTGGTTCAGGCCGAAGTTGCCGAACGCCGGGTTGAGCAGGCCGATCACGTTGACGGTGTTGCCCACGACGTTCACGGGAACGTGCACCGGGACCTGGACGACGTTGCCCGAGCCGACGCCCGGGGAGTTGACGGCCGTGCCGTGGGCGCCGGCGCCGTGACCGGTGGCGGAGGCAGCACCGGCACCGGCAGCGATGATTCCGCCGGCGATCATGGTGACGGCAGCGGCCTTCTTCAGGTTCTTCACTTCAGGTTCCTCCTAGAAACGCTGCGGCCTGCCGCCGCAGCACGCCATGGAGAACGCCCTGGAGCCCCACAGGATGCGCCGTGTGGGTGACATACACCCGACAGTATGAATCTCAGTGCGGAGTGAGGTGGTCCGCTTGAGCGCTCTCAGCCGGCCGCCCCGTGCCGGACGGCCCACAACGCCGCCTGGGTGCGGTCGGAGAGGTCCAGCTTCATCAGGATGTTCGACACGTGCGTCTTGACCGTCTTCTCCGAGAGGACCAGCGCCCGGGCGATCTCACGGTTCGAGCGCCCGTCCGCGATCAGCCCGAGCACCTCGCGCTCCCGTTCGGTGAGGGTGCTCCCCCGGCCCGTACCGCTGCCCGCGTCGTCCTGGGCGAGCAGCGCCCCGGCGACCTCCGGCTGGAGGAGCACATGCCCGGCGTGGACCGAGCGGATGGCTCCGGCCAGGGCCTCCGGGTCGACGTCCTTGTACACGTAACCGGAGGCTCCGGCGCGCAGCGCGGGGACCACCGTGCGCTGTTCCGTGAAGCTGGTGACGATCAGGACCTTGGCCGGATTGGCCAGTTCGCGGAGCTTGCGCAGAGCCTCGATGCCGTCCGTGCCGGGCATCTTGATGTCCATGAGGACCACGTCGGGGCGCAGCTCCTCGGTGCGGGCGACGCCCTCGGCGCCGTCCGCGGCCTCGCCGACGACCTCTATGTCGTCCTGGACCTCCAGGAACGTACGGAGTCCGCGGCGCACCACCTGGTGGTCGTCGACCAGCAGCACCTTGATGATCCTGTCAGCCACAGGGCACCTCCATCTTGATCGTGGTGCCCCGTCCGGGCGCCGATTCGACGGTGAGTTTCCCGCCGACGCTGCCGGCCCGGTGGCGCATGGACACGAGGCCGAGGTGACGGCCCGCGTGCCGGACGGCCGTGGCGTCGAACCCGCTGCCGTCGTCGGAGATCCGCAGGACGGCGGTGGCGCCGTGCCGCACGAGGGAGACGGCGACGTGCGCGGCGCCGGAGTGGCGCAGGGCATTGTGCAGGGCTTCCTGGGAGACCCGGAGCAGCGCTTCCTCCTGGGTGGCGGGCAGTGCCCGTACCCCCGCGCTCTCGAAGGTGACCCGGGCGGCGTGGGCACGGTCCAGGACCTGGATCTGCGTCCGGAGCGTGGCGACCAGGCCGTCCTCGTCGAGCGCGGCGGGGCGCAGCTCGACGACGGCCGCGCGCAGTTCGTCCACGGCTTCCGCGGCGAGAGCGGCGACCTGCTGGAGCTCGTCCTTGGCGCGGGCGGGGTCCCGGTCGACGAGGGCGGCGGCGGCCTGGGCGGTCAGGCGGAGCGAGAAGAGCTTCTGGCTGACGGCGTCGTGCAGCTCGTGGGCCAGCCGTGAACGCTCCTCCGCGATGGTGAGCTCACGGCTCCGTTCGTAGAGCCGGGCGTTGGTGAGGGCGATCGCCGCGTGCTGGGCGAGGATCGACAGGAGCTCCTCGTCCTCGGCGGTGAAGCCGCAGCTGCCGGCCGGCTTGGGGCAGCGCTTGTTGGCCAGGAAGAGGGCGCCGATGATCTCGTCGCCGTCCTGGATGGGCAGCCCGAGGAAGTCGGACATGTCGGGGTGCGCGTCGGGCCAGCCCTCGAAGCGGGGGTCCTTGCGGACGTCCGCGAGCCGCTCGGGCTTCGCCTGGTGGAGCATCGCGGCGAGGATGCCGTGCTGTCTGGGCAGCGGGCCGATGGCCTTCCACTGCTCGTCGCTGACGCCGTCCACGACGAACTGGGCGAAGCCGCCGTGGTCGTCGGGGACACCCAGGGCGGCGTATTCGGCGTCGAGCAGTTCACGGGCCGAGGCGACGATCGTCTTGAGGACGTCACGCATTTCGAGATGCCGGCTCATGGCGAGCAGCGCGGCACTCACCGCGGCGAGGCCCGACGGTGGGCGATGGCTCATGGGCTCACCGTACCGGCGGGGTACGACAGCCGTATCGGGCTGTGGACGGCCGCGGTTCCGGGCGTGGGGACTAGGACTTCCGGCGGGCGGACCTGCGAGGTCCTAGGACCGGCCGGGCCTAGGCCGAAGTGCGGGGTGCGGGTGCGGCTCGCGGACGAGGCGCGGCGCGGGGGGCTGTTCCTACGTTGGGTTCACCGGGGGCCGCCCGGTGAAGGCCGACGTTTCGAGGGGACGGTTGTCATGCCGATCGCGTTGATCACGGGTGGTTCCAGGGGGCTGGGGCGTGCACTGGGAGCGACGCTCGCGCAGCGGGGCTGGGATCTGGTGCTGGACGCCAGGAATGCCGGCGCGCTGGAGCGGACGGCCCAGGAGCTGGGCAGCCGGTACGGGACCCGCGTGGTGGCCCTGCCCGGGGATGTCACCGACGCCGCGCATCGCGGGGCTCTGGTGGCCGCCGCCGGGGAGCTGGGCGGGCTGGATCTGGTGGTGAGCAATGCGAGCGCGCTGGGTGCCGAGCCGCTCGTACGTCTGGAGGAGCTTCCGCTGGACGGGCTGCGGCTGGCTCTGGAGACCAATGTGGTGGCGGCGCTGGGCCTGGTGCAGGAGTCGTTGCCGCTGTTGCGGGCCTCGGCGGTGGGGACCGTGGTGATGGTGAGCTCGGACGCGGCGGCGGAGGCGTACGAGACCTGGGGCGGTTACGGGGCCTCGAAGGCGGCGCTCGACCAGATGGCGGCGGTCCTGGGCGAGGAGGAGCCGGGGCTGCGGGTGTGGGCCGTGGACCCCGGGGACATGCGGACGGAGCTCTACGCGGCCGCGGTGCCCGGCGACGACAGCGCGAGGCCACTTCCGGAGCGTGTGGCTCCGGCTTTCCTCCGGCTGCTGGAGGAGAGGCCGGCGAGCGGCCGGTACGCGGCGGTGTCTCTGCTGGACCCTTCCGGGGCCGGGCGATGACGGCGCTGGAGGCCCTGCGGGTGCCCGGGGAGCTGTCGGCACGGGTCCCGGCCGAGCAGCGGGGAGCGGGGCGTGACGACGTACGGCTGCTGGTCTCTCGCGGTCGTGCGGTCTCGCACCACGCGTTCCGGGAGCTGCCCGGGCAGCTGCGGGCCGGTGACGTGCTGGTGGTCAACACGTCGATGACGCTGCCGGCCGCGGTGAACGGGCGGGTGGGCGGTGAGCGGGTCGTGGTGCACTTCTCGGCCCGGGGTGAGGACGGGCGGTGGTCCGTGGAGCTGCGGCGGCCGGACGGTGCGGGGGCGACGGGCCCTCGGCAGGGTGGGCCGCTGGGGACGCAGGTACGGCTGCCGGGCGGGCACGGGCTCGTACTGGAGGAGCCGCTGGGGCCACCGGAGGCGGCCCGGCTGTGGTGGGCGCGGGCGCCGTTCGACGTGCCCGGGCTGCTGCGGCGGTACGGGCGTCCGATCCGGTACGGGTACACGGAGCGGGATCAGCCGCTGTCGGCGTACCAGACGGTGTTCGCGGTGCCGTCGCGGGACGGGAGGGGTTCGGCGGAGATGCCGAGCGCCGCGCGGCCGTTCACGGAAGCCCTGGTGGCCTCGCTGGTGCGGCGTGGGGTGCAGTTCGCCCCGCTGTCGCTGCATACGGGGGTGGCTTCGGCGGAGGCGCACGAGCCCCCGTACCCGGAGTGGTTCTCGGTGCCGGGTGCGACGGCGTGGCTGGTGAACGCGGCGCGGGCGGGTGGCTGGCGGGTCATCGCGGTCGGGACGACGGCGGTGCGGGCTCTGGAGTCGTCGGTGGGGGCGGACGGGGTCGTACGGGCGGCCGAGGGCTGGACCGGCCTCGTGGTGACGCCGCAGCGGGGTGTGCGGGCGGTGGACGGCCTGCTGACCGGGCTGCACGAGCCGGAGGCCTCTCATCTGCTGATGCTGGAGGCGATCGCGGGCCGGGAGGCGCTGCGGCGTGGATACGCGCAGGCGCTGCGGCGTTCGTACCTCTGGCACGAGTTCGGGGACGTCCATCTCCTGCTGCCGGAAGAGCCGGCAGAGGAGCCTCACGCTCCGCATTGCTGAAGCAACATCTCGTGAGTTCGCCACGTGCCCCATGTGAGCCCTCGCATAGGACCCACGTCACTTACGAAGCCCACTAGTGGATACAAAACGGGCAATCATGCGGGCATGAGTGGGGGCAACCCGGGCAGAGCGGGCACCTGATCCACTACCCGGCTTCGTACGTCACACCTTTGCCACAGCATTTTGCTGGAGCTAAGAATTGCGGCTGTCCCCGACGGAGATGCGCAACGCGGCGCTTCCGTCTTCGTCCTCCGTGAGGACACCTGCTATTCGAAGAGGTACGTCTGCATGTTCGCGTCCAGCACCCCCGGCCGTAGCCGTCGCCTGAACAAGACCCAGAAGCTCTCCGTCGCCGGAGTCTCCGCACTTGGTGCGGCTGCCCTCGCTTTCTCTCTCGTTCCCGCCGAGGCAGGAGCCGAAACAAGCACCCAGGCCCTGTCCGCCGCTCCGGTGGTCTTCGCCTCCGCGGCAGGTGCCCCGCAGGCCAAGACCGTGCAGGCCAGCATCATCGAGCAGCACTCCACCGCCGAAAGCCTGGTGAAGGCCGCCGACGCCGCCCGCGCCAAGGCCGCCGCCGCCAAGGCGAAGACCGCCGCGCAGGCGAAGGCGAAGGCCGAAGCCGCCGCGGACGCCAAGGCCAAGGCCGCTGCCGCCGCGAAGGCGAAGGCCGACGCCAAGAAGCGCTCCTCCGAGGCTGCGAGCCGCAGCGTCGCCCGTAAGCCCGTCTACGCCAACAACCTGGACGGCTGGATTCGCGAGGCCCTCGCGATCATGAAGGAAAAGAACATCCCCGGCACGTACAACGGGCTGCACAAGAACATCATGCGTGAGTCCAGCGGCAACCCGCGTGCCATCAACAACTGGGACATCAACGCGATCAACGGTGTTCCGTCCAAGGGCCTGCTGCAGGTCATCAAGCCGACGTTCGACTTCTACCACGTCGAGGGCACGCCCAAGGACCAGTACGACCCGGTCGCCAACATCACGGCCGCGGCCAACTACGCCGCGGACAAGTACGGCTCGATCGACAACGTCAACAGCGCGTACTGACCGACCCCTGGTCGGACCGGACACGCGCCGGAGGGCGGCACCCCGTGCGGGGTGCCGCCCTCCGGCGTCCGTGCGTGCGGCGGATGCGCTACTTGCGCATGACCTCCGGCTCGTGGCGGCGCAGCAGTCGCGCGACCGCGAAGCCGCAGACGATGCCGATGAACAGCAGCACCGAGATGTTCATGCCCCACTGGCCGGCCGTGCTCTCCCAGAGCGGGTCCAGGTTGGTGGGGTCCTTCTGGTCCCACGGCGGCATGAGGTGGGCCAGGTCGAGCGTCGAACCGGCCGCGGCGATGGCCCAGCGCGAGGGCATCAGCCAGGCGAACTGTTCCAGGCCGGGCGAGCCGTAGACCTGGAAGAGGATGCCGGTGAAGACGACCTGGACGATCGCGAACATGACGAGCAACGGCATCGTCTTCTCGGAGGTCTTCACCAGCGAGGAGATGACCAGGCCGAACATCATCGAGGTGAAGCCGAGCGCGATGATCGTGACGCAGAGCTCGGCGGCCGGCGGCATGATCAGGCCCTCGGCCGGCAGATCGCGGGTGGCGAAGCCGATGCCGCAGATGATGACGCCCTGGATGGCCGTGATCACTCCGAGGACGATCACCTTGGACATCAGGTAGGCGGAGCGGGAGAGGCCGGTGGCCCGCTCGCGCTCGTAGATGACCCGTTCCTTGATCAGTTCTCGTACGGAGTTGGCCGCGCCGGAGAAGCACATGCCGACCGCGAGGATCAGCATGATCGTTCCGGCGTCGCCGTTGAACCGGGACGGCGGCGTGGGCGGTGCCAGGCCGAAGTCGGCCGGGATGACCACGCTGACGATGCCGAGCACCGCGGGCAGGATCACCATCAGGCCCATGAAGCCCTTGTCGGACGCGATCACCGAGGTGTAGCGGCGGATCAGCGTCCACAGCTGCGTCCCCCAGCCCTGCGGCTTGGGCGGGCGCATCTGCTGCGGGGGCGGCATGTGTACGGACTGTGCGGCGACCGCGTCGATGTCCGCCGCGTACATCTGGTAGTGCTGCGAGCCGCGCCAGCGTCCCGCCCAGTCGTAGTCGCGGTAGTTCTCGAACGCGGAGAAGACGTCGGCCCAGCTGGTGTAGCCGAAGAAGTTGAGTGCTTCCTCCGGCGGACCGAAGTAGGCCACCGAGCCGCCCGGCGCCATCACCAGGAGCTTGTCGCAGATGGCCAGCTCGGCCACGGAGTGGGTGACGACGAGGACCGTACGGCCGTCGTCGGCGAGACCGCGCAGCAGCTGCATGACATCGCGGTCCATGCCCGGGTCGAGACCGGAGGTCGGCTCGTCCAGGAAGATCAGCGAGGGCTTGGTGAGCAGCTCCAGGGCCACGGAGACGCGCTTGCGCTGGCCGCCGGAGAGCGAGGTGACCTTCTTGTCCTTGTGGATGTCGAGCTTGAGCTCGGCGAGGACCTCGCGGATGCGGGCCTGGCGCTCGGCCTCGGTGGTGTCCGCGGGGAAGCGGAGCTTGGCCGCGTACTTCAGGGCGCGGGTGACGGTCAGTTCCTTGTGCAGGATGTCGTCCTGCGGGACCAGCCCGATGCGCTGGCGCAGCTCGGCGAACTGCTTGTACAGGTTCCGGTTGTCGTACAGGACGTCGCCCTGGTTGGCGGGCCGGTAGCCGGTGAGCGCCTTGAGCAGGGTGGACTTTCCGGAGCCGGACGGGCCGATGACGCCGATCAGCGACTTCTCCGGGACACCGAACGACACGTCCTGGAGGATCTGCTTCCCGCCGTCGACCGTGACCGTGAGGTGACGGGCGGCGAAGGAGACCTCACCGGTGTCGACGAACTCTTCGAGCCGGTCGCCGACCAGCCGGAAGGTCGAGTGACCGACGCCGACGATGTCATTCGGGCCGATGAGCGCGGACCCGGACTTGTTGAGCGGCTGGCCGTTGACGTAGGTGCCGTTGTGCGATCCGAGGTCACGGATCTCGAAGCGGCCGCCGGGCGTCGCGTGGAACTCGGCGTGGTGGCGGGAGACCTGGAGGTCGGAGACGACCAGCTCGTTCTCCAGCGCACGGCCGATGCGCATCACCCGGCCGAGGTCCAGCTGGTGGAACGTCGTGGGGCTGCGGTCCCCGTAGACCGGCTGGGCTCCGGGGACGCCGCCGGGGCCACCCGCGCCGGGCGCCTTCTGGATGCCCTGCTGGTGCGGGACCTGCGGCTGGACGTGTCCCGGCTGGGGCTGCTGCTGCCACGCCTGCTGCTGGTGCTGGGCCTGGTCGTGCCCGGCCGGTCCGCCCTGCTGGGGGTGGGCGGGGGCCTGCTGGGCGCCCGCCGCCCGGCCGCTGTAGAGGTCCGCGGCGGCACCGCTGAGGCTGAGCCGCGGTCCGTCGGTGGCGTTGCCCAGGTGCACCGCCGAGCCGGGCCCGATCTCCATCTGATGGATCCGTTGGCCCTGTACGTAGGTGCCGTTGGTGCTGCCGTGGTCCTCGATGAACCAACTGCGGCCCCCCCAGCTGATCGTGGCGTGCCGCCACGACACCCTGGCGTCGTCGACCACGAGATCGCCCTGCGGATCACGTCCGAGGGTGTACGACCTGGACGGATCGAGCGTCCAGGTCCTGCCATTCAATTCCAGTACGAGTTCCGGCACTCCGCGCCCCACTAATTGTCCCCCGAGAGACTCCCGTCGCAGGGAGTCCAGGGATGCTGAACATCGTGGGGAACTATTCCAGGACCAGTCACCGATCGGAAAGCCGGGCGGAGTGAAGACCGCGCAGAGACCTGTGCTGCCACACCGTTGACTCGGGCGAAACAGCCTCGGACAGTGGTAACCACGCACGAGTGCGTACGGATCATGAGTGAATGGGTCAACTCAGGGCATGTAGGTGCAGATTGGGGGGTCCTGCATGGCTGCGGACACGAGGGCGGGCGCGGACCGGGGGGCTGCGGGCCGGGGCGGCCGGGGTCTCCCCTGGGTGGATGTCGTGCTCGCCTCGGTCGCCTCGGTGAGCTGGGCGCTGGCCGCGATGGCCGGGGCGGCGGCGCTGGGGCTGCATCTGCTCGGCGCCGGCTTTGTCGGTGAACTGGGCCCGATGACCGCGGCCGTGGTGGTGCTGGGGGTCGGCGGCACGGTCTCCCCGTCCGGTGACGTGACGGCCTTCGGGCTCGACGGGGCCGGGGCGCGTACGGCTGTCGACGTGACTCCACTGGGTGTGGGCCTGGTGGGCGCGCTCGTCCTGTCCTTCTTCTTCCTGCGCTCGCTGCGCGGTGCGGGCGCGGACCTCTCCTGGGGCGAGCTCGGTGCTCGTACGGGGTCGGTGGTTGCCCTGTTCGTGGCCATGGTGGGGGGACTTGCCTGGGCGGGTCACGATGTCGTGACGATCGACGGGGGCCGGCTGCCGGGGGCCGGTGGGGGTTCCGGTGGCGGTGCGGCCGATGGGCTCGGGGACCTGGGCGGACTGCTGCCCGACCGGCTCGCCGACCTGGCGCGGGCCGAGGCGCGGGTGGGGTTCGCCGTCGACACCGGGGCCTCGCTGGCGGGTGGCGCCTGCTGGGTGCTCGGGGTGCTCGTGATCGCCCTGCTCGCTTCCCGTACTCCGCTGCCGGGCCCGGCCGGGTGGTTCCACGGGATGGTGCGGCCCGCCGTGTCCGCGCTGGTCTCGGTGCTGCTCGTCGCGGTGCTGGCCGGGTGCGCGGCCGCGGCGTACGCGGCGGCCGGCGACGCGCATCCGAAGCGGATCGCGGGTGCCGCGCTGCTGGGGGCACCGAACGGGGCGTGGCTCGGGGTGCCGCTCGGGCTGTTCGTGCCGTGGGACGGCGAGGCCACGGGTGAGCTGTCCGGGCTGCTTCCGGATCCGCTGGACGAGCTGTTACGGGGCTCCGCGGGGCAGCCGGTGACGGTCGGGAGGCTTGCCGAACTGGACGGCAGGCTCTGGCTGCTGGCGCTCGCCTCCGGGGTGACGATGCTGTACGCGGGGGTGCTGGCGGCGGCCCGCACACCGTGTGCGCCCGGGGTGTCCGCCGCCGGGTTCGCGGGGCGGTGTGCGGTGCGGCTCGGGGGCGTGACGGCGATCGCGCTGCCGTTGCTGGTGTGGCTGACCCACGTGTCCGCGGACGCCTCGCTGTCGGTGCTGGGCTTCGACGCCTTCGGGGCCGGGATCGAGCTGCGGGGTCGGGCGGGTGTGGCGGCGGGGCTGGGAGCGGCGTGGGGGGCCGGTGCGGGAGCGGCGGGGGCGGGGCTTGCGTGGGCGGTGGGGGCGGTGCCGATGCTGGAGGGCGGGTATCCGGACGCGGAGGCTGCCGGGCCGTACCGTCCTTCGCGGCCGTACCGGGCGCCCAACGACGGTACGAACCCGTATCTGCGGATGCCGGAGGGAATGCACGGGGCACCGACGGTGGTGGGGCGGACCGGGCGGCCGGTGCCGCCGCCGCCGGGGCCCGGGCCGGGGGCGCCGCCGGAGGAGCCACCCGGCCCCGCGTGAGCGTGCTGTCCTCGATCGCCGGGCGGACTCGACGCGGTCGCGTACGCCTGTCGTGAGGGCACGGAGGGACGGCGGCCCGCGGGGACGGGCCCGACGCACGGCGGGCCCGGGTGCGGTGGGAGGCCGTCGGTTGTCCGGGTGGCGGGACAGGGGGCCGGGGGTCCGGGTGGGACCGATACGGTGGGAACACCATGAGCGCATCTCAGCCACCGCAGTCTCCGTCGTCTCCTGAGCTCCCTGAGTCCCGTCAGGGCATCGACGAACCCACTCTTCTCGTGAAGATCTTCGGGAAGGACCGTCCCGGGATCACCGCCGGGCTCTTCGACACACTCGCCGCGTACTCCGTCGATGTCGTGGACATCGAGCAGGTCGTCACCCGCGGCCGCATCGTCCTGTGCGCCCTGGTCACCGCTCCGACCGCGGGCGGTACCACCGAGGGCGACCTGCGGGCGACCGTGCACAGCTGGGCCGATTCGCTGAAGTTGCAGGCCGAGATCATCTCGGGCAGGGGCGACAACCGGCCCCGTGGCTCCGGCCGTTCCCACGTGACCGTGCTGGGACACCCGCTCACCGCGGAGTCGACCGCCGCCATAGCGGCCAGGATCACCTCGACCGGCGGAAACATCGACCGGATCTTCCGGCTGGCGAAGTACCCGGTCACGGCCGTCGAATTCGCCGTCTCCGGTACGGGCACCGGGGAACTGCGGACCGCGCTGGCGACGGAGGCCGCCGAGATCGGCGTCGACGTCGCCGTCGTGTCGGCTGGGCTGAGCCGCCGCGCCCAGCGTCTGGTCGTCATGGACGTGGACTCCACGCTCATCCAGGACGAGGTGATCGAGCTCTTCGCGGCCCACGCGGGCTGTGAGGACAAGGTCGCCGCCGTGACCGAGCAGGCGATGCGGGGCGAGCTCGACTTCGAGCAGTCGCTGCACGCACGGGTCGCGCTGCTCGCGGGGCTCGACGTGTCGGTGGTGGACAAGGTGCGGGCCGAGGTGCGGCTGACGCCCGGCGCCCGCACCCTGATCCGTACGCTGAAGCGCCTCGGCTACCAAGTGGGTGTCGTCTCCGGCGGATTCACCCAGGTCACGGACGACCTGAAGGAACGTCTCGGCCTCGACTTCGCCTCCGCCAACACGCTGGAGATCGTCGACGGGAAGCTCACGGGCCGGGTCGTCGGCGATGTGGTGGACCGGGCAGGCAAGGCACGGCTGCTGCGGAGTTTCGCCGAACAGGCGGGGGTGCCGCTCGCCCAGACCGTCGCCATCGGTGACGGTGCCAACGACCTGGACATGCTGAACACCGCCGGGCTGGGTGTGGCGTTCAACGCGAAGCCGGTCGTGCGCGAGGCCGCTCACACGGCGGTGAACGTGCCCTTCCTGGACACGGTGCTGTATCTGCTCGGCATCACGCGCGAAGAGGTCGAGGCCGCCGACGGCCTGATCGACTGAGCGGGGACGACTGAGGGAAGGGTCCCGGCGCGGTATCCG
>NZ_JBHXQO010000089.1:0-18317 GCF_042717135.1 Streptomyces sp. NPDC058620
CATCTTCGACCTCGTCGACTACGGCATCGTCGGAGACCTCTTCACCGTCGTCCCCCAACTCACCGAAGAAGTACAGACCCGCAAGGGCTGAGCAGCAGCACCCTTCGCGTTCACAGGCCCGGGCAGACCGCCCGGGCCTGTGCGTTTTCCTCCTCCCGGAACAGAACCGGAATGGCATGCGGAACCTGCACACGGAATACGCAGACCGGTCACGAGGGCCCCCACGTAAGCGTGGGCGGGGGCCACACACAGGGCTTTGGGACGGAAGTGTCCGAGTAGAGGCAAAGGGACTTCCGACCAAAGGGAATTCATCCGGTGAAGCTCATGTGGAACCTGCTCGCACAACATGAACGCATCTGCACGTAAAGCCATTCGAGTGAAGGAAAGAGCCCCTGATCAGGCACTGTTCGATTCGCTGCGCCGGGCGTCGCCGTGCTTTGATCCTGGCCAATGCCGGGAACGCGCAAAGGCGTTACCGGATTCTGAATATCCACACGAAGGGCAGCGCAGTCATGAACTTCACCCCCCAGGTCGAGACCCTCGAGATTTCCGACGCCGACCTCGACAACGTCTCCGGCGGCCTCGTCGGCGGCGTGCTCGGCAACGTGACGGCCACCGCCGACTCGGTCGCCCCGGTCTCCGGCATCGTCGGTTCGGTCACGGGCCTCGTCGGCTCGACCACCGGTGTGAACACCGGCGCCGTCACCGGCCTCGCCACCGGCCTCGTCGCCGGCCTCTGAGACCGCACGTGTGCCCCGGAACCCTTCGGTTCCGGGGCTCACCGCCGAAAGCGACAGGTGAGGGAAGAGTTCCGTGCGCTTCCGCCAACAGGCCCTTTCCAAGCTCCAGTCGCCGGAGGAACTCGACCTCCCGGTGCGTTTCGCCCGCCCGCAGGGGCGGCTCGTCCTCGGCGTCACCGTGGTGGTCATGGCAGCGGCCTGCTTCTGGGCCATGACGGGCACGGTCTCCTCCACCCTGAGCGCGCCCGGCATCCTCACGCACGCGCAGGGGAGTTACGCACTCCAGAGCCCCGTCGCCGGTCAGATCACCGGCGTACTCGCCGAGGAGGGCGAGATCCTGCCGGCCGGCTCACCCCTGCTCAAGGTCCGTACGGAACAAGGGGACCGCGTCGTGCGCACGATCGACGCAGGCCGGCTGACCGCTCTCTCGGCGACGACCGGCGCGGTGGTCGGCACCGGCGCGGATGTGGCGAGCGTGGAGCGGATGAAGAGCTCCGACGATCCACTGATGGCGGTGCTGTACGTGCCGGGCGACAGTGGACAGGGTGTCCCGGTGGGCGCCTCGGTGGACCTCACCGTCCAGTCCGTGCCCACCCAGCAGTTCGGCGTGCTGCGCGGCCGGGTGGCGGCCGTCGGCAGGACGGCCCTGACCCGGCAGCAGATCGCACGCTCCCTCGGCGACGCCCAGCTGGGCGAGCAGTTCTCGCTCCACGGCAGGCCGGTGGCGGTCCTCGTACGGCTGGACCGGTCGTCCGCCACGAAATCCGGCTACCGGTGGTCGTCGCGGCAGGGCCCTCCGTACGCGATCGGCTCCATGACCCCGGCCACGGGCGTCGTCCACCTGGCCGACCAGCGTCCGATCGATTGGCTGCTCCCTTGACCGCCCCGCACGCCTCCCCCTCGACGCAGCAGCTCCCGCCGCCCGGCCGCGGCCGGCACCGTCCGGGCAAGGCGCCCGTCGACAGGGGCCGTTCCCGTTCCCGGTCGGCGCCGAAGGCACCGAAGCCGAAGACCGTCCGCAGCCCGACCGTGCTCCAGATGGAGGCACTGGAATGCGGCGCCGCCTCGCTGGCCATGGTGCTCGCCCACTACGGCAGGCATGTGCCGCTGGAGGAGCTGCGGATCGCGTGCGGCGTCTCGCGCGACGGCTCCCGCGCCAGCAACGTGCTGAAGGCGGCACGCAGTTATGGACTGCGGGCCAAGGGCATGCAGATGGAACCGACCGCACTCGCGGAGGTCCGGGCCCCCGCGATCCTGTTCTGGGAGTTCAACCACTACGTCGTGTACGACGGCATGGGGCGCCGCCTCGGACGGCGCGGGGTACACATCAACGACCCGGACAAGGGCCGCCGCTTCGTGCCGGCGGAGGACTTCGACACCAGCTTCACCGGCATAGTCCTGGTGCTCGAACCCGACGACGGTTTCCGGCGCGGTGGCAGGAAGCCCGGCATCATGAGGGCCCTGCCGGCCCGGCTGCGCGGCACCTCGGGCACGATGCTGGCGGCGCTGCTCGCGAGCCTGCTGCTCGTGGCCGTCGGCGCCGCGCTGCCGGCGCTCAGCCGTACGTACATCGACATGTTCCTGATCGGTGACCAGCGCTCGCTGCTGGGCGTGCTGTTCGCGGCGATGGGCACCATGGTGGCGCTCACCGTCGTCCTGACCTGGCTCCAGCAGGCGAATCTGCTGCGCGGGCGCATCATCTCGTCCACACTCGGCAGCGCCCGGTTCTTCCGGCATCTGCTGAGGCTGCCGGTCACCTTCTTCGCCCAGCGCAGCCCCGCCGATCTGGTGCAGCGCCTCCAGTCCAACGACGCGGTGGCCGAGACCCTCGCCCGGGATCTCACGGCGGCGGGTGTGGACGGGATCGTCGTACTGCTCTACGCCCTCCTGCTGTGGACGTACGATCCCCAGCTGACCGTCATCGGGGTCGGCATCGCCCTCCTCAACGTCGTCGCGATGCGCATCGTCGTGCGTCTGCGGGCCATCGGCACACAGAAGCTGCGGGCCGACAGTGCGCGGCTGACCAACACCTCGTACACCGGCCTGCAGTTGATCGAGACGATGAAGGCCACCGGTGGCGAGGACGGCTACTTCCGCCGCTGGGCGGGGCAGCACGCCACGACGCTGGAGGAGCAGCAGCGTCTGGGCGTGCCGAGCGCGTGGCTTGGCATCGTCGCCCCCGCGCTGGCCACGCTCAACAGCGCGCTGATCCTGTGGATCGGCGGGCTCCGCGCGGTCGAGGGCCATATCTCGATCGGTCTGCTGGTCGCCTTCCAGGCGCTGGTGACCCGGTTCACCGCCCCGGTCACCCGGCTCAACGGGGTGGCCGGACGCGTCCAGGACTTCGCGGCCGACGTGGCCCGGCTGAAGGACGTGGAGAACTTCCCCGTCGACCCGCTGTACTCCCGGGACGAAGCCTCGCCGAGCACCCGCAGGCTCAAGGGTCATGTGACGCTGGAGGAGATCACGTTCGGCTACAGCCCGCTCGACAAACCGCTCCTGACCGGCTTCTCGCTGTCTGTGGGGCCCGGCCAGCAGGTGGCGCTGGTCGGTGGGTCCGGCAGCGGCAAGTCCACGGTGTCACGGCTGATCTCGGGGCTCTACAGCCCGTGGGAGGGCACGATCCGCATCGACGGGCAGCGTCTGGAGGACATTCCCCGGGGTGCTCTCGCTGCCTCGGTCTCCTTCGTCGACCAGGACGTCTTCCTCTTCGAGGGGACGGTCCGGGACAACGTGGCGCTGTGGGACCCGTCGGTCCCGGACGACGCGGTGGTGGCTGCCCTCCAGGACGCGGCGCTGTACGAGATCGTCGCCCGCCGCCCCGGCGGCATCCACAGCCGGGTCGAGCAGGACGGCCGCAACTTCTCCGGCGGTCAGCGGCAGCGTCTGGAGATCGCGCGGGCGCTGGTGCGCCGGCCGAGTGTTCTGGTGCTCGACGAGGTCACCAGCGCCCTGGACGCGGAGACCGAGCAGCTCGTCATCGACGCGCTGCGGCGGCGCGGTTGTGCCTGCGTGGTGATCGCGCACCGGCTGAGCACGGTCCGCGACAGCGACGAGATCGTGGTCCTGGACCACGGTCGCGTCGTCGAGCGCGGACGGCACGAGGACCTGGTCGCCGCCGCGGGGCCGTACGCCCAGTTGGTCAAGGAGCACTGAGTGGCATCGGTACACCCATCGGTACACCCCGGCGCGGACACCGGTGCCCCGGGGCACGACGCGGTCATCGGTGCGCTGGGAGGGCTCGGCGCGCAGGTCGACTGCACCGGCCTGCGCAGCCTTCCCCTCGAAGGCCCGCAGGTGCTGTGGCTCGTCCTGGACGGCGCGCTTGACCTGTTCGCGGTCGACACGGTGGAGCAGGGGCACTGGCACTTCCTCGGCCGGCTGGAGCCGGGAACGCTGCTGCTGGGACCGGTCGAGGGGCCGCAGCACACGCTGATCGGCAGGCCGCTGCAGGGCTGTGTGCTGCGCCGGATCGCGCTGCGGGAGCTGTACCGGTCCGAGTATCCGCATCCCGGGTCCCCCGAGGGCCACTACCTCAGCCGGTACGACGCCGGAGACGGCACGCTGAGTCTGCTGGAGCACGCCTTCTCGCTCGGGGTGGGGCGCGGTCAGCGCGTGCTGTCCGTGGCTCCGCTGGACGGCCGGACGGCTCTCGACGAGACGGTGACCGACGACGACGTCCTCTGGCTCCCGGTCTCTCCCGGTAGCGTGCAGTACGGCGCCGCGTTCAGTGCGGAGGCGGCCGGTGACCTGCTCGTCGACGGCGAGCTGTGGCAGGGCATGGTCAACCGGCAGTACCGCTTGCTGTCCGCCCTGGACCGCTGGATCGAGCGGCTGGAGCGGGCGCACGAGGACCGGGCGGCCGCCGGCCTCAAGGCGGGCGAGGCCGTACGGGACGAGGCCGACCGGGCTCTGCTGACCTCCATCGGCCGTACCGGGAGGAGCCCGCGCCCGTCCGCGGCGGCCGGTGACGACGCCACGTACGCGGCCTGCCGCATGGTCGCGGGGGCGGCCGGCATCACGCTGTCGCAGCCCCCGCCGGGCGACGTCATGGACGACCGGACCGACCCGGTGGAGCGCGTCGCCGTCCACTCGCGCGTCCGGACCCGCCCGGTCCGGCTGACCGGGCGCTGGTGGCGTGAGAACACCGGCCCACTGGTGGGTCACCGGTCCGCGACGGGCACGCCGGTCGCTCTGCTGTGGCGGCGGGGCGGGTACGAGGCGGTGAATCCGGTGACCGGACGCCGGGCGCGTGTCGGCCGGAGCGGTGCGGCCGATTTCGAGCAGCGTGCCGTCATGTTCTACCGCCCCTTGCCGGAGCGGCCGATGAGCAAGTGGCAGCTGGTGCGCTTCGGTCTGCGCGGTACGAGGGCCGATATGCGCAACCTGGCCCTGGCCGGCCTGGTGACGGTCGGGCTCGGCGCGCTGGTCCCGATCGCGACGGGGCAGATCCTGGGTGTCCACGTGCCCAACGCCGAGACCGGGCTCATCGTGCAGATCTCCCTCGCTGTGATCATCAGCGGGGTGGTCTCGGCCGCCTTCATGCTGCTGCAGAACCTCACGGTCCTGCGTATGGAGGGGCGCATCGAGAGCACCCTCCAACCGGCTGTCTGGGACCGGCTGCTGCGGCTGCCGACGTCGTTCTTCACGGAGCGTTCCACCGGGGAGCTGGCGAGCGCGGCGATGGGCGTCAGCGCCATCCGACGCGTCCTGTCGGGTGTCGGCCCGGTGGCCCTGCAGGCGGGCACGGTCGGTGTGATGAATCTCGTCCTGCTGCTCTGGTTCAGTGTCCCGCTGGCGCTGGCGGCGATCGGCATGCTGATCGTGATAGTCGCGGTGTTCCTCACCATGGGGATGTGGGAACTGCGGTGGCAGCGCGATCTGGTGGAGCTCGGCAACAGGCTCAACAACCAGGCGTTCCAGACGCTGCGCGGGCTGCCCAAGCTGCGCGTCGCGGGGGCGGAGAGCTTCGCGTACGCCGCGTGGGCGCGGGAGTTCGCGCGCAGCCGTGAACTCCAGCAACGGGCCGGGCGGATCAAGAACCTGACGACGGTCCTCAACGCGACGTATCTGCCGCTGTGTTCCCTGGCCATGTTCGTCCTGCTGGCGGGGCCGGCCAGCGGCTCGCTGTCGGCCAGTGCTTTTCTGACCTTCAACACCTCCGTGACGATGCTGCTGACGGCGGTCACCCAGCTCACCGGGGCGTTCGTGTCGGCCGCGGCGGCGCTGCCGATGTTCGAACAGATCAAGCCGGTACTCGACGAGGCGCCCGAGGTGCGCGGGGCGAGCACCCAGCCGGGGCCGCTGTCCGGGGAGATCGAGGTGAAGGGCGCTTCCTTCCGGTACACCGACGACGGCCCCACCGTGCTGGACGAGGTGTCGCTGAAGGTGGGGGCCGGCGAGTTCGTGGCCGTCGTGGGGCCCAGCGGCTGCGGGAAGTCGACGCTGCTCCGGCTGCTCATCGGCTTCGACCGGCCGGTCACCGGCAGCGTCCTGTACGACGGCCAGGACCTGGCTGCCCTCGACCAGGCGGCCGTGCGCCGCCAGTGCGGGGTCGTTCTGCAGAACGCCCAGCCGTTCACCGGCTCGATCCTGGAGTGCATCAGCGGCTCCGAGGTCTTCACCGAGGAGGAGGTCTGGGAGGCCGCCGCACTGGCGGGCCTGGCCGAGGACATCAAGCTGATGCCGATGGGTCTGCACACCATGATCGCCGGTGGTGGCGCCATCTCCGGCGGCCAGCGCCAGCGGCTGATGATCGCCCAGGCGCTGGTGCGCAGGCCCCGCATCCTGTTCTTCGACGAGGCCACGAGCGCGCTGGACAACGAGACCCAGCGCATCGTGATCGAGAGCACCCGCGCCCTGCGGGCGACCCGGGTCGTGATCGCGCACCGGCTCTCCACGGTGCTCGACGCCGACCGCGTGATCGTCATGGCGGAGGGCCGCGTCGTCCAGCAGGGTCCGCCCGCAGAACTGCTCGCGGACCCGGGCGGACGGCTGCACGAGTTGGTGCGGCGCCAGATGCAGTAGGCGGCACGGACCGTCCGGGCTGATTGTCACGGCCGAATGGGGCCCGTCGGCTCCGGCTCGGCTCCCGGTCCCTCGCCCGCTCCTACGCTCGGTGGCAGGGCACGTACGGAGAGTTCCGGTCACCGGGACGGGAACTCGCCGGGCCGCCACTCGAAGCACCCCCGAGGAGAGCCGTCATGACCGAAGCGACTGATCCCGTCGAAGCCGACCGGGCGCTCAAGACCAGACACCGGAAGATGTGGGCCCTGGGCGACTACCCCGCCGTGGCCACCCAACTGATCCCGGACCTCGGCCCGGAGCTGGTCCGGGCCTGTGGTGTGAGGAGCGGCGAACGCGTACTGGACGTCGCGGCCGGATCGGGCAACGCCGCCATCCCCGCGGCCCTGGCCGGCGCGGACGTGGTGGCCTGCGACCTGACGCCCGAACTGCTCGCGGCCGGGCGGGAACTGGCGGCCGGGCGCGGCGCCGAACTGGAGTGGCGGGAGGGCGACGCCGAGGCACTGCCCTTCGCCGATGACGCCTTCGACACCGTGATGTCGTGCGTGGGCGTCATGTTCGCCCCGCATCACCGAGCGGGCGCCGACGAACTGGTCCGGGTCTGCCGTCCGGGCGGCACGATCGGACTGCTGAACTGGACTCCGGAGGGGTTCATCGGCCAGATGTTCGCCGCGATGAAGCCGTACGCCCCCGCGCCTCCGCCCGGCGCCCAGCCCCCGCCGCTGTGGGGCAAGGAGGACCACGTACGCGCCCTGCTCGGCGACCGGGTGACGGACGTCGAGATGCGGCGGCGGACGGTGCGGGTCGAGCTGTTCGGGAAGCCGGGCGACTTCCGGGAGTTCTTCAAGGCCAACTACGGGCCGACCATCGCCGTGTACCGGAACATCGCCGGGGACCCGGAGCAGGTCGCCGCGCTGGACAGCGCCCTCGACGACCTCGCCGCGCGCCATGCCGCTGAGACGGGCGCGGATGGCTTGGAGTGGGAATACCTGCTGGTCACGGCACATAAGCGCGGCTGAAAGACGCGGTGGGGCGGTGGTTCGGGCGCCGCAGCCCGACGCCGGCGCCACCACCCCGTCGCTCACACCACATTACCGACCGGTATGTCGTGACTTATTGCGCGCCTGACAGTAGAACTCGTTCCCATTCCATCGAGAGTGAGGAACGCGAAATGAGCGATTCCAGCCCCGGCCGCAAGGCCACCAAGGGTGTCTCGCGCCGCAGTCTGCTCGCAGGAACAGGTTCTGTTCTTGGGGCCGTCGCCCTCTCCGGCCCCCTGGCGGCGGCACGTACCAGGACCGCGACTGCCGCAGCCCCGGTCATCGGCAGCGGAGCCCATGTACCAGCCCTCGTGATCGGCACCGGGTACGGCGGCTCCGTCGCCGCTCTGCGGCTCGCGCGGGCGGGCGTCCACGTCCACATGATCGAGATGGGCATGGCCTGGGACACCCCGGGTTCCGACGGCAGGATCTTCGCCAACACGACCACGCCCGACTACCGGTCGTTCTGGCTCCGCTCCAGGACCAAGCAGCCCCTCAGCAACTTCCTCGGCTTCCCGATCGACAAGGACGTCCCCCGCTACACCGGAATCCTGGACGCCGAGGACTTCAGCGGCATCACGGTCTACCAGGGCCGCGGTGTCGGCGGCGGCTCACTGGTCAACGGCGGCATGGCCGTCACCCCCCGGCGCGAGAACTTCGGTGCCATCCTCCCCACGGTCGACGCCGAGGAGATGTACAGCACCTACTACCCGCGCGCCAACGCCGGGCTCGGGGTCAGCAGCGTCGACCCGGCCTGGTTCGAGTCCGCCGACTGCTACCGCTACGCCCGCGTCGGCCGCAAGCACGCCCAGCGCTCGGGCTTCCCGTTCGTCTTCGTGCCCGACGTGTACGACTGGGACTACATGAAGCAGGAGGCGGCGGGAACGGTCCCCAGGTCGGCGCTGGCCGGAGAGATCCTCTACGGCAACAACCACGGCAAGAAGTCGCTGCAGCAGACCTACCTCGCCCAGCTCAGGGCGACCGGCAACGTGACCATCTCACCGCTGCACAAGGTCACGTCCGTCGCCCCGTCCCCCGGCGGCGGCTACACGGTCGTCATCGACCAGCTCACCACCGGCGGCGGGACCGCGGCCACCAAGACGGTGACCGCGGACAAGGTGTTCTTCGCCGCCGGCAGCGTCGGCACCAGCAAGCTGCTGACCAGGCTGAAGGCCACCGGAGCGCTGCCCGCACTCAACGACGAGACCGGCAGGGGCTGGGGCGACAACGGCAACGTCATGTGCGGGCGCGCCAACCACATGTGGGACCCCACCGGTGCCCTCCAGTCGAGCATCCCGTGCTCCGGCATCGACAACTGGGCGGCAGGCGGCGCGTTCGCCGAGGTCGCTCCGCTGCCGACAGGGATCGAGACCTACGCGTCGTTCTATCTGTCGATCACCAAGAACCCGAACCGGGCGCGCTTCACGTGGAACGCCGCGGCGGGGCGCGTGGACCTGGACTGGCAGACCGCGTGGAAGCAGCCGTCCATCGACATGGCCAAGTCGATCTTCGACAGGATCAACTCGAAGGAGGGGACGATCTACCGGACCGACCTCTTCGGCCTCTACAAGATCTGGGGCGACCACCTCACGTACCACCCGCTCGGCGGCGCGGTACTGGACAAGGCCACCGACAACTACGGCCGCCTCCGCGGCTATTCCGGTCTGTACGTCATCGACGGCGCGCTGATCCCGGGCAATACGAGCGTCAATCCGTTCGTCACGATCACGGCGCTCGCCGAGCGGAACATCGAGAGGATCATCGCCGCCGACCTGTGACGCCACGTGTGACGACGACTCGTGGTGTTCGGCCGGCCCACCCGTACCGCCTCAGTGCCCGGGCAGCACGCACACGGTGTCGAGGCCCAGCACACGGTTGAGCCGGCCGAACGCCAGCCAGGAGCCGATGCTCATGCTGAGCTCCACGATCTCCGACTGGCTGTAGTGCGCGGTCATGCGGTCCCAGAACGCGTCGTCGATGCCGTGGTGGTCCACCGCGTACCGCTCGGCGTACTCGGCGGCCAGCCTGGTCCGGTCGTCGAAGGCTCCGGTGGTACGCCACTGGGTCACCGCCTCGGCGAACTCCGCCTCGACCTTCCGCCCGTCGCGTTCGGTCCGCCAGTCCAGGCAGAACGCGCACCCGTTGATCTGCGCGACACGCAGCCGCGCGGCCTCGAACTCGCGGAGACCGAGGGTCGTGTGGGCGTACACCGCCAGCGAGAACTCCGAGGCGGCGATCCCGATGCCGGGCACCATGTCGCCCCATACGTACTCGATGGCGTTCTTGCCCTCGGGAATGTCGATGTTCATCGTCGTCTCCTTCCGAGCCTGCCCACCGCCGGGCGCAGCGGGACGTCGAGCGCGTCGTAGAGTCCGGGGCCGGCGGCCACGAGCCAGCCGATGGCGCCGACGAGCCGGCCGACCGCGGTGGCGTTCCCGCCCGCGGACCGGTTCTCGCCCTCGTCGTCGGCCGCGACCGTGACCTCGATGCGGGGGCGGCCTTCGATGATCACGCGGTGCGCGCCGTCGCCGTCGGGCGGCGTGGGCCAGTCCGGGGCGCAGGACGGATGGATACGGGTGATGTGCTCGATGACGATGCGGGGCTCGCCCCCGACGATGCCCTGGACCTCGAAGCGCACGGCACCCTGCGTACCGGCTTCGAAGTCGCCCATCGTCCTGGTGCTCACCGTGGCGTCGAGCGGACGCCGGTGCATGGTCTCGCGGATCTCGTCGAGCTCGACGCCCAGGGCCCTGGCCATCAGGCGTATCTGGCCGCCCCACACCATGGACGGGACGGACGGCGCGAGCATCAGGGGCGCGTGGTCCATCGGGCGGCCCATGCCGATCAGGTCCCGGACCGACTCCTCCTGGTCGTACGTGGAGTAGTCGAAGATCTCCTGGCAGCGGACGACGTCCACGACGGAGCCGAGGCCGCTGATCAGCAACGGCAGCACATCGTTGCCCCAGCCGGGGTCGACGCCGGAGACGAAGAGCGAGCCGCCTCCGTCGGCTATGGCCGCCAGCACCGGCTCGCGCAGTTCGGGCGGGGCGTTCAGCTGGTCGTAGAGCCCGTAGACCGCGGGGGTGACGACGACGGCTCCGGCCCTGATCGCCCGGCAGATGTCGGCGAGCGCCTCGTCGGGGCGGACGTCGCCGGAGGCCGCGTACACCACGGCACCGGGTCCGGCGGCCAGCACCGCTCCGATGTCGTCGGTGGCCGTGACGCCGAGGTCACGGCCGAGCCCGCCGAGATCGCCCGCGTCGCGGCCGGTCTTGGCGGTGTCGTGGACGATCACACCTGCCAGTTCCAGCGCCGGATGGGCGTCGACGGCACGGATGGCCGCGCGGCCGACATTGCCGGTGCCCCAGACAACCGTGGAAATCATGCGGCGGAGGGTAGCGCGCGGCATCACAGGTTCATAGGCCCGTCACCACCCCGTTCGGGACGGCCCGGGCCGGATGCCCGGACTCCGCTCAGCGGGCTACGACCGGCGGCGGGGTTTGCCTCGTTTGGCGCCCTTGGTGCTCGCCGAACCGCTCCGGGGGTTCTTGCCGGCCGACGACCTGCCACCGGCGGGCTTCCGCTTGGCGGCCGCCGTCTCGGCGCGCTTACTCTTCGGCTGCGGCGGGGTCGGGGGACGGCCACGGGTGCTGTTCACGGTCCGCCCGCGGACGATCCCGATGAACTCCTCCACCAGATCGGTGGTCTCCTCCTCCGGCCACGACAGCGCGACGCGGGACTCCGGAGCGTCCAGGAGGGGCCGGTAGGTGAGGTCCTTGCGGTGGTGCAGACGGGCGAGCGACTGCGGGACGACGAGCACGCCCACCCCGGCCGCCACGAGCTCGATGGCGTCCTCCGTGGTGGCGGGGCGCTCGATCGCGGGCCTGCCCGGCAGACCGTCTCCCCAGTCGAGGGTGTCATCGAGGGGATGCAGCACGATCTCGTCGGCCAGATCCGTAGCGGTCACCTCGTCCACCGCCGCCACGAGGTGGTCCTTCGGGATCACGACCACGGTCGTCTCGGTGTACAGCGGGATCGCGCTGAGCGCCGTCCGGTCGATCGGCAGCCGCACGAAACCGGCGTCGGCATCACCGCCGCGCAGGGCGTCGGGGGCTTCGGCGGGGGCTACCGCGACCAGGGTCAGCGGGACGTCGGGCAGCCGCTCGTTCCAGATACGCACCCACTTCGTGGGTGTCACTCCCGGAACGTACGCGAGCCGGAACGAGGGGCGTACTTCCGGGCTTGTCACACGGCCAGGTTACCGGTCGTGGTCGGAGGTAGCGCACATGCTCGATACTCTTGACACCATGACGTCGCACCAGAGCACCCAGACGATGAAGCCCGCGACCGCGGCAAAGAAACTGGGTGTGTATCTCGAAGCCACCCCCGCCGAATTCCAGGAGGGTGTCGTCTCACGCACCGAGCTGAGTGAACTCCAGGCCAGTCCGCCCGAGTGGCTGCTGGAACTGCGACGCAACGGCCCGCACCCCCGGCCGGTCGTCGCGGCCAAGCTGGGCATCTCCATCTCGGGCCTCGCGCGTGGCGGCGTCACCGAGGCGCTCACCACGGAGCAGATCGACGCGCTCAAGCAGGACAGCCCCGAGTGGCTGCAGAAGGAGCGCGCGACGCAGGCGGAGGTCCGCAAGGAAACCGTCCGCATCAAGGAGAAGAACGCGGAGCGCGACGCCCAGGCCGGCGAGCAGCGCGCCTGACCACCGCACATCCGCGAGCCCCCGGGCCTCTCGTTCGATCATGCCGGGCCCGCGCCCGGCCCGAACCGGAGGCCCGAGGCGTGTCCGGCCCGGGCCCGGCAGGCCGGGGAAGCCGGATCGCACCGCCGGGTCCCTCCGGCCCGCGCCCGTCCGGGGCGTGATGGCCGCCCCCGTGTTCCGGGCGTGACCCCCGCCGGTGATCCAGGCGCGAGACCCCCCGCGTCGCGAGCCATTGCGGCCGACACGCCGTTCAGCCGCCCTGGTGCCGCCACCGGCCGGGCGCAAACACCGGGGGCCAGCGTGTCGGTGCCCGTTCCGGGCATCCGAGGACCCCTATGCTCCTTGCCGTGATAAGGGCCGGCCCGGCATCACGCCTCGGCTGCCGACGCGTCGGCCGGGCGAAGCCATCGGCCGGCCGCCGACTGCCCCGCGTGCGTCGAAGCCCGCGGGAGATCACCGGCGGACGCGGCCCGTCCCACGAGCCGCGCCCGCCACGGAGCTTCAGCGCCGCCCTGGCCAGAGGTCACCTCCTCGCCCATCGCCACGTCACCTCGCCACCGCCCGCAGGGAGGCGCGCGAACCCGACGACACCCGCCCACGCAGGACGCAGGACGCAGGCACGCGAAAGAGAAAGGAAGGGGGAAGGGCGGACCCATGCAGGACCACCACTCCTTCGCACACGACGTACAGGCCCACATCTCGCCCGGCAGTCCCGAACGGCCCCGGCCCTCACCCCTGGACGAGCAGAACGTCGAGTCCCTGCGGAGCGAGGTCGAGGGGCTGCGCACCGCGCTCGCTTCCAGGCCCGTCATCGACACCGCACGCGGCATTCTCATGGCGCTGGGCTGCTGCACCGGTGAGCAGGCATGGCAGGCGCTCGTCCACGCCTCGCAGAACGGCAACGTCAAGCTCCGCGATCTCGCCCATCAGCTCGTCGCGAGTTATCACGGGGTTCCCCTGCCGCCGGCCACACGTCACGTCCTGCACGCCGCGATACGGGCCGGCAGAACGGGCTGAAGGCGTAGGCCCGGGTCTCCGTAGGGCGTGCCGAGTCGCGGCCACCCGGGTACCTCCCGCCGGTTTCCCGTGATCATGATCGCGCGTTTGGTCTATAATTCGATGGGTATAGGTGTTTTCGTGCTTCGGACAAGAGGTA
Source organism: Streptomyces sp. NPDC058620 (assembly GCF_042717135.1). Classification (NCBI taxonomy): domain Bacteria; kingdom Bacillati; phylum Actinomycetota; class Actinomycetes; order Kitasatosporales; family Streptomycetaceae; genus Streptomyces; species Streptomyces sp. NPDC058620. The sequence continues at coordinate 13,673 of NZ_JBHXQO010000089.1, forward strand.
CGCCCGTGGGAGTTCCACTCCGGGCGCCGCATGTCCGGGCACGTGCGCTCCCGCGGTGACCGAAAGCATCACCGTCGAGGAGTGACCACCATGGCTGACGCATCCTCCGTAACGGAGCGTTCGTACGCCGAGACCCCGTCGACCGAATCCGCCTTCCGCCGGCTGCGTACCCTGCCGCCCGGAACCGAACGGGACCAGCTGCGCCACGAGACGATCTGCACCTGGCTGCCCATGGCACATCGGCTGGCGACCCGGTTCCGCAACCGGGGCGAGTCGATGGACGACCTCCGTCAAGTGGCGGCGATGGGCCTCGTGAAGGCGGTCGACCGCTACGACCCGTTCAGGGGCAAGGCGTTCGCGACCTATGCCGTACCCACAGTGGTGGGCGAACTCAAGCGCCACTTCCGCGATCACACCTGGGACGTCCATGTGCCGCGACGGATCCAGGACCTGCGCAACCGGGTCCGGATCGCGCGCCGGGAGTTCACTCAGACCTGCGAAGGACGCCTTCCGACGTGCGCGGAGATCGCGGCGGAGACCGGCCTCAGCGAGGAGGACGTGCTGCTGGGCATGGAGGCCCTGGACAGCTACAGCACCCTGTCACTGGACGCCGAACTTCCGGGCGCGGACGACGGGTACTCCCTGGGCGACACGCTCGGCTGCTGGGACAGGGCGATGGACGTCGCCGTGGACCGTGAGGCGGTGAAGCCGGGGCTGCGCCTTCTGCCGGAGCGCGAGCGGACCATCTTGTATCTGCGGTACTTCCGCGACATGACGCAGGTCAGCATCGCGGAGACGCTCGGCATCTCCCAGATGCACGTCTCCCGGCTGCTCAGCCAGTCCTGCGAGCAGGTGCGCCTGCAGGCCCTGCAGGGGGCCGGGTGAGCGGATCACCGCTGCCCTACGAACCGATCCGACCATCCAGGAGGACCCATGGCCGTCCGGCACCACATCATCGACCGACCGCCGTCCGCCCTGTGGGCGGTGCTGGATGAGGAGACCCTGTACGGGAAGTGGGTGGTGGGCACGTCCGAGTCCCGCAGGGAGTCGGGTACGTGGCCGGAGACCGGATCGGCGATCACGTACACCGTGCGTCTGGGCCCCAAGGAGTTCACGGGCCGCACCGTCGTCCGGCGCATCGACCGCCCGCACGCACTGGAACTGGAGGCGGAGAGCGGGCCGTTGGGCAGCGCGCGCATCTCGTTCGATATCCGTCCGTGGGGTGAGAAGACCCTGGTGCTGCTCGACGAGCACCCGCTGAGAGGCCCCGGCGGCGTGCTCCACAACTCCTTGCTGGACATCGCGATCCAGATCCGGCACCGCACGATGCTGCCGCGACTGGCCCGGCTGGTCGAGGCATGGACGTCCGAGACGGGCGCGCGGGCCGGCACCGGGCCGGGCGAGTGATGTCCCGGTCACCGTCCCCGCGGCGAAGGGAGTCGCGGTGGTCGACGCGGTGGTGATCGGAAGCGGACCCAACGGGCTGGTCGCGGCCAATCTGCTGGCCGACGCCGGCTGGGGCGTGGAGGTGCTGGAGGCCGAGAGCGTGCCGGGCGGTGCGGTACGCAGCGACCAGGGCGTCCATCCCGGCTTCGTCAACGATGTGTTCAGCTCCTTCTATCCCCTCGCTGCCGCGTCCCCCGTCCTCGCCCGGCTGGACCTGGACCGGGAGGGGCTGCGCTGGACGCATGCTCCGCGGGTGCTCGCCCATCCGCTGCTGGACGGCAGATGCGCCGTCCTGGACCGCGACCGCACGGTGACCGCTGCCGGCCTGGACGGCTTCGCGCCCGGCGACGGGCAGAGCTGGCTGGACCTGTGCCACATCTGGGACCGGCTGGGCGACGATGTGATCAGCGCCCTGTTCTCCCCCTTTCCGCCGGTCCGCTCCACCGCCGTGCTGGCGGCGCGCCTCCGGGGAGTGGGCGGGCTGAGGCTGGCCCGCAGCCTGATCCTGCCGGTGCGCAGGCTCGGCGAGGAGGAGTTCGCCGGGGACGGCGGCCGGCTCCTGCTGGCAGGCAACGCGCTGCACGCGGACCTGGCTCCCGAGGCCGCAGGGAGCGGCGGCTACGGCTGGCTGATGTCCATGCTGGGGCAGTTCTTCGGCTTTCCCGTCCCGGTCGGGGGCGCGGGCGCGCTCACCGCGGCCCTGGTGAGGCGCTTGCGGGGGCGTGGTGGAAGTGTCCGGTGCGGGCAGCGGGTCATCGAGATCGTCGTACGGCGGGGCCGCGCCGTGGGGGTCCGCACGGCGGAAGGGGAGGCCATTCCCGTACGCCGGGCCGTGCTCGCCGATGTGTCGGCCCCCTCCCTGTACGGGGAGCTGATCGCCCCGGAGCACCTGCCGTCGCGGGTCCTCGACGACCTGCGGCGGTTCCAGTGGGACTTCGCCACCTTCAAGGTCGACTGGGCGCTGGACGGGCCGATTCCGTGGAACTGCCCGGAGGCCGCGACGGCGGGCACCGTGCATCTGGCCGACGGTGTCGACGAGTTGACGAGGTTCGCCTCGCAGATCGCCCGGGGGCTGATCCCCGACCGCCCGTTCCTCCTGGTGGGCCAGATGACCACGGCGGATGCCACGCGTTCACCGGTGGGTACGGAATCGGCGTGGGCCTACACCCATGTGCCCCAGCGGGTGAAGGCGGACGCCGGGCCTGACGGCCTGTCCGGGCAATGGGGCGCCCGGGAGCGGGAGGTCATGGCGGACCGGGTGGAACAGCAGGTCGAGCGGTACGCCCCCGGGTTCCGCGACCGCGTCCGAGGCCGGCGCATCATGACGCCGCCGGAGTTCCAGAAGGCCGACGCCAACCTGCGCGACGGGGCGATCAACGGCGGCACGGCCGCACTGCACCAGCAGGTGTTCTTCCGCCCACTGCCGGGGACGGGACGGCCCGAGACCCCGGTGAAGGGCCTCTATCTGGCCTCGGCCTCCGCGCATCCGGGCGGCGGGGTCCATGGAGCTCCCGGCGCCAATGCCGCGCGTGCCGCGATCCGGGCCACCCGGGGCACCGTCGCGGCGCTGAGCGCGGCCCAACGGCTGCTCGCCCTGCGCGACCGGACGGGCGAGACCACCTCCGGATGATCCCCTCCCACTTCGGAGCCATGCACGACCGTTGGCACGGCCGGCGTGCGACCGCACGGCACTCGGCGCCCGCCGTTCACCTGAGCGGGGTGATTGTTCCGCCGCCTCCTGGGAACCCGGGCGGCACGCCACGTGCGCACCCGCCGGCCCACCGAGGGAGAAGGACATCGTGATGAGCGACAGCGAGCAGCCCCAGGATCCGACGCAGCGGTTCCCGCAGCCCGAGTTCCCGCAGCAGGAACAGGACCATCCGGGCTGGACCGGCCCCATGGACCCGCCGCCGGACCACGGCGAGGACTCCTACCGGGGCCATGAGCAACTGCTCGACCGCAAGACGGTCGTCACCGGTGGTGACTCCGGGATCGGCCGCGCGGTTGCCCTCGCCTTCGCCCGGGAGGGGGCCGATGTCCTGTTCACGTATCTGCCCGCCGAGGAGGACGACGCCCAGGAGACCGCCCGGCTGGTGGAGCGGGAGGGCCGCGAAGCGGTCCCCGTCGTGTGCGACATCCGGGACGAGAAGCAGTGCCGGTCCCTCATCGAGCGGGCGGTGTCGGAGTTCGGGCGCATCGACGTCCTGGTGAACAACGCCGCGTACCAGATGTCGCAGCCCGAGGGCATCGCCGCCATCTCGACCGACCAGTTCGACCGCGTGGTGCGTACGAACCTGTACGGCATGTTCTGGCTGTGCAAGACGGCCCTGCCCCACATCCCGGCCGGCGGTTCGATCATCAACACCACCTCGGTGCAGGCGTACAAGCCCAGCCCGCATCTGCTCGACTACGCCATGACGAAGGGCGCGATCGTCACCTTCACCCAGGGGCTCGCCCAGATGCTGGCCTCCTCCGGGATCCGCGTCAACGCGGTGGCTCCTGGGCCCGTCTGGACGCCGTTGATCCCGGCGACCATGCCCGACACCACGAAGTTCGGGAAGCAGAGCCCGTTGGGCCGCCCCGCGCAGCCGGCCGAGATGGCGCCCGCCTATGTCTTCCTCGCCTCGGCCAACGCGTCGTTCATCACCGGCGAGATCATGAACGCGACCGGCGGGACCCCGCTGCCCTGACCGTGATTGACCTGAAGGGTGGCCGGGAAGGCGTCCCGCAGGCCGGCACGCCGTGCTGAAGCCCCGGTTCTCGATGCCCTGGCCGGCTGCGCACCCATGGAAGGACGGACATGCCCATCGCCACCTACACCCTCGTCGCTCTCGACTGCCCGGACCCGCAGGCACTCGCCGGTTTCTACCAGGCGGTGCTGGGAGGCGAGGTCGAGAAGTACAGCGACGACTGGTACGACCTCCAGGTCCCCGGCGGCGCCCGGATCGCTTTCCAGCGGGCGCCCGATTACCAGCCCCCGGAATGGCCGCGGGCCGACCGCAACTCGCAGCAGGCGCATCTGGACTTCGACGTGGTGGACATCGAGCGGGCCCAGGAGCAGGTTCTCGCGCTCGGGGCTGCACCGCTGGACCTGGACGACCGGGGCGGCGAGCGCGGGTTCCGGGTGTACGCGGACCCGGTGGGGCACCCGTTCTGCCTCTGCCGTGAGTAGGTCCGCCAGGCATACGGAGGACCGTGG
>NZ_JBHXQO010000090.1:0-17418 GCF_042717135.1 Streptomyces sp. NPDC058620
GGGCCCTCCGGGCGCTTCCCTTCGTTCTTGCGTTTCCGACTCTATCAGACTCTTTCGTGTCCGATTCCCGGTCGAAGCGGGTTTCGCCTTTCAAGTTCTTCGCTTTCGCGTTTCCCTTTCCGGCGGTTCCAACCTTACCAGACTCATTTCGTTCCGTTTCCGGTTCGAATTTGATTCCGGCGGCCGTTGGAGGGCCTTTGCCTTTCGGCTGATCCGACTTTATCAGAAACATTCCGGCCGATTGAACGGCCCGATGATTTCAAATAAGAGAATCGATCGGCTCTGCGGAAGCCTTGGGCTTCCGGTACGAGCGAGATGAACTTAACCGCCACACCCGAACATGTCCAGTCCGGGTGAACTGTTCAAATCTACCTCCCCACGCGAACTGTGTCAACAGTTTTTGTGGGCGAAGAGGAGACTAGCAGGTCGGCGAGGGTCGTTGCACATCGGTCCTCAGGCGGCGGAGGGAAGCTCGGCGCTGCGTCCGCCTGCGTCGAGGTCGCCGGTGTCCCCGGCGCGGGCCGCACGGCCTCCGAGGATGTAGACGTACGCGAGAAATGCCAGCTCAGCCGCGATGCCGATGGAGATGCGCGCCCACGTCGGAAGGCCGGAAGGGGTCACGAAGCCCTCGATGAGGCCGGAGATGAACAGCACCAGGGCCAGTCCGATCGCCATACCGATCGCGGCGCGTCCCTGCTGCGCGAGGGCCGAGCGCCGGGTGTGCGGGCCCGGGTCGATGACGGTCCAGCCGAGGCGGAGTCCCGTGCCGGCTGCCACGAACACCGCCGTCAGTTCGAGCAGGCCGTGCGGGAGGACGAGGCCCAGGAAGGTGTCGAGCCGGCCGGCCGAGGACATCAGGCCGATGCCGACTGCGAGGTTGAGGACGTTGACGAAGAGGATGTAGATCACGGGTATGCAGAGGAAGGCCCCGAGGACCAGGCACATGGCTGCTGCCTGCGCGTTGTTCGTCCACACCTGGGCCGCGAACGATGCTGCCGGGTGGCTGGAGTAATACGTCTCGTACTCCCCGCCGGGGCGCGTGAGCCGGCGCAGGTCGTCGGGGGCCGCGATGGCCGACTGGACTTCCGGATGCGTGCCGATCCACCAGCCGATGAGTGCCGCGAGAAGCGTGGAGAGTACGGCCGTGGGGACCCACCAGTGCCGGGAACGGTAGACGGCTGCGGGGAAGCCGGCGGTCAGGAACCGGGCGGCGTCACGCCAGGACGCCTTGCGCGTGCCGGTGACCGTGGAGCGGGCGCGGGCCACGAGCTGTGTGAGACGGGCCGTGAGCAGGGGGTCCGGGGCGCTCGACTGGATCAGTGACAGATGGGCCGCCGTGCGCTGGTAGAGCGCGACGAGTTCATCTGCCTCCGCCCCGGTGAGCCGCCTTCCGCGGTGCAGGAGGTGGTCCAGGCGGTCCCACTCGGTGCGGTGGGCGGTGACGAAGACGTCGAGGTCCATGGTCGGCTGCTGCTCCAGGCATGGGTGCGTACGGGTCCGTACTACTGCGGCGCGCTGCGGGCCAGCTTGGCAGACTGAGGTTCCGAGGGGCAGGGAAGGTCGGCGAAGGGTGGGCGGCGATGAATGAGCTGGTGACCGGTGACGCGGTCGTGTTGGGACTGCGGCCGGCGAGACTGCCGAGCCGCGCGTTGGCGATAGCGATCGATCTCGCGGTGGTTCTGCTGGTTTTTGTGGTTGTTTCGATTGTTCTTGCCATCGCGACGGTCTCGCTCGACGAGGCGGCGAAGGCGGCGATAGCGGTCGCGACCTTCCTCCTCGTGCTGGTGGGAGGTCCCATCGCGGTCGAGACGCTGAGCCACGGCCGTTCGCTGGGGAAGCTGGCGTGCGGGCTGCGTGTGGTGCGCGACGACGGGGGGCCGATCCGGTTCAGGCACGCGCTCGTGCGGGGATCGATGGGAATCGTCGAGATTCTGATGACGTTCGGCGTCGTGGCCTGCGTCGCGTCGCTGGTGTCGGCGCGTGGGCGGCGGCTCGGTGATGTCTTCGCGGGCACGCTCGTCGTACGTGAACGGCTGCCGGCCGGGCGAGCCGTCGCCGTACCGCCTCCGCCGCCCTGGCTGGTCGGGCGGTTCGCGCAGCTGGATCTGTCGTCGGTTCCCGATGATCTCTGGCTGGCGATCCGGCAGTACCTGACGCGCATGCACCAGCTCGACGCCGGCGTGGGCTGGTCGGTCGCGGAACGGCTGGCCGGTGATCTGGCGGCGCGGACCGGGGTTCCGGTGCCGGCTGGGGTGCCTTCGGCGGCGTTCTTGGCGGCGGTGGTGAACGAGCGGCAGGCGCGGGACGCGCGGCGGGCCTTCGCGCCTTCTCCCGGCGAGGCCCGTGGTGCTGCGGGTGGGGCCGGCCGGGCCGGGGTTCCTGCGGTGCCGCCTGTGGCGCCCGTCCCTGCGCTTCCTGTCCCTGCGCTGCCTGTCCCTGTGCCTGTTGTTGGTGCTGCTCCGGTGGAGCCTGGGGCTGGTGTTCCGATGGGGAAGCCCGAGAGGGCCCCTGCGACCGGGTTCGCTCCGCCTGCCTAGTGCGGGGCGGGTGAGGGCGGTGACTCCAAGTGCTCGAGCTCGATGCCGGGGGCGGAGAGCACCACGTCACCGGCTAGGTGAACCGTGTGCCTGTCGCCCGTGTCCAGGGCGCTGACCTGGTATTCGTCCACGATCAGGGGGCCGTTGTCAGTGGCGTGCGCTTCACTGTTCACCAGGGCCCAGGACTGATCGACAGTGCGGGGGGCGAGGACCGGGTCGGTGAAGGTGACCAGCCGGACCCGGGTCTCGGTGGAATCGGGGGTGAGGCGCAGGAGTCGGGCAGTGGCGACGAGGAACGCGGGGGAAGTGCCGGCGAAGGCGTGGGCGCGGACGTTGCCTTCGGTGGCGTGCGTGCCGGTCGGGTCGGTCCGGACCCAGGTGACGCCTTCGAGAGCGGCGCCTCGGACCTGCCAGCTCCTGGCGTGGAGTTCGAGGCGGATGGGACGGCCGAGCTCGTCGAGGGTGAGATCGAGGGAACCGAGGTGGTCTCCGGACGGGGCCGTGGTCTGGGAGACGTAGCGCCAGCCGGAGGGACCCGGGGCGCAGTGGAAGTGTTCTTCGCCGAGGGGGGTGTGGTCGTGGAGATCGTGGAGCGAATATCGGCCGCGGGGCATGGGGTCCTTCAGGTTCCTCGGGCTGTGCGGGTGCGATACGGGGCAGGCCCCCGGCACGGGGGTGCGGGGGCCTGCGCTCGTAGCTGCTGCTGAGGCTGTTTCCCTCCGCCGGCGCCAGGTGGTGACGACCATGGCGCCGGCGGGTGGATCAGTAGCGGTAGTGGTCGGACTTGTACGGTCCGTCGACCTCGACCCCGATGTAGGCGGCCTGCTCGGGACGGAGGGTCGTGAGCCTCACGCCGAGTGCGTCGAGGTGCAGACGGGCGACCTTCTCGTCGAGGTGCTTGGGCAGCACGTAGACGTCGGTCGGGTACTCCTCGGGCTTCGTGTACAACTCGATCTGGGCCAGGGTCTGGTCCGCGAACGAGTTGGACATGACGAACGAGGGGTGGCCGGTGGCGTTGCCCAGGTTCAGCAGGCGGCCCTCGGACAGCACGATCAGGACCTTGCCGTCGGGGAACGTCCAGGTGTGGACCTGCGGCTTGACCTCGTCCTTGACGATGCCGTCGATCTTCGCGAGGCCGGCCATGTCGATCTCGTTGTCGAAGTGGCCGATGTTCCCGACGATGGCCTGGTGCTTCATCTTGGCCATGTCCGCGGCCATGATGATGTCCTTGTTGCCCGTCGTGGTGACGAAGATGTCGGCCTGGCCGACGACGTCGTCGAGCGTGGCGACCTGGTAGCCGTCCATCGCCGCCTGAAGGGCGCAGATCGGGTCGATCTCGGTGATGATCACGCGGGCGCCCTGTCCGCGCAGGGACTCCGCGCAGCCCTTGCCCACGTCGCCGTAGCCGCAGACGACGGCGGTCTTGCCGCCGATCAGGACGTCGGTGGCGCGGTTGATGCCGTCGATCAGCGAGTGGCGGCAGCCGTACTTGTTGTCGAACTTCGACTTGGTGACCGCGTCATTGACGTTGATCGCCGGGAAAAGGAGGGTGCCGTCGCGGTGCATCTCGTACAGGCGGTGCACACCGGTCGTGGTCTCCTCGGTGACGCCGCGGATCTCGGACGCCAGCTGGGTCCACTTCTGCGGAGCCTCACCGAGGGTGCGGTTCAGCAGAGTGAGGATGTGCGCGTACTCCTCGCTGTCCGCCGTCGACGGGTCCGGGGCCGCGCCCGCCTTCTCGAACTCGACGCCCTTGTGCACGAGGAGGGTGGCGTCACCACCGTCGTCCAGGATCATGTTCGGGCCACCGGTGGGGGTGTTCGGCCAGGTCAGAGCCTGCTCCGTGCACCACCAGTACTCCTCCAGCGTCTCGCCCTTCCAGGCGAAGACCGGGACGCCGGCAGGGGCGTCCGGGGTGCCGTTCGGGCCGACGGCGATGGCCGCGGCGGCGTGGTCCTGGGTGGAGAAGATGTTGCAGGACGCCCAGCGGACCTCGGCGCCGAGGGCGACCAGGGTCTCGATGAGCACGGCCGTCTGCACCGTCATGTGCAGCGAACCGGTGATCCGGGCGCCTGCCAGCGGCTGCGTGGCGGCGTACTCCTTGCGGATCGACATCAGGCCGGGCATCTCGTGCTCGGCGAGGGTGATCTCCTTGCGCCCGAAGGTGGCAAGGGAAAGGTCGGCGACCTTGAAGTCCTGGCGATTGGCGACCGTCGTCATAACGGGCTGCTCCTCGTGAAGGGTCGAGGGTGGGCTGGGCTGGCTCTGCGGCGGCGGGCACACGAATGCCCGGGAGTTCGCAGTGCAGTCCGTCGGAGGCCCTCTCTCCCTCGGCCGGTCCACAGTGCGGACCGATCGACCGCCATCAGCAGCGACGTCTGTTACTCCATATGAATCTACACCGGTCGGCCCGGTGTGCCCCAGCCCGCCGGGGGGCGTGGGGCGGTCACCGGGCCGTCGGGTGTGGACGTCAGTGCTCGTCAGCGGCTCGTCGATGGCGTTCCAGTGGCTCGTCAGTGACTTGTCAGTGGCCGGATTTCGTCGGGGCCGGGGCGCCGGGCGTCTTGGCCGGGTTGGTGCCCGCGGCCGCGGCTTCCTCGTTGTAGATGTCCGGCTCCAGGTAGATGACCCGGGCGATCGGGACGGCTTCGCGGATGCGGGTCTCGGCGGCGTTGATGGCGTGTGCGATCTCGGTGGCGGTGTCGTCGTGCGCGACCGCGATCTTGGCGGCCACCAGGAGTTCTTCCGGGCCGAGGTGGAGCGTGCGCATGTGGATGATGCGGGTGACGGTCTCGCCGTCGACGACCGCCGCCTTGATCTTCTCGACGTCCTCGAGGCCGGCGGACTCGCCGAGGAGGAGGGACTTCGTCTCCGCGGCGAGCACGATCGCGATGACGATCAGCAGGATGCCGATGCAGAGGGTGCCGATGCCGTCCCAGATGCCGTCTCCGGTGCCGAGGGCCAGGCCCACACCCGCGAGGGCCAGGATCAGGCCGACGAGTGCGCCGAGGTCCTCAAGGAGGACGACGGGGAGCTCGGGGGCCTTCGCGCGGCGGACGAACTCCGTCCAGGAACGGTCGCCACGGGTCTGGTTCGACTCCTGGATGGCCGTACGGAAGGAGAAGCTCTCGGCGATGATCGCGAAGACCAGCACGCCGACCGGCCAGTACCAGGCCTCGATCTCGTGCGGGTCCTTGATCTTCTCGTAGCCCTCGTAGATCGCGAACATGCCACCGACCGAGAACAGCACGATGGAGACGAGGAAGGCGTAGATGTAGCGCTCACGCCCGTATCCGAAGGGGTGCTCGGGGGTGGCTTCGCGCTTCGCCTTCTTGCCGCCGAGCAGGAGGAGACCCTGGTTGCCGGAGTCGGCGAGCGAGTGGACGCTCTCCGCGAGCATCGACGACGAGCCGCTGAAGAGGAACGCCACGAATTTGGCGACTGCGATCGCGAGGTTGGCGACTAGTGCCGCCACGATCGCCTTGGTTCCGCCTGACGCGCTCATGGGTGCCTGGTGTCCCTTCCTCGGTGCTGCGGCACGGGCGCCGCTGTACGGCCGGACATTGTTGCAGCCGCTGGTGCGGACGGTACGTCAAGCCACCACAGTCGCGCGGAAGAGCGTGCCCGTACGGGAGGCTTCTACCTTTTCGTCCGCCGGGACGAAGACCGATTCGCCGGGGGCGAGTTCGAGATCGCCGACGCGGGGGCCGCCGGAGGTGCAGAGCAGGATCTGCGGGGTGGCCGCCGTCAGGTCGACCGGATCGGCGCCGGGCGACAGGTCGTAACGCGACAGCCGGAATTCGTCGACCGGCGTCTCGTACGGCTCTTCGCCGGACGGCGCCGCCTCGGGGCGCAGGACACCCGGATCGGTCGCCTCGAAGCGGACGATGCGCAGGAGTTCGGGAACGTCGATGTGCTTGGGGGTCAGTCCACAGCGCAGCACGTTGTCCGAGTTGGCCATGATCTCGACGCCGAGGCCGCCGAGGTAGGCGTGGGGGACGCCCGCGCCGAGGAACAGCGCCTCGCCCGGCTGCAGTTGTACGTGGTTCAGGAGCATCGCGGCGAGGACGCCCGGGTCGCCGGGGAAGTGGTGGGCGATCTGCGCGTACGGGGCGTGGGCGCCGCCGAGACGTTCGGCGGCGGCGGCCGCCTCGGCGACCGTGGCCGCCATCTCCGCGGGTTCGGCACTGAGGATCGCCGTCAGGACCTCGCGCAGGGCGGCCTCTTCGGGCTTGGCGCGCAGGAGATCCACGTACGGCTTCAGCGAATCGACACCGAGGGCTTCCATCGCGTCGGCCGACTCGGTGGGCCTGCGGAAACCGCAGAGTCCCTCGAAGGGGGTGAGGGCGCAGATCAGTTCGGGCTTGTGGTTCGCGTCCTTGTACGTGCGGTGGGGGGCGGAGATCGGGACGCCCCGGCTCTCCTCGTCCGCGTACCCCTGCTTGGCCTGGTCGAGGTCGGGGTGCACCTGGAGGGAGAGCGGTGCGCCGGCGGCCAGCAGTTTCAGGAGGAACGGGAGGCGGGGGCCGAACTTGGCGACGGCCGCCTTACCCAGTTCGCGGGCGGGGTCGGCGGCGATGACCTCCGTGAGGGGCTGCTCGGCACCGGCGCGCGTGACCCTGGACGGTGCTCCTGGGTGGGCGCCCATCCACATCTCGGCCTGCGGCTCACCGGTGGGGGCGATGCCGAGCAGCTCGGGGATGGCCGTGGTGGAGCCCCATGCGTAGGGGCGCACGGTGTTGGAGAGCCGGTCCATGGAATTCGTCCTCGGGGAAGCGGGTGGGTGGCGGCGTGTGGGGGGCGTCAGTGGTTCTGGGAGGCCAGGGCCACGTATACGGCGGCGAAGTCGGTGACCGCGAGGAGTTCGGCGAGGGTTTCGAGTTCGGCGCCCTCCTCCGGTTCGAGTTCGCTGATCGCCGTGTCGTGGCTGAGAGCCAGCTCGCGGGCCGCGGGTGCGGCGCTCAGGCCGCCGGTGGGGCGGCCTCGGAGCAGGACGACGCGGGCCCGCATCGCCTCCGGTTCGTCGACGCGGTCCCTGAAGAAGTCGTCGGGATCGGCCCCGGCGGCGAAGGCTCCGGCCAGCAGTTGGCCGTGCGCGGGCAGGGCCTCGGGCAGTTCGGCCGCGAGGGCGGGGCGGCCGGCGAGGTCGGTCAGCACTGCGGCGAACCGGCGTCCGACCGGGCCCGCGGCCCCGGCCTCCGTCCAGATGAGGGGCAGGCTGTCGGCGAGTTCGGCGGCGAGGGTCTTCGCCGGGTTGCTGTACGTCGCGATGGCCGGGCCGCAGCGTTCGGCGGTGTGGTCGAGGCGGTCGGCGACGCTCTGCAGCACCTCGGCGGGCGCGTCCACCAGGCCCAGCCGGTCGAGCAGCGAGAGCAGCGGGGTGAGCAGAGCCCAAAGGGTGCCTGGGCCGGCTCCCTCGGTCTCGGCGTCGTACTCGCCATGCGGGGCGGCCGCCAGGGGCACGACGAGGCCGTGCACGCCGTTGACGGCCTCGCGGAGCGGGGAGCGGGTGGGGGCGACGGCGACGACCGTGCAGCCTCGGCGGTATGCCTGCTCGGCGAGTTGGGCGAGGCCGGGTTCGGAGCCGTCCGCCGTGGCGATGAGCAGCAGGTCCACGGAGCCGGCCCAGCCGGGGAGCGCCCAGCGCAGGGCGCCTGCGGCGGGGGCCACGCCTGTGGAGTGAATACGGACGACGGGGGCGGCGGCGCCCACGAGTGCGGCGATCAGATCGGCGACACCGGATGCGGCGGCGCCGGGGCCCGCGACGAGGACGGCCCGGGGCCGGCCTTCCGGGGCCAGGTTGCCGATACCGGCCTCGGCGGCGTGCCGGGCGGCGGTACGGACGCGGGCGCCGGCCTCTGCGGCGCCGCGCAGCAGACCGCGGCGGTCGGCGCGGGCCAGGGCTTCCGGGGCATCGAGCAATGACTCGTCGAGCATGGCGGTGGGCCTCCGATCACCGTACGGGGTGCGGGTGCGGCGTGCGGGTACGGGAGTGCGGGCGGTGGTCGTTGCCGACCCGGTCGCGCCGTGCTCCCGGTCTCGCGGTCGCGTGTCGCGCTGTCAGGCGGGGCGGCGGGCTTCGTCGACGAGGAGGACCGGGATGCCGTCGCGTACCGGGTAGGCCAGACCGCAGTCCGTGCCGGTGCAGACGAGCTCCGGGGTTTCGGCTGCCGACCGGTCGTCGAGCGGAGAGTGGCAGGCCGGGCAGGCGAGGATCTCCAGAAGGCCGGCTTCGAGCGGCATGGGGTGGGTCCCTTCGAGGCGGTCGGACAAGCGGTTCGCGGTCGCGGTCGCGGGTGCGGTGCGGGTCGCGTGGATCAGGCGAGGTCAGCCTACCGCTGGGGTGGCGGGGGCGCGGCCGGGACGGGCGGGGCGTGCGGTGGGGTGCGCGGCGAGGGTGGGGGGCGCCCGTAGGGGGTGTGGGCGCCCGTAGGGGGCGTGGGCGCCCGCGGCGGGCCTTGTCCCCTGCCCGCCCCTTCCCGGAACCGGGGCTCTGCCGCGGGCCCCGCTCCTCAGACGCCGGAGGGGCTGGTGGTGCGGAGGTGCCCGGGGTGGAGCGGGGCGTTCGGTCAGGTTCGGATCAGGGTCAGGACCTCGTCGCGTACCGCCGTCAGCGTCGTCTCGTCGCGGGCCTCCACGTTCAGGCGCAGCAGCGGTTCCGTGTTCGAGGCCCGGACGTTGAACCACCAGTCCTTGGACGTTGCCGTGAGTCCGTCGAGTTCGTCGAAGGTGATGTCGTCGCGGTTGCCGTACGCCGCCCTGATCGCGGTCAGCCGGTCGGCCTGGTTGTCGACGGTGGAGTTGATCTCGCCGGAGCCGGCGTACCGGTCGTACTGGGCGAGGAGTTCCGAGAGCGGGGTCTCCTGGCCTCCCAGGGCGGCCAGGACGTGGAGGGCGGCCAGCATGCCCGTGTCCGCGTTCCAGAAGTCCCGGAAGTAGTAGTGCGCGGAGTGCTCGCCGCCGAAGATCGCGCCGTGTTCGGCCATCTCCGCCTTGATGAAGGAGTGGCCGACGCGCGTACGGACCGGGGTTCCGCCGTTCTCGCGGATCACCTCGGGTACCGACCAGGAGGTGATCAGGTTGTGGATGACGGTGCCCTTGCCGCCGTTGCGGGCGAGCTCGCGGGCCGCGACCAGGGCGGTGATCGCGGACGGGGAGACGCCCGTACCGCGCTCGTCGACGACGAAGCAGCGGTCCGCGTCGCCGTCGAAGGCGAGGCCGAGGTCGGCGCCCTCGGCGAGTACGCGGGCCTGGAGGTCGACGATGTTCTTCGGGTCGAGGGGGTTGGCCTCGTGGTTCGGGAAGGTGCCGTCCAGTTCGAAGTACATCGGGATCAGGTCCACCGGGAGGTCCGCGAAGACGGTGGGGACGGTGTGGCCGCCCATGCCGTTGCCCGCGTCCACCACGACCTTCAGCGGGCGGATCGTGGACAGGTCGACCAGGCCGAGCAGGTGGGCGGCGTAGTCGGTGAGGGTGTCGCGTTCGGTGATCGTGCCCGGGGTGGCGGCGGCCTGCTGGGGGGCGCCGTTCGTGGACCAGTCCTCGACCAGGGTGCGGATCTGCGTCAGGCCGGTGTCCTGGCCGACCGGGGCCGCGCCGGCCCGGCACATCTTGATCCCGTTGTACTGGGCCGGGTTGTGCGAGGCCGTGAACATCGCGCCCGGGAGATCCAGTGCCCCCGACGCGTAGTACAGCTGGTCCGTCGAGCAGAGGCCGATCAGGGTGACGTCGGCACCGCGCGCCGCGGCGCCCCGGGCGAAGGCCGCGGCCAGGCCGGGCGACGAGGGCCGCATGTCGTGGCCGATCACGATCGCGTCCGCGTCGGTGACCTGCACGAAGGCGGCGCCGAAGAGTTCGGACAGCGACTCGTCCCACTGGTCGGGCACGACTCCGCGCACGTCGTACGCCTTCACGAGCTGCGACAGGTCAGCAACCACGGCCGGTCCTCCTGGGGTCTCTGCGGAGCGCCCAAACTACCCGGGGTGCTGGTCAGGGCGGCAGCCAGCCCGGAACGGGAGGTCAGGGGCCGGGCGGCACTGTCAGGAATCGGGCGAGCGGAGCACCCGCAGATGGCCGCGGCGCGCGACCTCCACCGGGTCGGCCGTGCGCGGTCCGCGGTTGCCGGCGCCCGGTCCGCGGTCGTGCGGCCTCGCCGCTTCCCGTACCGCGTTGGCCAGTGCTTCGAGATCGTCCCCGCTGGGGCGCGTGGGAGCGGAGGGGTCGGAGAGCCGGACCACTTCCCAGCCGCGTGGCGCGGTCAGCCGCTCGCTGTGCTCGGCGCACAGGTCATAGCAGTGGGGCTCGGCATAGGTGGCGAGCGGGCCGAGGACCGCAGTCGAATCGGCATAGACGTACGTCAGTGTCGCGACGGCAGGGCGGCCGCACGCAGTTCGCGAACAGCGACGTACAGGGCTCACGACGTTGGACGGTACCGCACTCTTGAGCGGGCTGCGACGACTCTCCCGCACCTCACCCCCACGTGTCGCCCTGTGACCTCCGGCACAGCGGCCTTCCGGGCAACTGCCCTGACCTGCGCGGTAGCAGAAGGGGCCCGGGGACCGCCCCTCCGATTCCGGCCATTGTCGTGAGCGCGAGCTGTCATGTGCGCGGGTTCGACTGTCGGAGGTGGGGCCTGATCCGGTCTCACCTTGGCCTGAATGTTCGGAATTGAACACACGAAGGGGGCCTGCGCGGGAGCCGCGATCGGCTCGCCGCGCGGAGAGTTACGCTGCGTCGGTGATGGACAGTCCCGTACCTCCCCACCCGTCCGAGCCCCGTCCCCGCCGCCGCGACCGTCACGGACGTGGCATGCGCGGACCCGTCGCGCCGCCCCAGGTGCCGATGTCGGCCAGCAGGAGTGAGACCTTCCGCGACCTCGTGCAGGACTCGGTGGAGCGCCTGGAGCGGCGCTGGCCACAGCTGGCGGACGTCGACTTCCAGGTCCTGGACGTTCCGGTAACCCTCGGTGACACCGTGCCGCTGGGTCGCGCGGTCTCCGCCGGGAAGGGACAGCCCGCTCAGGTCATCGTCTACCGGCGCCCTGTCGAGATCCGCACCAAGAGCCGCGACGAACGCGCCCTGCTGGTGCACGAGATCGTGGTCGAGCAGGTCGCGGAGCTGCTCGGGCTGGCGCCGGAGTCGGTCGATCCCAGGTACGGACAGGACTGACGGGAGCGAGCAGGGCAGGGCCGAGTAGGGGTAGGACCGGGTACGGGCAGGGTTGAGGCTGCCCGTACCCGCCGCCTCAGTCGTCCAGGAGCGAGAGGTCCTGCCGTGCCGTGGGGACCTCCACCGAACCCTCGTCGTCGGCCAGCGTCTGCACCGTGAACATCTCGACGCCGTCCTCCGGAAGGGCGAGCGTGCGCGCCGCGTGCACCGGGCCGCCGGACTCCGTCTCGACGGTCAGCGCGTAGGTGCCCTTGAGGCCGGACGGGACCGGCGGGGTCACCGCGAGCGTGGTGCCGCCCTTGACCGTGTACGTCTTGACGACCTGTTCGCCGCCCCCGCTGCCCGCCGAAGCGGTGACCTTGACCTCGGCCGTCGCGCCCGGGGCGGTGAGGGAGAGCGTCGAGCCCTTGGCCCGGTTGTCGGCCACGCTCGCGCGGGCACCCACCGGTCCGGTGGCCGGGATGAAGGCGACCTCCCGCTTGCTTCCGGTGCCGCGGACCACGCGCAGCGCGGCGACGATCGGGGTGGCGCGTTTGGCCTCCACGGGCGTCAGCCGCAGCGAACCCGGCTCGCCCCGGGTGACGTCCCGCAGGTCGATGCCCGCGGTCATCTTCGACTTGATGTGCAGGGTGTCGTTCCCCGCGGGGGAGAACGTCGCGTTCTTCCCCACCATCTGCACCTTCACGTCGGCGTCGTCCTCGCCCGGAGCGAAGGCCACCAGCTGTACGGAGGTGGCGTCGGCCGGGATGCCGGGCAGCACGAGCGTGCCCGTCGGGTCGACGGACGAGGCGAGCCAGTCGCTGCCCGCCGTGTCGTCCGCGACCCGGACGAGGGCCCCGATCCGGCCGGAACGGGTGGTGACGTGGACGGCCACGTCCTCCACGGCCTCGCTGGTCAGGGTGGAGATCAGCATCGGGACGCTGGAGTGGGCCGGGACGGTGATGCCCTCGCCCACGTCCGACTGGAGGGGGCCTTCGGGGCCGTACAGCTCGATGTCGGCGACGGCCGCGCTGTCGTCGGGGTTGGTGAGGTGGACGTAGTCCTGGCGTGCCTTCGAGGTGCTCGCGCCCGGGAACCAGAAGTCCGTGTCGGGCCCGGTGCAGGTGGTGCCGAGCAGGCCGCGGGCGTCTCCCACGGTGACCGCGGTGGTCTGCTGGGCGGTCCAGCCGGGTGCCAGGCGCCCGGTGGCGGTGCCGACGAGGGCGGGGGCGTCGGACGCCGAGGTCTCGGCGCGCACCGGCCGGCCGGGCTCCTTGAGGGCGACGACCGGCTTGCCGGCCTTCGCCGCGGCCTTCTTGTCCTTCTTCGGGTCCGGTTCCGTCGCCTCGTCCGCGGTGAGGGCCGTGGCGGGCTTCAGCTCGGCGTCGCCGGCCTCGCCGTCGCTCTTGCCCGCCGGGGTGAAGGACGTATATGTCGTGGCTGCCAGGTCGGAGCTGCTGGGCGCCGGGCAGAGCAGGCTCGACCGTTCGACGGGCAGGCGGGACGCGGCCTTCGCTTCCGGCGCGGCCGCGTCGCCGGGCGCGTTGAGCGCGGCGAACCCGGTGACGGCGGCGAGGGCTACGACGCCCGCGATGAGGGAAAGGGGGGTGGACTTCACTCGGACTCGCCTCGCGATGCGTTACCGGGATGCCACGGGGCCTCGCCCGGGGCGGTGCTTTCGTCGTGCTCGTCGTTCTGGGTGCCGTGCGACGGAGGGTAGTGGCCCTGGTTGTCGTACGGGGCGGCTTCGCCCGTACCCGTGGGGTAGGGCTGCTGCTGCGCGTAGCCGTACGGGTCGTAGGCGGTGTTCTGCTGGTACGGGTCGGCCTGGTACTGCTCCGCCTGGTACTGCTCGGCCGCCGGGTACTGATCGCCGCCGTACTGGCCGGCCTGCGGCTGCGTGCCGCTCCCGTACTGCTCGTTCTGGTACTGCTCGCCCTGGTACTGCTGGTAGTCGGCGCCCTGGTACTGCTGCGCGTCCCACTCGGCGTACTGCTGCTGCGGAACCGCCGCGTACGTACCGGTGTCGCCCTGCTGGGCGAAGGCGTCCTGACCGTCCGGGACGGCCGCGTACGGGTCGGCGGACTGCTGCGCCGGGATGTACTCCCCGGGCGCCGCCACCGGGTCCGCATCGAGCGCGTCGCTCTCCTGGCCGTCCTCGGCCTCCGCCTGGGCGGCGGCCCGGAGCCTGCGGGCCCTGCGGCCCTCCCCCGCGACCGGTTCGAGCGGTACGGACTCGGTCTCCTCGGGGAGGTCGTCGTCGATCTCCCGGCGCCGGCCCGGCAGGGCGAGCACCAGCAGGACGACGGCGAACAGGGCCTGTGCCCAGATCCAGGCGGTGTGCGTGATCGGGGCGTCGTACGTGAGGTCCAGCGTGCCGCCCTCGGCGGGCAGCTCGAAGCCCTGGGCCCAGCCGTCGACGGTCTTGCCGGTCAGGGCCTTCCCGTTGAGCGTGGCCTGCCAGCCCGGGTCCGCCGCGTCGGCGATCCGCAGCACACGGCCTGCGGCGCCGGAAGGGATCCTGGTGTGCGCCTCGACGGGGCGCGAGGCGACGGGCAGCCACTCGCCGCCCGCTCCGTCCGCGCCGCCCTCGGAGGACGGCGGGACGATCATGACCCTGGCGACCTGGCGGTCGACCCACCACAGCGCGCTGCCGTCGAGCTGGCTGAGCCGGCTCAGGCCGGGCGTCGAGTCGAGCACCCGGCTCATCTGACGTGGTGCCCCGTCCCGTACGAGGACGTAACGGATGGCGAAGCCGCTGAGCTGGCGGCCCTGGTCGGCCCCCGACCCGGCGACGAGGTTGGCGACGACCTTGTCGAGGTGGGTGTTGCTGCCGCCCGACTCGGTCAGTTCGGCGTCCCCGAGGCGGGCGCCCGAGCCACGGACCAGGGTGTACGAGACGGAGGCCGACGACGTACCGCCGAGGACCAGGGTGCGGGGCTGGTCGCGGGTGACGCTCTCCGCGGCGACGAAGGCGGGCACCTGCACCGGGTCCCGGCGCACCAGCGGTCCCGTCGCGCCGCCCGCCATCCAGACGAAAGCGGCCAGGGCGGGAGCGGCCAGGGCGGCCAGGGCGATCAGGGCGGCGACGGGCTGGCGCCAGCCGAAGCTGAGCTCGGCGACCCGCACCCGGGCGCCGTCAGCTCCGAGCAGGGCTGCGGCGATCAGCGCGATGCCGTAGACGAGGGTGGCGGGGCCTGCCCAGGTCGAGCCGTTGGCGAGGCCCGCGAAGAGCAGGGCGACGAGGGCGACGGCCCACGCGGTACGGATCGCGAACTGACGCTCGCCGCGCAGCAGCGCCGCGAGTGCGGCCAGCACGATGCCGAGGAGGAGGAAGCCGCCCGCGGCCTTCGGGCCGCCGGGGCTGATCCCGAGGAGGTCGACGGCGGACGCGGTGCCCGCGCCCAGGTCGAGACCCGCCTCCTTGAGGAAGCTCGCCGGGCTGGTCAGCAGGGTCAGCGACCAGGGCGCCAGGACGAGCAGCGGGGTGCCGACGGCGGCCAGGAAGCGGAGCCCGTACGCGGTGATGTCGCCCCTGCGCAGGACCAGCACGCCGATGCCGAGGGCCACGGCGAGCGGCCAGACGATGGGGGTGAAGGCCATCGCGAGGGTGAGCAGCAGGGTGTACGCCCAGGTGGCGCGCCAGCTGCCGCGGACCGCGGCAGGGCCCGGTGCGCCGCGCAGCCCGTGGGCCGAGACGGCGGCGCGGGCGATCAGCGGAAGCAGGACGGCGAGGACGGCGGTGCCCAGGCGGCCGGTGGCCAGTGCGCCGGTCGCGGCGGGCAGGAAGGCGTACGCGACGCTCGCCCAGGCCCGCAGGAGCCGCGATTCGATCAGCGGCCGGGAGACGAAGTAAGCGGTCAGTCCGGCGAGCGGGACCGAGCAGACCAGCAGCAGGGTGAGCGCGAATCCTGTGGAGCCGAGGAACAGGGCCGACAGGGCGGCGATCACGGCGAGGTAGGGCGGCGCCGTCTGGGTGCCGCCGGTGCCGACCGGATGCCAGCCGTCCGCGTACCGCCCCCAGAGTTCGGAGGCGTCCCCGGGCGCGGGCAGCAGCGCGCCGCCCGCGAGTGCGCCGCCGCCGAGGAGGCCCCGGCAGGCGATGAGGGAGACGAGCAGCAGGAGGGCGAAGAGTACGGGACCGGGCTTGCGCGCGATCCGCTTCAGCCGGGCGAACTGCTCGATCTCCAGGAAGTCGGCGTCGTCACCGCCGGGACCGGACTCGACGGCACCGTGCCGGGAGCCTCCGGATTCGGATTCGGAGCGGCCGCCGAAGTTGTCGGCGACCTGTTCGACGGTGGCACGGACGGTGGCGCCGGGCGGCGGGAACAGGGAGCGCAGCTCTCCGGCCTCGACCACCGCTTTCCCGCGTCTGCGCCGGGCCGCGATGATCCTGCCGGGCCGCAGCAGGGTCCCGAGGAGCCCCGTGACCTCGTCGACGGCCTGTCCGGGGACCTTGCCGACCAGGTAGGCGAGGGTACGGAGCAGGGTGCCGACCACCAGGCGGAGCAGGACCCACGGCAGGGCCTTGCCGTGGGCGTTGACGAGCATCGTGTAGACGGCGCCCGCCTTGTCGACGCGGTGCGGGCTCGCGACCGAGCGCCCGGCACAGTCGATGGGGCGGCGTTCCCGCGCGGATGCCTCGGCATGCCGCAGGATCGCGTCGGGGGCGATGAGGACGCGGTGTCCCGCCATGTGCGCGCGCCAGCAGAGGTCCACGTCGTCGCGCATCAGCGGGAGACTGCGGTCGAAGCCGCCGAGCTCCTCCCAGACGTCACGGCGGATCAGCATGCCGGCGGAGGAGACGGAGAGCACGGTGCGGACCTGGTCGTGCTGGCCCTGGTCCTGCTCACGGCGGTCGAGTCCGGTCCAGCGGCGCCCGCTGTTGGCGATGGAGACGCCGACTTCGAGCAGTTGCTTGCGGTCGTACCAGCCGCGCAGCTTGGGTCCGACGATCACGGCGTGACGGTCGCCGTCGACGATGCGGAGCATCTCGGCGAGGGCGTCGGGCTCGGGTGCGGAGTCGTCGTGCAGCAGCCAGAGCCACTGGACCGGCTCGCCGTGCGGGAGCTCGGGCATGTCGTACGTGTCGTCGCGCCAGGAGCGGGTGACCGGGTCCCAGCCGCTGGGACGCTTGAGGTACGGCAGTTCCTCGGCGGTGAGGACGCCGGCCGTACGGACCGCCTCGTCGACGGCGGTGCCGAAGCTCGTACGGCGTGCGAGATGCAGGACGCGCTCGTCGCCGAGGGCCTCGGTGACCAGCCGGGCGGAGTCGTCGGCGCTGCCGGTGTCGGCTGCCACGACGTTCTGTACGGGGCGTTCCTGCCCGAGCAGCCCGGCGAGCACGTCGGGCAGCCAGCGCGCGCCGTCGTGGGAGACGAGCACGGCGGTGACGACGTGCCGGGGGAACTCTGGGGCGGCGGCGGCCGGATTCGGCGCCGTCGGGTGGCTGTGCACGGACATCGAGGTACGGGCCCTCCGGCCGGGTCCGGGGGGCGTCCCCCCGGGGGCTGCATCGGTGTACACGCGCGCCCCGGCGGGGCGTTGGCGCATCTCGGACGGGGCCCCACACTAACGGTACGGACAACTGCGGCGGCGCCGAGCTGTGGAACAGGGCCCGGGGCACCGGTTCGGGGGCGCGGCCGGGCGGGTGCGGACATGGCGATGGCCCGTTGTCCGGACCCGGCGGGGGGGGGGGCGGGCAACGGGGCCTCGAACCGGTGACGCAGCGGCG
>NZ_JBHXQO010000091.1:0-16947 GCF_042717135.1 Streptomyces sp. NPDC058620
ATGAGCGACATCATCCAAGCCGTCGCCGGACTGCTCTCCCACCAGCAGACCGCCACCATCGCCAGCAGCGTGCGAATGTGAACACGACGGCCAAAACTCGGCCCTCGACGCGCACCGCCAACCATGCACGAGCTCGTTAGGAAGTGGTCCGGAGGCACGTTGATGTAGACCTTCTGCGGCAGGTTCGATCCGGTCAGCTCCAATAGGATCGGAATGGGGAGGAGCTCGTTCCGCAGGTATACCTGCGGAAACTGCTCGGCGAACGGCAGATCGTTGACATCGAGATTACGGAGGCTGTCCAGGTCGGCCTCCACGGTGCCCATCAGCCGACGTTTGCGTTCCCACCGCAGCGCGCGAAACAGGATGTCGAACGGACCGGCCTCGCGGTGCTCCCGGCACGCCTGCAGCGCCGTAGGGAGTGATAGGGGCGGCCGCCCTCCAGCCGCAGATTGGCTGGACAGCTCACCGACCCCTCAGCGCAGGTACCGGAGTTCGCGCAGCCCGTAGTCCGGTGGCAGCCATCCCTTCTTCCTACGTTCGATGGTCTTTCGAGTGTGCGGAGGCGGGTGCGGACAACCCTGCATCAGATCGGGTCCGGCCCAGACCCAAGCGGTCCGGTGGTGGGCTGTGCTTACGGGCCAGATGGTCTTCACGGGCTCCTTCGGACGCTGGGGCGTCCCGCTCCTGGTACGGCGTCGCTTGGGGCGCGGTGGCTGGGGCGGGCGTAGCTTGCAGCTCTCTGCGAAGGCCATCAGGGATGGGGCGTCGTTGCTTTCCAGGGAACCGTTGAACAAGGGTCCGTTGGTGCCGGTCTCGATGCTCCACAGGAGAGCGGCGGCTCTCAGCAGGGGGCGGGCCCAGAGGGGAACGGGGTGGGTCATGCAGCCCTGGCGCAGCCCGTGGTCGTGGAGCGTGATGGTTGTGCCGTCCGGGCCCAGATCGCGGACATTCGCGGTATCGAGCTGCGTTGTGGAGGCCGCGGTGAATACCGCTGTGGCGAGCTGCGCCGCCAGGTGGGGGTGTGTCGTGGCGCGGTGAAGGCGCCGGGCGACCTCCGCTTCGGTCACCGGCGGCATGACCGGCGGGAGGAAGTCCCGGTCCGTCGCCATGGGTGCGGTGCACCAGCAGGGGCTTGTGGTCTCGTCGAAGGTCTTGAGGGTGGTCAGGGCGGGCAGGCTGATCCAGCGGTTCGCCAACGGCCCCGCTGTCGGGGGCGTCTGCGACTGCGGGGCGGCGGGTTCGGCTTCAGGCAGCAGGGCTGAGGCCTCGGCGATGTGGTGTTCCACCTGCCGCAGCTCGCGTTCCAGGAAGGCCTGGACGGTCCGGCGGTGGCAGACGAGGACCAGGCGGATGCCCGTGCGTCGGCGCAGGGCTAGGAGGTCTTTGAAGCGGTGCGGGGTGAGCAGGTGGGCGCGCAGCAGGGTCAGGTGGGTGATGGGGGTGGCCAGGATCCAGGCGGCGGCGGCCGACCAGGCCGGGCCCGGGTCGAGTGGGCGGTGGCCGGCCAGGGGTACGGGCTTGTTCAGGGCGGCGAGGATGTCGTGCGCGAGCGCGACGGCCGAGTCGACGCCCGGGGTGGGGTGGACGGTGAGGCGTCCTTCGTGCGGGGCGTGGGATGCCAGGGCCGCGCGGGTGTGGACCACGTCGTCGTGCGGGTCCAGGATCACCGTGACCGGCGGCGGGTTCGGGCAGTCCAGCATCAGGCCGCCCGGCGGTGGCTCAGTTTGCTGTAGGCCCAGCGCAGCAGTTCCTCGTCCACGTGCGCGCGTCCGGACTCCTTCATCCCGTCGGTGAGGTGGTGGGTGATCTTCGCCCAGGCCCGGAAGTTCCCGTGGGCCGCTTCCCGGTCACACAAGGCGATCAGTTCAGGGTCCGCGTCCGTCCAGGCGGGGTGGAAGGCCGGGACGACGGCCAGGACCTCGTCCAGCGGCATGCGGTCGTGGTGTGTGGTGGGATGGCCGGACTCTGCTGCCGTGACCTGTTGGGAGTCCGCCTTGAAGCCCGTGTACTCGTCTCTGACCCACGCCCTGGCCGAGGCTTTGGTCGACGTCCTGTGGTTCATCGAGGGCAGCGAAGACGAGCAGATGGACCCGGACGACGCCGTCAAGGTCCTGGAGGGTGTCGCCCACCTGGCCAGCAAGCTGTCGAACGACCAGCGGAGCGAATTGATCGACCTACTCGGGACGATGGCCGAAGCCGAGTCCGACCCCGCGCGGCGGGAGTTCCTGGAAGGATTCCCGGAAGGCTTCGGCCTCCGTGATGATGCGGTCTGACCTGTGCATCACGAGTAGAGCAGGACGCGCTTGCGGAGGAGACGAAAGCCGGCCCGGCCGAACATCTGGCGTATGAGCATCTTGATCCGGTTGACGTGTCCTTCGGCGACCCCAGAGCTCCGGGGCAGGGTGAGGCCAGCGATGACGGCATCGCGGTCACGATCGAAACCTGCGGCGAGTGTATGGAGGCCGGGGAGGTCGTCTCGCCGGACGGCATCGAGCCA
Organism: Streptomyces sp. NPDC058620; assembly: GCF_042717135.1. Taxonomy (NCBI): domain Bacteria; kingdom Bacillati; phylum Actinomycetota; class Actinomycetes; order Kitasatosporales; family Streptomycetaceae; genus Streptomyces; species Streptomyces sp. NPDC058620. Next base: position 2,498 of record NZ_JBHXQO010000091.1, read on the forward strand.
CTGCGGCAGCCTCAGGGCGCGGTCACATCAATGCCCGCCAGCGCCTCTCGCTCGGCGACCACCTCCACCTCGGTGATCAGCCCGCTCTCCCCCTGCACTGCAAACCGCAGCACCAGGCGCAGCCCTCGTCCCTCGGCCATGACCAGCCCGAATTCGCCGTCCAGAAGCGCCACCCCGGTCGTCGCGGCCCGCCCGGTCGCCGCCATCGCCCCCTTGGCGACGGTGTGCGCGCCGAGCACCACGACCGGTTCGGGTGTCGGGATCACGGCCGGGTCCGCGGTCAGCACCACGTCCGGGTGCAACAGACCCACCAGTGCCTCGAAGTCCCCGGCTCTGGTCGCGGCGAGGAAGGCGTCGACGACTTCTCGCTTTTGTCCCTGGCGTTCCGGCCCGGTGGGGGGCTGGGTGCCGCGGACGCGCCGCCGGGCGCGGCTGGCCAGTTGGCGGGCGGCGGCCGGCGTCTTTTCAAGCATCACGGCGATGTCGTCGAACGACACCGCGAACAGATCGTGCAGAACAAACGCGAGCCGCTCCGCCGGTCCCAGTGCCTCCATGACCACAAGCAGCGCCACACCAACCTCGTCCGCCATCTCGGCCTCGGCCGCCGGATCGATCGCCCCCGGCCCGGCCTGCGTCTCGGGTGCCCCGTCGATGCCTTCTTCGCGTCGAGTCTGCCGGGCGCGGAGCAGGTTCAGGCAGACTCGGGAGACGATCGTGGTCAGCCAGCCGCCGATGTTGCGGACATCGGCGATGTCGGTGGTGCTCGCCCGCAACCAGGCTTCCTGGAGTGCGTCGTCGACCTCGGTGAGCGAGCCCAGCATGCGGTAGGCCACCGCCCGCAAATGAGGGCGTTCCGCCTCGTACCGCTCGGACTGAAGAAATTTCTCCGCCATCTGTCACATCCCCTCGCGCAGCCGTGTCAGTGAAGCAGAACGACCACGGCAGACCCCGCACCGCTCCCCACGGTGCCGTACCGAGGAGACATCATCATGACCCGCAAGATCAACACCCCCATCCTGGTCACCGGTGGCACCGGCACCATCGGCCGCCTCACCGTCCCGCTCCTGGTTGCGGCCGGTCGCACCGTCCGTATCCTGTCCCGCGGCGGCCGTCCCGAGAACATCGCACCGCACCCACGCGTCGAGTACGTACAGGCCGATCTGCTGGCCGACGGCGAACTGGACCTGGCGCTGATCGGCGGCGCCGAGACCGTACTGCACCTGGCCGGTGGCCCGAAAGGCGACGATGCGGCGACTGCGCGACTGGTGCGGGCGGCACGGGCCGCCGGGACAGTGAAGCACCTGATCCTGGTGTCGGTGGTCGGTGCGGACGCGATGCCGATCGGGTACTTCCGGGCGAAAGCGGGTGCCGAGCGGGCCGTCATGGAGTCGGGGATCGGCTGGACCGTGCTGCGGGCCGCGCAGGTCAACGAGCTGCTGCTGAAGATGGTCGGGGCGATACGCCGGATGCCGCTGGTGCCAGCGCCGGGCGGTCTGCGCTTCCAGCCCGTGGACGCCGCCGAAGTAGCCGCCCGGCTGGCCGAGTTGACCCTCGGGGATCCGGCCGGACGCGTATCCGACCTGGCCGGGCCAGGCGTGTACACGCTGCCCCAACTGGCCGCCGCGCAGCGTGTCGCCGCCGGTGCCAAGCCGCGCCGCACCCTGCCGGTCCGTCTCCCCGGCAAGGTAGGCCGCGCCTACCGGGCTGGCGCCAACCTCACCGGCGACGACGCACTGATCGCCGGCCGCGACTGGAAGGAGTTCCTCGCCGCGTAATCCGTTACTGACTTCAGCTCGTCAGGGTGATTCATCGCGAAGTCCGTGATGTGCAAGGGGTTTGGGCTGTATCTCATGGTGTGTGAGATATGCGGATGGGGGCGGGCTGACGGCTGAGGGTCGTCGGCGTCGCGAGTCGGTGCGGATGCAGGCTGTCGCGTTGTTCGAGCAGGAGGTCGGGCCGCTGGAGGTCGCGGAGCGGCTGCGGGTGAGCCGGAAGTCGGCGTATCAGTGGCACGGGCTGTGGCGTGAGGGCGGGCCGGAGGCGTTGGTCTCGCGGGGTGCGTCCGGTTCGCGGTGCCGGCTGTCGCCCCGGAGCCTGGAGAAGCTGGCGGGGTTCTTGGAGGAGGGGCCGGCCGCGCACGGGTGGGTGGAGGACCAGGTGTGGACCGCGGCGCGGGTGGCGACGCTGATCGGGCGGAAGTTCCACGTCTCCTACAGCGTCTCGGGTGCCACTCGGCTGATGCACCGCCTCGGGTTCTCCCCGCAGATGCCCGCGCGCCGGACGGCGGAGCGGGACGAGGAGGCCGTGACGGTGTGGAAGGAGGCGACCTGGGCGGAGGTAAAAGGACTCGGGCGGCCTGCGGGGGCTACATCTGCTTCGAGGACGAGGCAGGCTTCACCCGGCGGCCGCCCCGTGGACGCACCTGGGGCCGGCGCGGCCGCACCCCGGTCGTGACGGTCAGCGGACGCCGCTCCGGCCGGCTGTCGGTCGCCGGACTGATCGCGATGCGGCCCGGCTCCCGCACCCGCCTGTCCTACCGTCTTCTCGCCCACCGGGCGGGCAACAGTAAGCGCCGCAGCATGAGCGAGAGCGACTTCATCGCCCTGATCGACGGCATGCACCACCTCGTGCGCGCCCCGCTCGTACTGGTCTGGGACCGGCTGAACACGCACGTCTCCCGCAGAATACGCCGGATGATCGACGACCGGGACTGGCTGACGGTGTTCCTGCTGCCCGCCTACGCACCCGACCTGAACCCCGTCGAGGGCGTATGGGCCCACGTCAAAAACAGCCTCGCCAACCTCGCAGTCGTCGCCCTCGACCGCCTGGAAACACTCGTCCGCAACCGCATCAAACGACTTCAGTACCGGCCCCACACCCTCGACGGCTTCATAGCCGGGACCGGTCTCACCCTCGACACACCAACGTCACCCTGACGAGCTGAAGTCAGTAACCAGCACGCCACATTGTCAATTTCTCCGAAGGTCGTTAGTGAGCGTTTGGTTCTTATGGCGAGCAGCAGCGGTAAGGAATCGCGATCGGTGCGTCGGACGCGGCTGCTCTGGTCAGCGGGGCATGCGCCGTCCCAGCTCCCGTACCTTCTCGCGCAGGCCCGCAGACCAGGCTGCGCCCTCCGCGGGGGTGGACATCCCAGTGACGGTGGAAACCTGTACGTCTTGGAGCGGGCCTTCAGGGGCGGCTCCGTATCGTGCCCAGTCCACCTTGACCCCGGCGCGTTCTGCAAGAACGAGCACTGTGGCAGTGAAACCTTCGGAGAGCGCGAGCCAGATGGTGTGGCTCGATTTTCGGTGCTGCGTCAGGAGGGCGTTGACGAAGGTTTCGAAGGTGTCGGGGCTGATCTGGCACTCGTCGTTCTCCATCGGCCCTATGCCCGATGGGAGTTCCAGCTCCGCTTCAAAGACCGCCACCTGGCGCTGGAACATGCGGGAAGCTCCATTGGATGGGTTCCACAGTGTCTCGTCGCCGAGGTCGAAGTACTGGCTCATCGCGGTACCTTTCAGTTGGTCATGACAGGCCAGCGTATCCAGCCAAATCGTTGCCGTCGTCAGAGTTGGGTCTTGGCCAGACGCCGGTGGCAGATGAGAGCCGCGGCCATGCCGACGAAGGCCAGGAAGTGTTCGGGCTTGCGTTCGTAGCGGCGGTGGAGGCGACGGCAGCCGGCCAGCCAGGACACGGTCCTCTCGACCACCCATCGATGTCGGCCCAACCGCTGCGAGGACTCGACGCCCTTGCTGGCGATGCGGTGCTGGATGCCCCGCCGAACGAGCCATCGGCGCAAGTGGTCGTAGTCGTAGCCCTTGTCCGCGTGCAGCTTCGTCGGTCTCCGGCGCCGGAGCCGCGGCGTGATCGGATGGGTGGGATGCCGCGCACGAGAGGCTCCAGGCCCCGCACCATAGGTGCGCGGCGGCTCAGAGTTGGCTGTCCAGGCACTGCCGTACCTCGGCGGCGGTCAGCGGCCCCGTGCCTTGTGCCACCGTCCTGCCCTCCTTCAGCAGGACGTACGACGGGGCGCGGGTGATCCCATAGCGACTGGTCGTGGCGGGACAGCGCGTCATGTCCGTACGGACGGCCGTCAGACGGCCCGCGTATTCGTCGGCGATGCCGCCCACGACGAGGTCCATCTCCCGGCAGCGCTCGATCGCCTTCGGCCATGTCCCGGTGAAGTAGGCGAGAACCGGGACTCCGCTCATCCCGACGATGAAATCGAACTCCGCATCCTCACGGGGTTGGTGAACTCGCTTCGCCATGGAGGCTCCTGCTCTAGCGTTTCGTGTTTCCAGCCCATTGTCCTCCGCCACAGGCCCCGCTAAGCCGTTGCCTCGTCCGCTCCCCGGCGCGTCAAGTGGTCTCCCCGCACTGTCGGCGGGCCGCAGGCCGACCAGGTGCCGACGTACGAACCGCCGGTCCGAAGACGCCCAGTGGGACCACCCGGTGTCCGCGTCGGCAAGACCCCCTCCTGCCCTGTCATTGGCATGCCATACGCTGCCCCAGGCAGCCGCGACCCGCACGTCACAGCGACCCGGATCGTGGTCACGTTCGTGTGTTGCGCGGCGGTCCCAACTTCCCGGTAACGAACCGGGCTTGCATGTGGGGGTTACAACACTGTGCGTACGCGCAACATCTCGATCGCGACCACGCTCGCGGTTCTCTTCGGTTCGGTGGCACTGAGCGTTGCCGCGGCCGGGCCCGCCTCGGCCGTCTCCGTCACCATCGGCTCGCCCGGAGGCATGGTCGTGAGCGGAACACTGGGGCGGGTCTTCGTCGGCAACGACTCGACCGGGTCGATCATCGCCGCCGACTACAGCGGCAACCGCGTCGACTCCGTGAGCGGCATCAACGGAGTCTTCGACCTGGCCCTGTCCGACGACGGCACCACTTTGTACGCGGCAGCGCGGGGCAGCCACGAGATCGTGGTCCTGGACGCGGCCACTCTGGACGTCAAAGCCCGCTACCCCGTGGCCACCAGCATCGGCCCGCTGCGGGTGGAGTTCACCGGCGGGAAGGTCTGGTTCACCTACGAGGACCCGTCGGACGGCTACGGGAACCTCGGTTCGATCGACCCGGCGGTGGACCCGGCCGACGGGACCGACCCGATGGCGCTCAGGCAGCTCCCGCACGAGGCCCTGGCAATCGAGGGCGGCGCGTACCTCGACACCGACCCGTCCGCACCCGGGCTGCTGGCCATCGGTGCGACCGACTTCTACGACATGACCACGGACCTGATGGCCGTCATCGACGTCTCCGGCGCCACACCGCAGCTCACCGCCTGGCACGACGGTGGCTACTCGCTGAACTACCTGACCGACATCGACCTCGTGCCCGGTGCCGCGCAGGTGCTGGTCGACGGCACGCAGCGGAACGCATACGCGGGCGGGACTTTCACGGCTGCCGGCGCCTACCCGGCGGGACAGAGCGCGGACATCGCCCCCAACGGCCTGGTGGCCCAGATCACCGAGACGAACGTGTCGGTCTACCGTCCGGGCGCCAGCACGCCGATCCGGACGTACGCCGTGGACGCGCCCGTCCTGGCCTGGGCTCCGGACTCCTCCCGCATCTTCGCTCTCGTCTCGTCGCCGGGCGGCTACGTCCTCAAGACGCTCACCGACCCGGCGAAGAGCGTGCCGACCTTGACGGTAAACGCCCCGGCCACCGCCACCCGCGCCAAGAATCTCACCGTCGGCGGCAAGGTCTCCGCCACGGTGCCCCTTCCGGCCGGTGCCAGGCTCCAGGTAACCCGTACCGACATGGAGAGCCCCGCCGGGAAGGCGCTGCCGACCGTCGCGGTGAGGACGGACGGCACGTACTCCTTCACCGACACCCCGCCGGCCGGCGGCACCGTCACCTACAAGGTCGCCTACGCCGGCGGCACCGACCACACCCCGGTCAGCGGCACCGACCAGGTCGCGGTCTCCCGCGCCGCCACCACGCTCACCTTGAACAAGAACGGCAACCTCTACATCTACGGCACCGACGTCTCCTTCACCGCCCACCTCGCGACCACGTACAAGAACCGCACGGTCGAGATCTGGGCCAACCCCTACGGCGCCGACAAGCCCAACAAGCTACTCAGGACCGCGACGGTCAACTCCAGCGGCAACATCTCCGCAACCGTCGACATGACCCGGGACACGGTCATCTCGGCGGTCTTCAAGGGCGACGCCCGCTACAAGCCCAAGGCGGTCACGTCCACCGCTTACGCCCGGGTGAAGGTTGCCACCGCCGTCTCCAAGCACTACAAGACGGCCAAGATCGGATCAAAGTCGTACTACTGGTTCCACAAGAGCACCAACCCGCTGCTCACGTCGACCATGACCTACTACCCGGGCCGTAAGCAGCGCTTCGACCTTCAGGTCCACTACAACGGCGCCTGGCACTCCGGCGGCTCTCGGTACTTCGCCCTCGGCACGAACGGGAAGTCGGCGATCAGCCTCGGGGCACCCGGCGAGTCCGGGATCCGGGCGCGGACGCGGTCCGTCTACGTCAACGGCACGTCCGGCGACAACGTCAACTCGACCACTTACGGCGCCTGGAAGTACCTGTACTTCTCCAAGTAGCCCTCACCAGGGAACGCGTCGGGCGGCCCCGGGGCGGGCCCAACCACCTTCCGGTTGCCTGCCTTCCCGGGCCGGCCGTCGCGCTGCCGACCCGTGAGCGGATCACGTCCGCCACGGCCGACACCACCCGAGTCCCACGGCCGCCGGCGCCGCCGCCCGGCCAAGGGGGGCAGGGAGCTCGCCGCCCGGGGCGGCCCCGGACCCGGGCAGCGCCACGCCGCCGCCCGCTCGGACCGTCGCGAACTCTGGCAGCGCATGGTCACTGACCCCGACGCCCTCGCTGACCCGCCCACCGTGCGAGCTTGAGCGGCCGACGGACCCGATCTCGACCCGCCGGCCGTCAGGCTCCGCAGCGGTTGTCACACGACACCGAATTCCGTGACGAGCCCGTCGAGCACCCCGGCCAGATCGTGAGCGAGGGCGACGAGATCACCGTACGGATCGTCGAAGTCGACCTCGCACGCCATCGCCTCACTTTGTCCGCCAGAAATATGCCGCAGGACGGGGAACGATCTCCCCCATGACGGGCGAGCTCCGGATGGGTTGTTTCGTACCAGGCCATCACGGTTCGTGAACTGCCCATTTCTGCCCGACGCACTCAGTCACCGACGGGCAGCCTGTGCCACCAGTGACCGCATCCGCCGGAGCAGAAGCGCTCGCGGCGTCGTTCGTCCGCGTCCGCGAGTACCGCGACCAGCAGCCGGAACGCTTTGCGGCGTTCGTCGACAGGGGCGAGACCGGCGATCTTCCCCAGTTGCTGATCGATCGGACCACAGGTGATCAGAACCGCAGCCGTATGCGTCGGGCGCAGCCCGGCACGGCGGATGCTCTCCGGTCCGTCTTCGGTGACGGCGCGAGCCTGCATGCAGTGATGGCGAAGGAACAGGAGCACCTCGGACTGCTCCTCCGGGCTGTGTGTGTCGAACCACTCGATGCCCTGTGACATCGGGCGCAGCCCCTGGGCGAGTTCGTTGAGAATGACGTCTCGTTCGGTCATGACTGCCTTCCGTTGGACAGGCGGCGCTCCGCCGCGGTGACCAGGATCCCGAGCAGCACCGCCAGATCGGCCGAGCCCTCGGCGTCGTCGGCCCAGCGGGTGGCTTGCAGTGGGTGTACCTGGTCGAGTGGGACGCCTTCGCGGGCAAGGACGAAGGCCAGCGCCAGCATGGCCGCGCGGGCGTTGCCGTCTTCGAACGGATGGAAGAACAGGACGTCGAGGTAGGTCCGAGCGGCGCGTGAGGGGAGGGGCAGGTCCGGTTGAGCGCTCTCGGACAAACAGTGCTCGAAACGCGCCGGAGTGTTGGGTGCCAGGCCGTAACGTTCCCGCCCGTCTTTCGCGAAGGCCGGCACTGTGCGGAAAGGGGCAGAAGCTCGGTGCAAGACTGTCCGCTGCCAGTTTGTCAGGAGGGCGAAGCTCAGCCGCCTGCCCTGTGCCGCGTCGGCGAGGGCCATGCCGAGGGCGGTCAGGACCCGCTTGGTCCCTTCGGCGTCGCGGCTGCCGCGTGTGGTGGTGAAGAAGTCCCGGAAGCCGTCGTATGCCGGTGCTCCAGCGTCGGGGCGAGTGCCGCTCCAGCACGGCCAAGAGATCTGTGTGCGAATGCGCAGCCAGTCGGCAAGGGCGTCCCGATGGTGGCTGGGGCCGGACGTCATCGGTTTCGGTCCACGGTCCGGGCGAACTGCGAACTCACCGTGTCGACCACTACGACGTCCGGTGCGATCCAGCTGCCGAATCGGCCGCCGACTGAGCTTTCCACGATCCCCTGGGCTCGTTCCTCGTCGATGCCGTTGTAGGCGAGGAACCATCCGAGGACCTGCTTGCAGTGTCCGTACCAGCCGCTCTCCGCCCGCGTCCTGTCGGCCACCACGGTAACCAGCCGCGTGCACGCGCGCTCCCAATGCCAGGGATCCACAGAGGACAGGGGCACCGCTGAGTGCGACGGCGGCGCCAAGGCGGAGAAGCGCTCCGCCAGATCCTCGATCCAGTCACGCCACTCGAGCAAGGCCGCGACGGCCAACGGGGCGGTCGTGTCCGCCGTCGTCACGGAATGGCGGGCACAGCACCACACGTCGACGACCCCGCCATCGGTGTCGCCTTCACCCACCGACCAGTTCCAACCGCAGGCCCACCGGCCGTACCGGTTCACCATAAACTCGGTGACGGGGTCCAGCGAGCGCCACCAGTGCTCTTCGACGGCCTCCGGGCTGGGCAGCAAGGGTGCGACAAGACCGGCCAATGCCTTTGCCGCATCCTCGTCCAGCTCGAACGGATGCCGCAACGGATCGACTTCTGCCCAGGTCAGGGTGCGTGCCCACAGTTCGCTCACCACGCCACTCTGCCGTGCTCACCTGTACGAACTCCAACCCAATACGGAGCGGAGGTGTCACACCACTGGGAAACGATCTTCGATCAAACGGGAAGCGATCTTCATCGCCTTCTGTCACGCCTGGTCAGGGGTACTCGTGAACAGCCCTAACGCCTGCCGGGGCCACGCGTTGGCAGTGCATGACGAACCCCCGCATCACGCAGCTCCGGCTCACCGCCCGTACGACGCCAGCCAGGGCGCAGGCACGCCGCAGGGCGCAGGAAGGAGGGGCGGAGGTTGCCACGCCCGCTCGCCGGCCCCGCCGCGTCGGTCGGCCACGCGGTCCCCAGCGGGTCGCTCTGGCCACACGGATTCTGCCTGAGGACGACGCTTGGCTCACCGCGACGCTGGAACAGACCGGGCTGGGGCTGCAGGACGGCGTCACCGAGGCGCTGCGGCTATGGTGCAAGTCGATGAAAGTCCCCGCGCCGACTGCGCAGGACTGAGTCCGCAATGCGCGGACGGCCAGCGGCGTACGCGTCATGTTCCGGGCCCTCCACCTGGGCTGCCGCACGGGCTAGCGGGACGGCAGACCGATCTGGGGGCCGGCCTGTCTGATTGCCGCGAACAGCACGATGCAGACCACACCGCGCGCGGTCGTGTAGGACACTCTAAGTCCCGACCTGGAGGACGAGCATGAGCGCCCAGCCCGAGACCCCGCGAGACCGTCGGATCCCTGGCATTCCGCACACCATCAACGCCATCGCAGATGCCCTCGACGGTACCGACAGCGCCCGCTTCAAATCCGAAGTACTTGCCGCGGAGGAAGCAGCTGTACCCGGGGTGATGCGCCGCTGGTGGAAGGCAGCCATGATCAACCGCATCCCCGAGGCCGCACGCAGTCGTGCGAAGGCCGAACGTGGGAACTCCCTGCTGTCCGTGGACGATCTCATTGCCCGCATCAACGTCGCATGAGCTGGAGTGTCTGGACCGAGGAGATCCCCGCGCAGACGGTCCTGGACATGCCTGCTGATCTACGGGGGAAGACAGCGAATTTCCTGAGAGCATTGGCGATCGAGGTCGGAGGTGCGCTCGATCTCGGGCGGCGCCCTCCCGGCGACCCGATGGACGAGATCAGTGTGCGGTACTCACTGGAAATGCCCGGAGAGCCGGTCATCATCGAGTACATGATCATGCGAGACGCGAAGGAGATCCGCGTTCCCGTCCTCGTCTGGTTCTACTAAGCGGGCAGGTGCGCCAGCCAGGACTGTGAAACACCACTGCTCGATGGGTCTCCGCGTCTCGTGTGCCGGGCCCAACCACGGCGGCGCGCGGCGCCAGCTTTCACCCGCCGGCCGCCCGCTCCAACGAGACGCTGGCCTCGTCTCCCCCGGCGAGACGCTCGTGCTCCTGTCCCCCCTCGTCGCGGCCGGTGTCGGCGGGCCAGGTCCCGAACGGACCGGCGAGACCTGGGCCGGTGGCGCCGAGCTGGGCGGCACCGCCCTTGAGCCGGTGATGGGCACAGATCACGGCGGTGATTCTCCTCATCGGCGGGGCGTACCTGGCCATGGTGGCCCGGGCCTGGGCCACCGGGTGGGATTCGGCCCGCGGCCACGCCCAAGGTTCCGTCCGTGATTCACGGACGGCCTGTTACCCCACTACTACCAGTGGATGCCTTCCGCCTGAGCGACTCGGCAGCAGCAGCGTCTTCGAATCCCAGGTTCTGGCACCGCTTCTGACCTTCCGTGATCCTGTCGCACCTGCACGGGGACCACTGGGACCGGCTCGCCCGCCGGGGTCTGGACCACGGGCTGCCGATCATCACGACTCCGCACGCCTCCCGGCGCCTCCAAGGACTGCACGGTTTCTCGCGGGCCACCGGCCTGCGTACCTGGCAGTCTCAGACGCTCTCCCGCGACCGGTCCCAGGTGCGCGTCACAGCGCTGCCGGGCTGCCATGGTCCCGGGCTCGCTCAGGCGTTGCTCCCGCCCGTCATGGGCAGTCTGCTGGAGTTCGGCCCCCAGGGCGCGACGCCGGAACTGCGCCTCTACATCACGGGGGACACGCTGATGTTCCCCGGCATCAGGGAGATCGCCCGGCGCCACCCGGATCTCCATCTGGCCGTTCTGCACCTGGGCGGCACGACGCTCCCGGGCGGCCTGCTGGTGACCATGGACGCGCGCCAGGGAGCCGACCTCGTCCGGCTCCTGCGCCCGCGCCGCACGCTGCCCGTGCACTACGAGGAGTACGGGGTCATGCGCAGTCCGGTGTCCGACTTCTTCGCCGAGGCGGAGCGCGGGGGCTTCGCGGCCGATGTCGTGCGCTGCGGCAGGGGCGAACGCGTGCTGGTCGGTCCGGGGGCCGGTGAGGTGAGGCGCCTGCCCGCATAGCTCACCGTTCGGTGGCGGCTCACCGGGACAGGCGGCCCGACGCCTGGGATCGCCCCGGTCGAGGCAGGTCCGATAATGGTGGGTGTCGCGTCCCAAGAGGTGCTGTCGCCGCTCCCGAGGAGGCAAGGAACCATGGTTGCAGGTGCGACATCAACGCATCCGGCTTCGACGAGCCGACAGGTGCTGATGCACGGATGGCGCGAGCAGATCATCAGCGGACTCATGCTCGTCATCGGTATCGCCTTGTGCGTCGCCCCGTGGGTCGGCGGTGACGGGCCGGACGCCGCCAAGGACATCCACCGCAACGAGATCGGCGTCGCCATCCTGGTGCTCGCGGTGGCGATAGCCCGGCTGAGCCGGCATGTCGGAACCTGGTCGGACATGATCATGCTGCTTGCCGGTGGGTGGCTGGTCGCCTCCCCATGGCTGCTTGGTCTGCGGAACACCGCTGTCTTCGACGGGGCCCAGGTCTTCGACGTCGCCGCAGGGGCTGTGCTGATCGCCCTGGCAGCGGCGTCCATGGCCTTGCGCGCGCTTCTGCGCCGCGAGGAACCCGACGCTCGTCACGGTTGAGGCCGCTCGTCGATGTGCACCCCGGGTCCCGGCCCGGGGTGCACCTATGAGTGCGCGTGAGGCTCGTGCCCGGCCGACCCGCCCTCTTCCGTCCAGCGACCCCCGGCGATGAACGTCCGGTCCGGCTTCGGCTTGGGGGTGCCGGCCCGGCTCCCGCCTGTCCCGCCCCGACTCATCGGGCGGGTCGGCCGGTGCGGCAGGCCGCCCTCCATCTCGAGGACGTAAGCGAAGCGCCAGTGGGACGTTAGAGGAGAGGGCGAGGATATCCACGTCGGGTGGCAGGGGGGTTGGTTCTTCCCGCTCCCCGACATGACCACGCCACTCGGCAAAGGAATATGGACATGCGCGGATTCAAGAGTGCCCTCGCGACAGTCGCGGCTTTGGCCGCTTTCGCGGGGGTGGGGGTCGCGGCGTCGCCGGCACAGGCGGCGACCTACTGCTCGACCAAGGGGCAGACATACATCTGTGAGTACGGCGTCTCGACCATGAGATTCGCCAACGGGACGAAGGAGGAGTTCGTCGTCGGTGCCGATCACGCGGTGTGGACGAACTGGACCAGGTCCGACGGATCCTGGAACGGCTGGATGTCCATGGGCGGGTGGGTCCAGAGCCGCATCTACGCGACCCCTGAGCAGGAGAACAGCACTTCGCTCCTCTACATCATCGCCACCGGCTCGGACGGCAACGACTGGGCCCGTGTGCGCCACTCCAACGGCTACTGGACCAGCTGGCAGCCCCGCTGCTTCGCCATCCCGGAGGGCCATAACTGCGCGTAACCGGCGGGGCGAGCGGTACTCGCCCCGACCACCGCACGCGGTCCACGGGGTGTCACTGGCGGCGGACCGCACACCGGCGCGGCGCGTAGCACGGATCATCGAGGAGCCTTTCGAGGAATGTGGCGCGGAAGTGGCCTGGCAGGGTCGAAGCTGCGCATCTGGTCGCGGCCGGTGATCGGCTCGGCCGCCCGGCTCCCGCGGCCTGCAACGGCAACTTGGGGTGCCGGTCCGCAGAGCGGGAACAGCAGTGCCGGGGCCTGCAGGTGGCCGCGGTCCCACCTTCTGGCTCCGCGACTTGCCCCCGCCCTCCCCGCAGGCGGAATCGGCCGGGAGGCGGCCGGTGCCCGGCGTGGCGGCACTGCCCGGGGCCGCCCAGTCCGTGGGGCGGGAGGCGCAGCCTGGTTGTGCGCCGCATCCTCCCGCCCCACGGCGTCCTCGGCGGCCGGGGGCCCGAGGCGGCTGTGGGCGGGCGTAGATGGGGTGGCACCTGTTGCCCGAGCGACCCGTATGGAGCCGATGACGTGAGCCCCCGCACCGCCCCGAACCTGCCCGATGAGGGCCTGGCCATCGGCTTCCAGCCGTCTCCGCCCGCGGTCGACACCCGAAAGCTGCATCGGCTGTACCGCGCCCTGGACCGGGACGAGCTTCCGTTCCTGGGCTTTCCGGGCCACCTGGGCCAGGTGATGGCAGAACTCGCCCCGCTGCTGAGCATGTTCCTCGATCAGCCGAACGGCCCGTACTCCCCCACCGTGCTCGACGCCGGCACCGGAGAGTACGAGGAGGCGGTGCTCACCTACTTCGCCGCGCTCGCCGGCGCCTCACCCGAGGAGGCGCACGGCTACGTGGCGGCCTCACCGCGCGAGGCGCTCCTGCACGGTCTGGTCATGGGCTCCCTGACCGTCACCTTCGACCGGCCCCCGGACTGGGTGGTCGATAAGTGGCGCCTTGAGTGCTTCGAGGACCTGGCGCGGATCAGCACCACCGGGCCCATGACGCACACCGCCGTCGATGAGCTCGCCGCCGACCCGTCCGCCGCCCGCCTGGGAGCTGTCGCGTGACCCCCGCCGTACCACTGCCCTAATCCTTGCTCACTCTGGCCGCCGAAGTCGGTGATCTGATGGACCACACCCCCGAGTCCGCGTACGCGCACCTGCGCGACACTCCCCCCGCCTGGTTTCTCACCCCGCCCGGGGACGGTGCGATCAGCATCATGCGCAGGCCGATGACCGAAGGACAGGTCATCTACCGCGACAAGTGGTGGATGCTGCTCCAGGACCCGGTCGTCTTCCCGGACGGCCAGCAGGGCCGCTACCTGCGCATGGTCTCTCCGCAGGTAGAGCCGGGGGTGGCCGTACTGCCCCTACTGGGCGGCGACGTCGTCCTCATCGAGCACTTCCGGCACGCAACAAGGGCCTGGCACTGGGAAATCCCGCGGGGCGGCGCCACCGCCGGACCTGCACACGCCGACAACGCGGCCAAGGAGCTGCGGGAGGAGATCGGCGCTCCGGCGGCCGAGTTCATCGACCTCGGAACAGTGCATCCCGACACCGGAATCCTGGCGGACGCAGTCCAGTTGTACGCAGCGCGGATCGACACCGTCGGCGAGCTCGAACGCGGGGAGGGCATCCGCCGGGCGGGTGCGAGTGGCTCTTAGCAACCTCCAGGGCAACCCCCTTAGCAACTCCCTTTGCAACCACGAGAGCGGCCGGGGGCGGAGGGCCCAGTGAGCCCTGGCGGATCCTACAGCGCCCGCCAGACCACCCAGGGGTTCAACGGGCAGGAGAGGCGCGGAACGGTGCCCGGAGGACTGCTGAACGCCGCGCCCCGCGCCTC
>NZ_JBHXQO010000092.1:0-16350 GCF_042717135.1 Streptomyces sp. NPDC058620
GTCACCGCGGTGGATTCCGCGGTGACGGCGCCGGTGTGTGCCCTATGAGGTTGTCCGCCTGGCGCCGTCGCCCCGAGTCGGACGGCGCCCTGCAGCTTTCGGCCTGGCTCAGCTCTCGGCCAGGATGTGTGAGAGCTCCGTATCGAGGTCGAAGTGGCGATGCTCGGTGCCTGGCGGAACCGCGGCGTCGGTCCTCTTCAGGAACGACTCCAGGGCCCTTGCCGGGGCCTCGAGCAAGGCTTCCCCCTCTGGGGAGCTCAGCGCGATACAGACGACGCCCTGACCGTGACTACGTGATGGCCAGACGCGGACGTCTCCGGTGCCGGTGGGCCTGTGCAGCCCCTCGGCAAGGAGGTCACGGGCGAATACCCATTCGACCGTCTCCTCCGCTCCGGTGTGGAAGGTGGCGTGCACGGCATAGGGATCGGCCGTGTCATACCGCAGGCCCGCGGGTACAGGCAGTGAGGACTCGCTCGACACAACGAGGCGCAGGTGCAGCTCGCAGCTGACCGTGGTGTTCATAAGCGCCAGGGCCTTTCGCTCAGTGTGCGCTCGGGGATTCGCACGTCGGCGAAATCGACATGCCACCTACGGTGGCGTTGTAAACCCCTCTGACCCATTTGTGGCCCTTCGGGTCCCTCGTGCGGCGGTGTGTAACTTTGAGTTATGCGGCCATTCCGGTGACGAGGACCGTTCAGGTAGGTTGGGGACCATGAATGCGGAGAGTGACGAGCGGAGCGAGGCCGCAGTGCGGGCCCCGGAGTCCGCTGCGGGGGGCGCGGTGAGGGTCGAGCGGGAGCTGGGATCGCGGGCGCCGGCCTTCATCAAGGCGTCGAAGCCCCTGCACATGAGCTGGCAGGTCGGTGTCTTCATCGTCGGCCTCGCCGTCGTGGCGGCCGGTGTCGTCATGCTGCCGCTGCCGGGACCCGGGTGGCTCGTGATCTTCGGGGGCATGGCGATCTGGGCGACCGAGTTCGTCTGGGCGCAGCTGGTGCTGCGCTGGACGAGGCGCAAGGTCACGGAGGCCGCTCAGAAGGCGCTCGACCCCAAGGTGCGGCGGCGCAACATCATCCTCACCACGGTGGGTCTCGTGATCATCGCGGTGCTGGTCGCGGTCTATGTCTGGAAGTTCGGGATCGCCATGCCGTGGAAGATCACCGAGTGACCTGGGGCCGGTCCTGGAGCACCGCTGACATGGGGTAATGTTTGCGGTGCGCCCGGGCGATTAGCTCAGTGGGAGAGCGCTTCGTTCACACCGAAGAGGTCACTGGTTCGAACCCAGTATCGCCCACCCGGACAGAGGGCCCGCGAGACTGAAAAGTCTCGCGGGCCCTCTGGCGTTTCCCGGGTCCGGGCAGTCGCGCGGCCTCTGTTCCGGGGTGCCGGCCGCGCACGTCTTCCCGTGACGCCCTGCCGTGTCGCGCCGACCGCTCCCACCTGCGTTGTTGCCTCGCGCTTACCCCCGTGTTTCGTCGAAGCGCTTCAAACGATTCCGTCCCAACCGTTGACGTTGCGGCATCGGGTCCTTAGCTTGTCCCAGCAAGCGCTTTCTTAAACGATTCAATCGACCGTGGCAGCGGGTGCAGCCTGCCCGGAAGGGGTGTGTCATGAGGTCTTGGCGGAGTGCCCAGGGGCTGCGTGCGACCGGTGTGTCCGTGGCGGTTCTGGGGGTGCTGGCCTCCGGCTGCGACGGCGACGGCGGGGGAGCGGGAGCCGGTGGCAAGGTCGAGATCCGCTACTCCTGGTGGGGCGGCCAGGAACGCGCCGAGATGATCAACAAGACGATCGCGCTGTTCGAGAAGAAGCACCCGGACATCGACGTCAAGACCGACTTCCAGGACTACGAGGCGTTCTGGAAGAAGTTCAACACCCAGGCGTCCGCCGGCAACGCCCCCGACGTGTTCCAGAATTCCGTGGCCTTCCTGCGCAAGTACGACGACAAGCGCGTGCTGCTCGACCTGAACGCCCAGGTCAAGGCCGGCAACCTCAGCATGGACAACTTCCGCGCCGGTCTGGAGAAGGCGGGCGACGTCAAGGGCAAGCTCCTCGGTGTACCCGTCGGCGGCAACACCTTCGCGCTCGTCTACAACCCCGCCGAGTACAAGAAGGTGGGCGTGACACCCGCCGAGGGCTGGACCTGGGACGAGTACGACGCCGCCATCCAGAAGATCAGCGAGGGCGGCAAGCTTGCGGGCGACAGCGGCCACGGCGGCATCATGTACCTGTACGACCTCGTGCTCCGCCAGAACGACAAGGCGTTCTTCACCGAGGACGGGCTCGGCTTCACCGAGGCCGACCTCAAGGACTGGTGGACCAAGAGCCACGACCGGACCAAGGCCGGAGTACTCACCGACCCGAAGAAGGCCGAGCAGGCCAAGCCCACGTCCGCGCTCTCCAAGGACCTCTCCGCGGGCGAGTTCACCTGGGACAACTTCCTGGTCAGGTACACCTCCGAGACCAAGGTCCCCCTCGGCCTCGCTCCGATCCCCACGACGGACGGCAAGCGCACCGGGCAGTACATCTCCTCGCTGATGCTCAGCGGCTCCGCCCGTACGAAGCACCCCGAGGAAGTCGCCCAGTTCATCGACTTCATGGTCCACGACCCCGAGGTCGGCAAGATCATGGGCTACGACCGGGGCGTCCTCGCCACGACCGAGCAGTTCGAGGCGTACGAGCCGGTCGGCGTCTCCGCGCAGATCGCCGAGTACGAGAAGAAGGTCGCCGACAACGTCGAGCCGATCACTCCGCATCCGGCGGGCGCCGACATCGCCGAAGCCGCGTTCCTGCGCATCGCCACGGATGTCGTCCTGGGCACGACCTCCGTGGACGACGGCGTCAAGCAGTTCTTCTCCGAGGCGAAGACGGCACTCGGCTCCTGATGGGAACGGCAATGACTGACCTCCAGGCCCCGGCGCCCCCCGCGCGCGAAGAGAGCCCCGGGCAGCCCAGGAAATCCGGACGACGGCCCGCCGCCGCGAGGCGGCGGGCCCGCGGGGAGACCCTCGCCGGCTATCTGTTCATGTCCCCGTGGATCGCGGGCTTCGCCCTCCTCACCGCCGGGCCCATGCTGGCCTCGCTCTACCTGGCGTTCACCGACTACAACCTGTTCGACACCCCGCGGTGGGTGGGGCTGAACAACTTCACCGAGATGTTCGGTGACGCCCGCTGGCAGAAGTCCGTCGAGGTCACCACCTCGTACGTCGTCGTCGGTACCCCGCTGAAACTGGCTGCGGCCCTGGGTGTGGCCCTGCTCCTCACCAAGAAGCGGCGCGGTCAGGGCTTCTACCGCGCCGCGTTCTACGCACCGTCCCTCGTCGGCGCGAGCGTCTCCATCGCCATCGTCTGGCGGGCGCTCTTCTCCGACGACGCGGTCGTCGACCGTACGCAGAAGATCTTCGGTGTCGACGTCGGCGGCTGGATCGGCGACCCGGACATGGTGATCTACGCCCTGGTCGCGCTCACCGTCTGGCAGTTCGGCGCCCCCATGGTGATCTTCCTCGCCGGACTCAAGCAGGTGCCGCGCGAGCTGTACGAGGCGGCGGAAGTGGACGGAGCGGGCGCCTGGCGGCGATTCCGGTCCATCACCCTGCCGATGATCTCGCCGGTGCTCTTCTTCAACCTGCTCCTGGAGACCATCCACTCCTTCCAGATCTTCGCCTCCGCCTACGTCGTCACCAACAGCAAGTGCGGTCCGGCCGATGCCGGTCTCGTCTACACCTGCTACCTGTACGAACAGGGCTGGACGAACCTCCGGATGGGTTACGCCTCCGCGATGGCCTGGATGCTGCTGATCACCGTCGGCCTCGTCACGGCCGTGCTGTTCTGGTCCCAGCGCCGCTGGGTGCACTACGAGGAGGACGCCCGATGAGCGCGCTCATCCACCCGGGGCGGCGGCGCGGCCTGCGCTCGGCCCTCTGGCACATCGGGGCGCTCGCCGTGCTCATGGTGGTCCTGTATCCGCTGTTCTGGGTGATCGGGGGTTCCCTGAAACCCAACGAGGACATCGTCGGCGGACTGGAACTCTTCCCTTCCAACCCGGTGTTCACCCACTACGAACGCCTCGCCGACGGCATCGCCGACATCCCCATCTCGACGTTCTTCGTCAACTCGCTGGTGCTGGCCTTCGGTTCGGTCGCCGGGGTCCTGATCTCCTGCTCGCTGGCGGCCTACGCCTTCGCCCGGATCTCCTTCCGCGGGCGCAACGTGCTCTTCTCGCTGATGATCGGCACGCTGCTGCTGCCGTACCACGTACTGATCATTCCGCAGTACGTGCTGTTCCAGAAGATGGAACTCATCAACACCTACGTGCCGTTGCTGCTCGGCAAGTACCTGGCGACGGACGCCTTCTTCGTCTTCCTCATGATGCAGTTCATGCGGAACCTGCCCAGGGAGCTCGACGAGGCCGCACGGCTCGACGGCTGCGGGCACCCCCGGATCTACTGGCACATCATGCTGCCGCTCTGCAGGCCCGCCCTGATCACCAGCGCGATCTTCACGTTCATCTGGTCCTGGAACGACTTCCTCGGCCCCCTCCTCTACCTCAACGAACCCGAGAAGTACCCCGTCTCCATGGGCCTGAAGATGTTCATCGACCAGGACAGCGCGGCCGACTACGGCGGAATGATCGCCATGTCGCTCCTCGCGCTCCTGCCGGTACTGGCCTTCTTCCTCGCCTTCCAGCGCTACCTCGTCGAGGGCGCGGCGACATCCGGACTGAAGGGCTGAGAAACGCCATGGCCGTACGGTCCGCAGGGCACCCGGTCCGAGGCGCGGGGCGCCCGGAGAAGCTCGCCCGTTTCACGCTGTTCGCGGAATGTCTGCTCACCGGGGTATGGATCACCGTCGCCGCGCTGCCGCTGGTGACCCTGCTGCCCGCGTGCGCGGCGGGCTGTGCCCATCTGCGCCGGCAGCTCGACGGACGGCGGGGCGGTCTGCGGGAGTTCGCCGCCGATCTGCGCGAGGCCGTACGCACCGGCTGGCGGGCGGCCCTGCTGTGGTGGGTGGCGCTCGCCCTGCTCGCCTTCGACTGGCAGGTCGCCAGGTCCGGTCTGCTGCCGGGAGGCCGGCTGCTCGCCGCCGCCAGCGTGCTCGGCGTCCTGGCAGTCGCCGTCGCGGCCCTCCGCGTGGCCGCGGCCTGGCGGCCCGGCGTCTCCTGGGCGCCTCTCGCGCGCACGGGCGCCCGCCGGACCCTGACCGACCCGGCCGGTTCGCTGCTGCTCATCGGCGGGTTCGTCGCACTCGCCCTGACCGCCTGGCAGGTACCGCCGCTGGCCGCGCCCGCGCTCGGCGCGCTCGCGGCGGCGGCCGTCGCCGTCGACCGCCGCTGACCGGCCCCCGCACATCTCCCACCACGCACCAACGCGCGATCCGGCATGCCCAATTTCTGATCGAACTGGAGTCGTGATGTCCCCGATCCCTCGTCGTACCGTGCTCAAGGCCGCCGCCGTCGCCGGCGCGGCGACCCCCTTCTCCTGGGTGCTGAACGACACCACCCGGCCGGCCGCCGCCGCGGGAAGCGCCGCCGAAGGGCGGACCGCCCAAGGACCCGTCGAGATCGGCTGGCTGGAGGACGCCGGGCTCGGGGCCGCTCCGGGCTCCACCTTCGGCGTGCCGTGGGCCAGGGGACAGGTCCCGGCCGGCCAGAAGTTCGCGCTGGCGGCCGCCGACGGCAAGGACATCCCCGTACAGACCTGGGCCACCGCCACATGGCCCGACGGTTCCGTGAAGTGGACCGCCCACGCCGTCGGCCCCGAGGCGGCGGCCGGCAAGAAGTTCACCCTCACCACAACCACCGTTGAGCCCGCCGGGCCGGCGCACCAGGTCGGCGTCAAGAACACCGGTTCCACCATCACCGTCTCCACCGGCGTGATCACCGCCAGGATCGGCAGGGGCGGCTCCCGCCTCATCTCCTCGCTCACCCGCGGCTCCACCGAAATCGCCAGGGACGGCAAGCTCGTCCTGATCCGCCAGGGCGAGATCGAGGACGGCGACCAGGGCCAGGAGAAGTACGAACGCTTCGAGAGCACCATCACCCGGACCGAGGTCGAGCAGAGCGGCCCCGTCCGCGCCGTCGTCCGCGTCGAGGGCAAGCACCGCAGAGGCAGCCGCTCCTGGCTGCCCTTCTCCGTACGGCTCTACTTCTACGCGGGCGCGGAATCGTTCCGCATGGTGCACACCATCACGTTCGACGGCACCCAGGAACCCGGCAAGGCCGACGGCGACTTCATCCGTGGCCTCGGCGTCCGCTTCACCGTCCCGATGCGCGACGAGGCGTACGACCGGCACATCCGCATCGGCGGCGAGGGCACCGGCATGCTCCGCGAGGCCGTCAAGGGCATCACAGGGCTCCGCCGCGACCCGGGCGCAGCCGTCCAGGCAGCCCAGTTCGAAGGGACCAGGCTCCCCGACCCGGCCACCTGGGACCAGCGCGTCACCAGCCGCCTCCACCTCATCCCCACCTGGGGTGACTACACCCTCAGCCAGCTCTCCGCCGACGGCTTCACACTGCGCAAGCGCACGAAGAAGGGCCACGGCTGGATCGCGGCGGGCGGCGGCCGGCGTGCCTCCGGCTTCGGATACGTCGGAGGCGCGAGCGGCGGACTCTCCTTCGGGCTGCGGGACTTCTGGGAGAAGCACCCCGCCCAGCTCGACATCCGCGACGCCCACACCGACGCCGCGGAAGTCACCCTGTGGCTCTGGTCGCCCGAGGCCGAACCGATGGACCTGCGCTTCTACCACGACGGCCTCGGCCAGGACACGTACGCCGAACAGCTCGAAGGTCTCAACATCACC
The DNA here is from genome assembly GCF_042717135.1 of Streptomyces sp. NPDC058620. Classification (NCBI taxonomy): domain Bacteria; kingdom Bacillati; phylum Actinomycetota; class Actinomycetes; order Kitasatosporales; family Streptomycetaceae; genus Streptomyces; species Streptomyces sp. NPDC058620. Next base: position 6,793 of record NZ_JBHXQO010000092.1, read on the forward strand.
TACGAGGACTACGAGCCCGGCTTCGGCACCCCGTACGGCATCGCCCGCACCAGCGAACTCCTCTTCTGGGCCCACGACTCCACGCCCAGCGCCGAAGCGCTCGGCCGTGAGACCCAGGCCGTCCGCACCCTCCCCCAGCTCGCAGCGCCGCCGTCCCAGCTCATCGAGGCCAGGGTCTTCGGCGGGCTCTTCTCGCCGGTCGACCGCTCCACCCCGGCCAAGGCGAAGATCGAGGACCACCTCGACTTCCTCTTCACGTACTACAGGGACCAGGTCGACATGCGGCGCTGGTACGGCTTCTGGGACTACGGCGACGTCATGCACTCGTACGACCCCGCCCGCCACCAGTGGCGCTACGACGTCGGCGGCTATGCCTGGGACAACTCCGAACTCTCACCCGACCTCTGGCTCTGGTACGCCTACCTGCGCTCCGGCCGCGCGGACATCTTCCGCTTCGCCGAGGCCATGACCCGCCACACCGGAGAGGTCGACGTCTACCACCTCGGCCAATGGGCCGGACTCGGCACCCGGCACGGCATCCAGCACTACGCCGACAGCGCCAAGCAGCAGCGCATCGCCAACACCACCTACCGCCGCATCTACTACTTCCTCACCGCCGACGAACGCGTCGGTGACCTGATGCGCGCCAACGTCGACTCCGACGAGACCTTCCTCGTCCTCGACCCGATCCGCAAGATCCGTACCGAGCCCTACACACCCGACCGGCACGCCCTCTCCGTGGGCTTCGGAACCGACTGGAGCGGCCTGGTCTCCGCCTGGCTCACCGAATGGGAACGCGGCGGCCCGCAGGCGGACAAGGCCAGGGCCAGAGTCCTCGCCACCATGGAGACCATCGCGGCCCAGCCCAACGGATTCGTCCAGGGCACCGGCCTCTACGACCTCGACACCGGGAGGTTCGCGATCGCCGAGAAGCCCGCGGTCAGCGTCTCGCACCTCTCCGCGGTCTTCGGCCTGGGCGAACTGTGCGCCGAACTCATCGACCTCGTCGACATGCCGGAGTTCAAGAGCGCCTACCTGGACTACTGCCGGTACTTCAACGCCACCAAGGCGGAACAGGCCGCTCGTTACGGTTCGAACTTCGGCAACCTGCTCCTCTTCCAGGGACACTCACGGCTCGACGCGTACGCCGCCGTGCAGACGGGCGACGAGAAGCTCGCCGCCCGTGCCTGGGAGAAGTTCTACAACAGCGACGGATACCGCGAATCCGCCCCCTGGAAGACCGAGAAGCTCACCGGCCCCGTCACCACCGTGCCCGGCAGCGAGGCCAGTTGGGTCTACACCAACGACACCGCGCTCTACGGACTCGCCGCCATCGAGAACCTCGCCCTCCTCGGCGACCGAATGCCGGCCTGAGACCCCGGGGCCCCTGGGACCGGACGCGTCACCGCATCCGGCCCAGGGCGTCCCTGAGCCGCCGCGCATCCCGCAGCCGCTGCTCGTACGTGGCCCCCACCACCAGGAGCAGCACCCCTGCCAGCGCGGGTGGCAGCCAACGGGGCAGCGCACCGGCCACCTGCACCACATAGGGCGCCAGCTCGTGCAGCGCGACCAGTGCCAGCACCGCACCGCCCAGCAGAAGCAGCGCCTGGAGCCGGAACCGGGCACCCGCCAACGTGATCACCAGAGCCACCAACCCCAACAGCAACGGCCGCACCCAGTCCGGGTCGGCCCACGTCGCGAGGAGACTCGGCACCAGCGTCGCCGCGAGACCCGGACCGTACGCCGTCCACGACGAAGCCGCCGGATCACGGCGCCGCCGCAGCACACCGACCACGAGCGCCGGCACCGTCACCGGCAGCGTGTACGCCTCCGGGACCGACACCTCGGACGCGGCCAGCCGCACCCAGGTGGCCGCCACGAACAGGACCGCCGACAGGTACCCGGCGATCCGCCTGCGCTCCGGGCGCACCGCGGTGCCCGCCGCCAGGACGCCGCACAGCGCCAGCACCAGAGCCAGGAACGGCGCGTCCGGCACCGCCATCACCACCGCGATCACCGCACCGAACGCCCCCGTGAGCTCGACCGCCGCCCCCACCGGGCCACCCCGCAGGCGGAACCCGAGCAGCACGGTCACCGCGGGAACCGCGAGCACGACCGGCGCGCCCTCGTACGCGGCCAGACCCAGCGACGTGCCGGACGCAGACGCCACCACGATCCCGCACAGCACCGCGACACAGGCGAACACCACCCGCACCACGGTCACCCGCGACCGGACCGCCGCGCCCACGAACAGCACCAGCAGCGTCCCGAACACCGCGTAGGTCGCCGGCTCCGCGGCCAGCGACAGCACGCCCACCGCAGCCGACCCGGTCAGCGCACACACCATCGCGGTCACCGTCACACCGGACAGCGAGACGGCCGCCGCCCCGGACAGACCACGCACCGCCACCGCCAGCAGCGCGGCCACCAGCACCATCTCCACCACCACCGCCGGCACGTACCCGGCATCCAGAGCGGCCGGCAGCACCAGCAGCGCGGCCCAGCCGAGACAGAGGCCACCGGCCGCCGCCGCGCCGCGCCACCCCGCACCGGACGTGACCGGCGCCCCGGGCGTACCCGCGACCCTCGCGGGCCCGTACCGGTGCGCCACACCCAGCACACCCGCCACCACCGCGAGTACCACCGGGGAAGCCGCCATGCCCGACCACGGCACCGAAACCCCCATCGCCGCCCGGACCCCGTCCGGAGCGCCCGACCACACGTCCGTCAGCAGCGACATGGGGCCCAGCAGCACCGCGGCCACCGGAGGAAGCGCCCACAGCACCGCACCCGCGACCACCATCCCGGCGGCGGTCAGGACACCCCGCTCCGCGTGACGCGGGACCCGAGCCCTGAGTGCGGCCAGGAGCACCACAGCGCACACCAGATACGCCACGACCGACCAGTCCTGCGGCACCGCCGTCCGCAGCACACCGCCGACCGCGGCCAGCGCGGCCAGCCCCGACAGGCAGCCCGCGACCAGCGCGAACTCCCGCCGGGCCCGCCACGCCCCGAACAACGCCACCGCGGCTCCGGCGAGCAGCAGGCACCCCGGCCCCGCCGCGGACAGCGGCCCGTCGGCCGACACCGACCGCACCAGCCCCAGCAGCAGCGCGAGCAGCCCGGTCACCGCCGCACCGGCACCCGCCGTGACCCGCACCGCGAGCCCCTTGCCCCACAACGCGACCGCACCGTCCGCGGCAGCGGTCACCAGCAGCGCCCACCCGAAGGCGAGCACCGGCGCCCCGGCCGCCCACGCCCACAGCACCAGAGGCAGCTGACCGGCCACCACGGCGGCGGGCAACGGCAGCCGCAGCCTGCCCAGTGCCAGCCCGTACCCCGCCCACCCCATGGCCAGCACCGCCGAGGCGACGGCCGCGAACACGAGACCGTCAGCGCCCGGCGCCGCCACCGCGTGCAGCGCGTACGCGTCGAGCACCGTCAGCACCAGAGCCAGCGCGGCCAGCGCCTCGGCAGTCGACGACAGCCCGCGCTTCAGCAGGACCGCCGGGGCGACGAGGGCGCCGACCGTCACAGCGGCGAGCACGGCGGAGCGGCCACCGATTCCCATGGCACCCCAGCTGACCAGGGTGAACGCGATCGCGGCGATGATCAGCAGCAGACCGCCGAGCGACAGCAGCACGTTCTGCGCACTGCGCGGCGGAGCCGCCCGGCCCGGGCCCCCGGGGCGCAGCGGGGCGGAGTAGCGCCCGGCCGGCTGCGGCGCGCGGTGCGCGGGGAAGGGCGGGAGGGGCGCGGTCTGCTGCTGCAGCACACTCAGCAGCCAGGAGCGCCGGTTCAGCAGCTGGACCCTTCGGGTGTCCAGCTGCACCAGTTCACGGTCGAGGAGCGCCAATTCCTCGGCGGGTGGCGGCAGATGTTCCATGTCCGCGAGTGTGGCCCCCACCACACCCTCGTACATGCGCTCGGATACTCAGTTTCCGCGATGTCCCGCACGTTCTTCGACTGAGTAGCCGCCTCAACGCGCAGACTGGACCCATGGACTGGAGTCACTACCGTTTCACGAGCGTCTGGGACGTGCCCGCCCCGCCGGACACCGTCTACGACGCACTGGAACGCGCCGAGGACTATCCGCAGTGGTGGCCCCAGGTCCGTGCGGTCACCGCCATCGACGCCACGAGCGGAACCGCGCGCTTCCGCTCGTTCCTGCCCTACGAGCTGGTCGTCACCGCGAACCAGAGCCACCGCGACCCGCGCTCCCGGGTCCTCGAAGTGACGATGACCGGCGATCTGGAGGGCTGGGCCCGCTGGACCGTCGCTCCGCGCGCCGGTGGCAGCAGGGCCACCTACCAGCAGGAGGTCGTCGTCCGCAGGGCCCTGATGCGGCGCCTCGCCGTGCCCGGACGGCTCGTCTTCCGCGCGAACCACGCGCTGATGATGCGGTCGGGACGCCGCGGACTCACGGCCCGGCTGCAAGGAGTTTGAACCCAGCCCGCAGAGCCCTGTATGGTTCATCCCGTTCCCGGGCGATTAGCTCAGTGGGAGAGCGCTTCGTTCACACCGAAGAGGTCACTGGTTCGAAACCAGTATCGCCCACCGGGAAGAGCCGGTCCGTCAGCACCACCGACGGGCCGGCTTTCGCGTTCCCGTACGCCGGGAAGACGCAACCCCGGCCTCAGGCCGCGGCGCGCAGCTCCGGGCGCAGCGGCCACGCGGGGTCCACCACCTCCGGCGTCCCGCTCTTCGCGAACCACGCCTGCAGACCGCGCGCCTGTGCCGCGTGCCACACGGCCTGCAGGGTGTGCAGCTCGGCCGGTGTCAGCCGCTCCAGCCGTCCGGAGAAGCGCCGCCCCACCGCCCGTACCAGCTCCATCGAGGCCGCCGCGTCGGCCGCGGCATCATGAGCCCCGTCCAGCACCACTCCGTACTGCTCGCACAGATCCGTCAGTGTGCGACGGCCCTTGCGATACCGGTCGAGATGCTTGTCGAGCACGCGCGGATCCAGCACGCACAGCGGTGAGTTCTGCGTATAGCGGCTCAGCGACGACGCCCGGTGCCGCTTCAGTTCCCGGTCCAGCAGCGTCAGATCGAACGGAGCGTTCATCACGACCAGCGGCCGCCCCGTCGCGCACTGCTCCGCCAGCGCCCGGGCTATCTCCTCCACCACCGGCGCGGGCCAACGGCCGTTGCGCTGGAGGTGATCGTCGGTCAGGCCGTGGATCTCGGTCGCCCCCGCGGGCACCGGAACCCCCGGATTGACCAGCCAGCGGGTGACCCGTGTGCGCCCGCCGGCGGTGTCCTGGACGACGAGAGCGGCCGAAACGATCCGGTCCTCCTCGACATCCACGCCTGTCGTCTCGGTGTCAAAAGCGGCCAGCGGCCCTTCGAACCAGTGCATCATCCCCGAACTCCTCGCACCTGCACGGCAGATGGAATGATTCCTCTGCCCGGAACGGTGATACCCGGGGTGTTTGCCTGATACGCCGTTTGCGACCCGTCTCCTGCGGTGACAACACAGGTGACGGGAACGGAAGTTGACCTGCCCGTCGGCAGAGGCCGGACAACCGGTCGGCACAGCCCGGAAGGCACACGGAGCCATGGCGCTCGCGCAGCCGAACCCAGGGGGCCCCTCCCGCGCCGAAGACCACGGAGGGGTACTGCCGGCGCAGCGGACCACACCGCTGCGCGGCACCCTCGCCACCACCGCCTGCATGGAGACCCTCCAGGTGGGCTACTTGCACGCGGTAGCCGCGGCGGCGGGATGCTCCCTGTCGCAGCCGTTCCCCGACAACGGCATCGACTGGCACGTCAGCCACGGTGCCCCGGACCACACCGTCGACGACGAGGTGACCATCAAGGTGCAGCTCAAATGCACCTACCAGATCCCCTCGCACCCACCCGGCCCGGCGTTCTCCTTCACGCTCGACAACGCCCACCTCGTGAAGCTCGCCCGGACCCCCGTGTCGGTGCACAAGATCCTGGTCGTGATGCTCGTGCCCCGCAGCCAGGAGGACTGGCTGCGGGCCGGACACGAGCAACTCGACCTGCGGCACTGCTGCTACTGGACCAACCTGGCGGGCCACGCGGTGACGGGCCGGCACAGGACCACCGTGCGCATCCCGACCACGCGGATCTTCGACGACCGAGCACTCTGCGAGATCATGGCCCGGGTCGGGGCGGGAGGGAGACCCTGATGCACCGGTCGACGGACGAACCGTTCCACGGAGCGACGCCTGCGGGCCCACGGCCACACCCGGGAGAACATCCGGACGCACCGCGGGCCACCGGGGACATCCCCGATCCCGCCCTCGTCGACCCCGCCGTCCTCGGCGCGCTCCTGGACCGGCACGGCTGGCAGCGGCGCGGCGGAGCGGCGGGACGCTACAGCCGCTGGACACCGCCCGGACCGTCCGGCGGCGCCATGAGCCTGCTGGTGCCCGAAACGGCCGCGTTCCCGGACAGTGAGGACCTCATCGGCGAGGCCCTCACCGCGCTCGCCCGGAGCGCGGCCCCTTCCGCCAGGGACGTCCTCGTCTCCCTCGCGGTGCCCAGCGACGAGATCCGGTGGTGGCGCGACGTCCCCGAGTCGGCCGCCGGGGCCGCCGGAGCGGCCGGCTGGACCGAGGACGAACACCTGCGCTCGGCGGCCCGCCAGATCCTGCTGGCCGGCGCCCTGGCCGTCCGCGCGCCCGCCGGCTACCACGGCAACCGCCACCGCCGGAAGGCCCAGGCCGCTCTGGACGGCACCCTGGTCGGGCCCGCGCCGGGCGGACGCAGGCTCACCGCCTTCGTGCCCGTCGCCTCGGGGCGGGCCGTCGCCGTCCAGCTCTACCAGGCCCTGCACGCCACCCGGGAGGCCGTCGACTACCAGCGGGCGACCGGAGGCATGGACGCCTTCGACACCGCTGTCGCCGCGGGCGTCAGCCGGGAACTGACCGAGGCCGTCATCGCCCTGGTCCGCGGCTCCGAGGGGGCCGGGATCGCCCTGGAGTGGGCGCCGGCCGCCGGTACGCCCGAGGGCTGCCCCGCCCGCCCCGCGCCCGTCGAGTTCTCACCCGGCGACCTGCCGGCCCTGCGCAGGGCGGGCGCCCGCTATCTCCAGGACGAGCCCGCCGTTCCGGTACGGATCACCGGCGCCGTCGTCCGGATGCGCCGCTCCGGGCCGCGCGGCGCCGGGATCGTACGGCTGAGCGTGCTGGCGGGCGCCGAGGTGGCCCACGTACGGATGGAGCTCGACGAGGAGGCGTACCGCATCGCGGGCCACGCCCACCTGGTCGGACTGCCGATCCGGGTGGAGGGGCGGCTGGAGAGCCGGGGAGGCTTCCGCCGCCTCAGCGGGGCCTCGCAGGTGGCTCCGGTCCAGGTCGACGAGACGGAGCGGGACCGGCTGATGAAGTCGCTCCAGGAGAACCTGGACTTCTTCGAGGAGGCGTGCACGGGGGAGGAGACCTAGGGCGTGTCCCGGCCGCGCGGTATCCCTTTCGCTAAGGGGGCCCTCCGCTCGGTACGATTCGTCTTGCGCGCGCGATACGAAGCGCCGCACCCCCTCAGTCAGGAGAGACCGGTGTCAGACGTCCGTGTGATCATCCAACGCGATTCCGAGCGGGAAGAGCGCGTGGTGACGACGGGGACTACGGCGGCCGAGCTCTTCCCCGGTCAGCGCACCGTCGTTGCCGCGCGTGTCGAGGGCGAGCTGAAGGACCTCGCGTACGAGCTCAAGGACGGCGAGACCGTCGAGCCCGTCGAGATCTCCTCCGAGGACGGCCTCAACATCCTGCGGCACTCCACCGCCCACGTCATGGCGCAGGCCGTGCAGGAGCTGCACCCCGACGCCAAGCTGGGCATCGGCCCGCCGGTCAAGGACGGCTTCTACTACGACTTCGACGTCGAGAAGCCGTTCACGCCCGAGGACCTCAAGGCCATCGAGAAGAAGATGCAGGAGATCCAGAAGCGGGGTCAGCGCTTCTCCCGCCGGGTCGTCACCGACGAGGCCGCCCGCGAGGAGCTCGCCGACGAGCCGTACAAGCTGGAGCTCATCGGCATCAAGGGCTCGGCGTCCTCGGACGACGGCGCGGACGTCGAGGTGGGCGGCGGCGAGCTGACCATCTACGACAACCTGGACCCGAAGACCGGCGAGCTGTGCTGGAAGGACCTCTGCCGTGGTCCGCACCTGCCGACCACCCGGTTCATCCCGGCGTTCAAGCTGATGCGGAACGCCGCGGCGTACTGGCGGGGCAGCGAGAAGAACCCGATGCTCCAGCGCATCTACGGGACCGCGTGGCCCACCAAGGACGAGCTCAAGGCGCACCTGGAGTTCCTGGAGGAGGCCGCCAAGCGCGACCACCGCAAGCTCGGCAACGAGCTGGACCTCTTCTCCTTCCCCGACGAGATCGGCCCCGGCCTCGCGGTCTTCCACCCCAAGGGCGGCGTCATCCGCCGGGCCATGGAGGACTACTCGCGGCGCCGCCACGAGGAGGAGGGCTACGAGTTCGTCTACAGCCCCCACGCCACCAAGGGCAAGCTCTTCGAGAAGTCCGGCCACCTGGACTGGTACGCCGACGGCATGTACCCGCCCATGCAGCTCGACGACGGGGTGGACTACTACCTCAAGCCGATGAACTGCCCGATGCACAACCTGATCTTCGATGCGCGGGGCCGTTCCTACCGCGAACTGCCGCTGCGTCTCTTCGAGTTCGGCACGGTGTACCGGTACGAGAAGTCGGGTGTCGTCCACGGTCTGACCCGCTCGCGCGGCTTCACGCAGGACGACGCGCACATCTACTGCACCAAGGAGCAGATGGCGGAGGAGCTCGACAGGACGCTCACCTTCGTCCTGAACCTGCTCCGTGACTACGGTCTGACCGACTTCTACCTGGAGCTCTCCACCAAGGACCCGGAGAAGTTCGTCGGCTCGGACGAGGTCTGGGACGAGGCCACCGAGACGCTGCGTCAGGTCGCCGAGAAGCAGGGCCTGCCGCTCGTTCCCGACCCGGGCGGCGCCGCGTTCTACGGCCCGAAGATCTCCGTCCAGTGCAAGGACGCCATCGGCCGTACCTGGCAGATGTCGACCGTGCAGCTCGACTTCAACCTGCCGGAGCGCTTCGACCTGGAGTACACCGGCCCCGACGGCACCAAGCAGCGCCCGGTCATGATCCACCGCGCGCTGTTCGGTTCCATCGAGCGCTTCTTCGCGGTGCTCCTGGAGCACTACGCGGGTGCGTTCCCGGTGTGGCTGGCCCCGGTCCAGGCGGTCGGCATCCCGATCGGCGACGCGCACATCCCGTACCTCCAGGAGTTCGCCGCCAAGGCGCGGAAGCAGGGTCTGCGCGTCGACGTCGACGCTTCCTCCGACCGGATGCAGAAGAAGATCCGCAACCAGCAGAAGGCCAAGGTCCCCTTCATGATCATCGCGGGCGACGAGGACATGGCCAACGGCGCCGTCTCCTTCCGCTACCGCGACGGTTCGCAGGAGAACGGCATCCCGGTCGAGGACGCCCTCGCCAAGATCGCGAAGGCCGTCGAGGACCGCGTGCAGGTCTGACCGCACACCGCAGGAGGCCCCCGGAGCGCTGATCGCGGTCGCTGTTGGACCAACAG
>NZ_JBHXQO010000093.1:0-14576 GCF_042717135.1 Streptomyces sp. NPDC058620
GGGCATGCGTGCCCGGCCCCGCGCTCGCTCAGCCCGCCCAGGTGAGGAACGTCGACCAGGCGTGGGGAGCGACCTCGAAGGCGGGGCCTTCGGGGACCTTGGAGTCCCGGACGTGGACGGCGTGGGGGCAGGTGGCCACCTCGATGCAGTCGCCGCCGCTCGCGTTGCTGTACGAGGACTTGTGCCAGTCGAAGGCGACTTCGATGCAGTTGCCGCCGCCGCTGTCGCTGTAGGTGGACTTGAACCAGCGCAGGGTGTTGCTCATTCCTGTTCTCCTGCCAACCGCTCGATGAGGCCCAGCGATTCACGAGGACCCAGGGCCTGTGCCCGGATCTTCGCATATCGCTGGGCTCGTGTACTCACCGCCGCAGGATCGCTGATCAGCAGGCCCTCGTCCTGCACTTCCAAGAACAGGAGACGCTCGTGGTCGGGGGTCTCCACGAGGTTCATGTCGCCCCGATCACCCGCATGCTCCCCGCTCAGCCCGCAGTCCAACGGCAGCACCTGAAGCGTGACGTTTCGACGCCGAGCGCACGCCGCCAGGTATCGCATCTGGTCGCGCATGACCTCCTTGCTGCCGATATCGCGCGTCAGCACCGCCTCCTCCACGATCAACTCGATCAGAGCCACCGGCTCCCTCTCGAACAGCGCCTTGCGGGCCAGTCGTGCTTCGACCAGCTCCTCCACCCGCTGGTCGGAGAGCGGCGGGTAGCCGCCCCCGATCAGCGCCCGCGCGTACGCCTCCGTCTGGAACAGGCCATGGACGACGAGGGTCGCGTACAACATCAGCCCCACCGCGTCCTGCTCCAGCAGCGCGTAGTTCTTGAACTGCTCCGGGTACTTCTCCATCCGTACGTACCGGCGTGCCTGCTCGAAGACGCCCATGCCGTCACCGAGTACGCGTTCCAACTGGACCAGCATGTCGTCGCTCGCGGGCTGCGCGTTGGTCTCCATCGCGCTCACCGCCGCCGCCGAGAAGCCGATTTCCTTACCCAGTTGCTCTTGGGTCCACTTCTGCTTGAGGCGTGCCCGTCGGGCGACATCGGCCACCAACTGGGCCGTCGGGCCTGCCGTTTCCTTGTTTTCAGCTCGCGCCATTGCGATCCCTTTTCGACTCAACCGGTCTCAACCGGTCACTACCCGACCCCGCCGAATTCAACTGAGGTACAGAGGAGTTCGCGCAGGTCAACGGGCATGCGACGCCCCTCGTCAGTCAAAGAAAAAGCTAGGCGCTCGGCCACACAATGTCCCTGTGAATGCGCCGAATCGTGGACTGAACATCGAGTGGATTCCGGAATCCGGATTCCAACTTCGCAAGGCGGGCGTGCAATTCGATGCCGTCCGCGTCGACGGGGACGACGGGCGGCGGCTCGCCGATCTCATGGAGGCGATCACGGGGGGCGAGCCCGGCCCCGTGGTCACCGAGGCGAGCGGGCGGCGGGGGGTGTATTTCCTCGTACCGGCCGGGACGACGTCGGGGCGGGCGTGGCCCGAGGGCGTGACACGGCTCAACGCGGCGGCGGGCTCGGTCAGTTACGTACCCGTTCCGGCGCTTGTCGGGCGGACGTGGCCGCTGGCGTGGCGGTATCCGCCGACGTACCCCGGGCGCTTCGTGCACACGCTGATCCTGCTGAACGCGGCGTTTCTCCTGCTCGGGTGACCGGTCGGCCGGTCAGCCGCTCCACGACGCGTAGATGACGACGTTCGTGCCGTTGTCCCTGGCTCCCACGCACACGTCGCGCCAGTCGAGCAGCCAGCCGCTGGAGCGGCACGTCTCCTGCTGGAGGTCCAGTCTGCGGATGATCTCCGGGCGGGTCAGGCCGTCCTCGCTGTCGACGGCCACCAGGCGGTAGCAGCCGCCGGACCCGCAGTCGGTGCCTTCGGAGACCACCGTGATGCCGGCCGGCAGGGGAGGTACGGCCCTGGCGGGCGGCGCGTCCGACCCTTCGGTGAGCATCAGGGAGTACAGGAGGCCGACCACGAGGGTGAGGGCGAACTGCGTTCCCAGGAAGCCGATGGCTCCGTTGCGGCGGGGGATCCACTCCGGCGGAGGGGAGTCCTCGTGCCGGCCTTCCAGTCCCGCGCCGCACGCGATGAGCAGGGGCGCGAGGGCCGTGAACACCAGGTGGGTGTCGGGCCGGGGGGCGTCGATCCAGCCCTGCTGGACGCTGACCAGCGCGCCCGCTCCGGCCAGCAGCGCGCCGCCGATCGCGAGACCGGTGGCGCGGGTGCGGGCGATCGTCATCCAGACGACGGCGGGGGCGACGGCGAAGAGTATCCCCAGGATGGTCAGCATGTACGGGGGGACGTACGGCCCGGGGCCCCGGTTCCGTACAGCCGGAGCCCAACGTCAAGCCCGCCCGGCGATTGCGGACGGAACCGTGCACCCCGCGACCGGGGACGGAACCGAACCGTGCACTCCGCGACCGGGGCACTCTCAGTCCCGCCCCCCGGCGGCTCCGCCGCCCACCGCGTCCACCGCCTCGGTCAACCGCTCCAGCACTCGTACCGTCTCCGCGAACCCCTCCGCCCCCAGCTCCTCCGCGAGCCGCGCGGCGAACTCCGCATGGCCGGGGCCGATGCGGGACACCGACGCCCGCCCCTCCTCCGTGGGGCGGAGCAGCTTCGCGCGGCGGTGGGCCGGATTCGGTACGTACTCCGCCAGCCCCTTCCCCACCAGCAGATCCGCGATCCGCTGCACGCTCTGCCGCGTGATCCCCATCGCCCGCGCGATTCCGGACACCGGCAACGGCTCGTGCAGCACCGCCCCGAGCACCTGCCACCAGGCCGCGGTGAGCCCGGCCGGGCGGGTCAGTTCCTCCGACACCGCGAGGAACTGCCCGTTCAGCCGGAACACCCCGAGCGCCGTCCGGCTCAACCGCTCCTGGTCGTCGGAGTCGCTCATCCCGCCAACACCTCGAACGCGCTCGCGTCGGAGTCGTGGAACAGCCGGTACCAGGCGTCCAGCTTCTTCGCGTCGTACACCCCCAGCAGCTCGAACACCTCCCGGGCGAACGCAACCGGCTCCGTCGGCCCGGCCGTGACGAGGACGCCGTCCGTCACCGCGTCCGCCTCCTCGTACCGCTCGCCGCCCGCGTACCCCGTGGCGGCCAGGTAGAAGGAGACCGCGCTCGTGTGGGCCCGGTCGTCGAGCAGCCCCTCGCGCGCGAGCCCGGCCGTCGCGCCGCAGATCGCCGCGACCGGCACCTCGGCATCGAGGAAGGCGCGTGCCTCGCGGGCGAAGGGGGCCAGCTCGTCGCCGCTGTCCCACAGGCTCGCCCCGGTCAGGATGAGCAGTGCGCTGTCCTCGGGCCGCAGCTCGTCGAGCGCCAGATCGGGCTGGATGCGCACCCCGCCCATGGTGGTGACCGGTTCCGTCGTGAGTCCGACGGTCCGGACCGTGTAGCCGTTCTGCGTGAGATGGGCCGTGGTGTACCCGGTCTCCCAGTCGGCGAAGGTGTCGTAGACGGCCAGATGAACGGTCTTGCGGGTCATGGTGACCTCCAGGGCTGGAAACCGGACTGGGATCGGACGGGATCGGGCTGGGAACGTGGAAGCTTTACCGCCTCAACTATGACAGTAGACTGTCATGAAGGCAGCATGCTGTCAACTGATCGGGACCCGACACCCTGCCGAGCCGAACGCCACACTCCATACAAGGTGGCCATGGAGCACGCCCCCACCGGCACCTACGCTCACGGCATGACCCCTCATGCCCCGTATGTCGACTCCGCGGCCGGAGCTGCCGTGAAGGCCGCCGACCGCGCGCACGTGTTCCACTCCTGGTCCGCCCAGGGTCTGATCGACCCGCTCGCCGTCGCCGGCGCCGAGGGGGCGTATTTCTGGGACTACGACGGCAACCGCTACCTCGACTTCACCAGCGGACTCGTCTACACCAACATCGGCTACCAGCACCCGACCGTCGTCGCCGCGATCCAGGAGCAGGCGGGCAAGCTCGCCACCTTCGCTCCTGCCTTCGCGATCGAGGCACGCTCCGAGGCCGCACGCCTCATCGCCGAGCGCACCCCGGGCGACCTGGACAAGATCTTCTTCACCAACGGCGGCGCCGAGGCCGTCGAGAACGCCGTCCGCATGGCCCGGCTGCACACCGGCCGCACGAAGGTGCTCTCCGCCTACCGCTCGTACCACGGCGCCACCTCCACCGCGATCAACCTCACGGGTGACCCCCGTCGCTGGCCGTCCGACAACGGCTCGGCAGGCGTCGTCCGTTTCTGGGCGCCGTTCCTCTACCGCTCCCCGTTCTACGCCGAGACCGAGGCCGAGGAGTGCGCGCGAGCGCTCCAGCACCTGGAGGACACCCTCGCCTTCGAGGGCCCGTCCACCATCGCGGCGATCATCCTGGAGACGATCCCCGGAACAGCGGGCATCATGACGCCGCCGCCCGGTTACCTCGCGGGCGTCCGCGCGCTCTGCGACCGGTACGGGATCGTGTTCGTCCTCGACGAGGTCATGGCCGGCTTCGGCCGTACGGGCAAGTGGTTCGCCGCCGATCACTACGACGTCACCCCCGACCTGATGACCTTCGCGAAGGGCGTCAACTCCGGTTACGTACCGCTCGGCGGGGTCGCGATCAACGCGGAGATCGCCGCGACCTTCGAGACGCGCCCCTACCCGGGCGGACTCACCTACTCGGGCCACCCGCTGGCCTGTGCGGCGGCCGTCGCCACGATCAGGGTGATGGAGGACGAGAAGGTCATCGAGAACGCCGCCCACATCGGCGAGAACGTCCTCGGCCCCGGCCTGCGCGAGCTGGCCGGGCGCCACCCCTCCGTCGGCGAGGTCCGCGGCCTCGGTGCTTTCTGGGCGCTGGACCTGGTCCGCAACAAGGAGACCCGCGAACCGCTGGTCCCGTACAACGCCGCGGGCGCGGACAACGCCCCGATGGCGGCCTTCGGCGCGGCGGCGAAGAAGAACGGCCTGTGGCCCTTCATCAACATGAACCGCACCCACGCCGTCCCCGCCTGCAACGTCACCGAGGCTGAGGCCAAGGAGGGCCTGGCAGCCCTGGACGTGGCGCTCTCGGTCGCCGACGAGCACACCGTGTAGGAGTCCGCACGACGCTCCGCCCCGCCCCCCTCCCCTCCTCTTCGGCTTCCCTGCCCGGAAGCGGGCAGACGTGCCTGGCTTATGGTGACCGGAACCGAAAAGGGGAGGGGCGCCATGCGGGCGAGCGGAGGTGTGACCCGCAGTACGCTGCGGCAGCAGATCGCGGACGCACTGCGTGACGAGGTGCTGTCCGGGCGCTTGCAGCCGGGCCGGGAATTCACCGTCAAGCAGATCGCGGAGCAGTACGGGGTCTCCGCGACCCCGGTACGCGAAGCGCTGTTCGACCTCTCCGCGCAGGGCCTCCTCGAATCGGACCAGCACCGCGGTTTCCGTGTGCGCGAGTTCAGCGTGGCCGACTACCGGGCGATGATCGAGGCCCGCGCGCTCGTCATCGACGGGGTGTTCCGCGGGGTCTTCGAGGGTCAGGAGCCGGCCGGGGCCCGCCTCGCCCCGTACCGCGACGCGCTCGTCTCCGTACGCCGCCGGGCGGAGGAAGCCGCACGGGCGGCCCGCGGCGGCGATCTCGACATCCTGATCGGCTACGACCTGCGCTTCTGGCGCGAGCTCGGCGCGATCGTCGCCAATACGTACATCACCGATTTCCTGCACCGCCTGCGTGTCCAGGCGTGGGTGTTCGCCGTGCCGTATCTGCGCGGGGACGCCGACGTACGGGACTGGCTGTGGAACGGCCACCAGGACCTGGTGGAGGCGATCATGGACGCGGACGGGGAGGCCGTACGCGCGGTGCTCGACGCGTACAAGGCGCACGGCCTGAAGTGGGCCGACCGGCTCGCGGCCGGAGACCCGGCGCACCCCGGTCGCGGTGCGGGGGCGGCCGGGCCGGCGGAATAGGTCGGGAGGTGCACTGTGCGCGACGTTCCGTCCGCATTACGCTGTTCCGACCATCGCACGACCCGTTGGAGAGCGAGAATTCGTGGCCTGTGACCTGTGGCTGGTCCCCCTCGTCGACGTGCTGTGCCACAGCCCCGACAACCCGTTCGCCGAAGAGATCGCCATCTACGACAAGGCGCTGGGTGACGCGGGACTGCCGCCCGTCCCCGTCTACGCCTATATGCCGGGCCTCACCGGGGACGTCGCCCCGGTCGCGGGATTCGACTACGACGCGCTGCACTTCCTGCGCCGTGCCTACCTGCTCCAGCTGAGCGGCCTCGCCGTGACACCCGTCGACGAACTCGGCGGGGACTACGAGCAGTTGCTGGAGATGTTCGAGCAGAGCGCACAGCACTCGCACCTGGTCTGGCACTACGACCACGCGGGGGCGTACGTCCCGGTGGACTTCGCCGCTCCGCTCTCGAACGACGAACTGCTGGAGGGCGGCGGTCCGTTGGGCTCCTCGCACGGACTGCTGCGGGAG
Source organism: Streptomyces sp. NPDC058620 (assembly GCF_042717135.1). Lineage (NCBI taxonomy): Bacteria > Bacillati > Actinomycetota > Actinomycetes > Kitasatosporales > Streptomycetaceae > Streptomyces > Streptomyces sp. NPDC058620. The sequence continues at coordinate 6,443 of NZ_JBHXQO010000093.1, forward strand.
CTGGAGTTCGTGGCCCCGTCGATCGGTATCGACCCGGCCAACCCGCCGGCCGCTCCGCTGCCGCCCATCGGCCCGACGGCGCTGGAGGAACCGGCCGGCCCGATCCTCCAGGACGACAACCCGTTCGCCCGTGAACGCCACGTATGGCTGGGCCTGCACGCGGCCTCGACGAGGAGCCTGGCCCAAGGCTCCATGATCATCTTCAGCTGACCGGGACGAACCCGCCTGACCACCCCCGCAGGCCCGGCCGGCCCGCCCTTGTCCTCAAGCGCCGGACGGGCTTGAGGCGGGGCCCCGGCCGGCCGGACGCCGGTCCCGTCCCGAACGCCGGGCGGGCCGCACACGGGCCCCGGGAAGCCCCCGGGGCGCCCGGCCCCACCCGCCCCTACTCGGGCGGCCGCTGCCGAGGCATGTTCGGCCGCCCCACGGCCGGCAGCGCGAACCGCCCCACCGCCCCGCCCGGCTCGGCCCGCCCGCTCCCGCCCCCCGAGACCATCGACTGCATCGCCATCGGCGCGGGCCCGGCGCGGAACTCCACCATCCAGTCCGCCGTCTCCGACCGCACCAGCTCCGTGACGTCCTCCGAGAACCGGCGCAGCACCCCGAGGCACCGGTCCGCCGCCTCGCTCGCGGTGCCCTCGGCGGGTCCCAGCACCTCCCGTACGCACTCCGACGCCCAGTCGAACTGGAGCACCTGAAGCCGTCGCTGCACCGCCTGTGCCGTCGCGAGGTTCCTTATCCACCCGGACGTCAGGCCGAAGTACCGGTCGCACGCCATGCAGGCCGCACCCAGGAGCAGCGACAGATAGCCCCACCCCGCGGCCCCGTCCAGCGCGCCCGTCAGATCGAGCAGCGGCAGTGCCGCACCCGCGACCACGCCTGCTGCCGTGCCCAGCCGCAGTGCCCGCGCCGCCCGCCGCTTCCGGAGGCGGTCCTGCAGATACCAGTCCGCGGTGCTCAGGGCGCCGTCCTCGACCCAGCGGTAGAGCTCGTCGAGACGTTCGGCGGGCTCGCCCCAGTCCCCGAGCGGGAAGGCGCGGCCCGTGAGATCCCTGGGCGCCCGCACCCCCCGGACCGGACCGGAGCGTTCAGTTCCGGTTTCTCCCCCGGTTTCCTCGCCGGACTCCTTGCGGGGCGGCCCTTCGGGCTGCATCTCCGGCTGACTCACCGGGGCACTCCTCTGCACTCTGCGTAGGAACGACGTGGGGGTTCTCTGACTGGCTCCGGGTAACTCTGCGTTACCGCTGATGCGTGTGGGCGTACTGATGCGCATCCCTTCCTACCGCCGAATGGTGGGCCGTGGAGTCAAAATCACGGGATCCCTGCGTGTACACGGCCTGTGATCAGGTATAGGAGGGTGACCACGGCGTTCCAAATCTCACCCGAAAGAGTTGGTCCCCGTGAGTGGGGCGCGCCGACCGGCGAGCACGTAGGCTCGGCATACCGAAACATTTGTCGTCGAAATGCCAGGAGTGACCGTGATTCCCGGTGGTGGTCAGCCCAACATGCAGCAGCTGCTCCAGCAGGCCCAGAAGATGCAGCAGGACCTTGCCGAGGCCCAGGAGGAACTGGCCAGGACCGAGGTCGACGGACAGGCGGGCGGCGGTCTCGTGAAGGCCACGGTGACCGGCTCCGGCGAGCTCCGCGCCCTGGTGATCGATCCCAAGGCCGTGGACCCGGAGGACACCGAGACGCTCGCCGACCTCGTCGTCGCCGCGGTGCAGGCGGCGAACGAGAACGCGCAGGCGCTCCAGCAGCAGAAGCTGGGCCCGCTCGCGCAGGGCCTGGGCGGTATGCCCGGTCTCCCCTTCTGACCGGACCCACAGATACACAGCCAAGACCTACAGATACCCAGGCGTACCAACTACGGTACGAGCAGAGCAGCACAGCAGCAGAAAGGCTTTCCGTGTACGAAGGCGTTGTTCAGGACCTCATCGACGAACTGGGCAGGCTGCCCGGCGTCGGGCCCAAGAGCGCGCAGCGGATCGCCTTCCACATCCTGCAGGCCGAGCCGACCGACGTACGGCGTCTCGCCCATGCCCTCCTGGAGGTCAAGGACAAGGTCCGGTTCTGCTCGGTTTGCGGCAACGTCGCCCAGCAGGAGCAGTGCAACATCTGCCGGGACACCCGCCGCGACCTGACCGTCATCTGCGTGGTCGAGGAGCCGAAGGACGTCGTCGCGATCGAGCGGACCCGCGAGTTCCGGGGCCGTTACCACGTACTCGGCGGCGCGATCAGCCCGATCGAGGGCGTCGGTCCCGACGACCTGCGCATCCGCGAGCTGCTGGCGCGGCTCGCGGACGGCTCCATCACGGAGCTGATCCTGGCGACGGACCCCAACCTGGAGGGCGAGGCCACCGCGACGTACCTGGCGCGGATGGTCAAGCCGATGGGTCTCAGGGTGACCAGGCTGGCCAGCGGCCTGCCCGTGGGCGGCGACCTCGAGTACGCGGACGAGGTCACCCTGGGCCGCGCGTTCGAAGGCAGGCGACTCCTGGATGTCTGACGCCCGCGCTGTGCTTCTCCGGCCCCGCTCACCGTTCGAGACCGCGCCTACGGGAGGTCCCCTCGATGTCTGACGCCACGCTGAACTCCGTCACGCAGGACCCGGACGACTTCGCCGTCCAGATCGCGGACCAGATCAAGACGTTCATCGTCGCGGTCACCGAGGTGTCCAAGGTCGAGGAGCCCGAAGAGGCCGTCCCCGTACTGCTTCTCCAGGTCTCGCAGCTCCTGCTCGCGGGAGGCAGGCTCGGCGCGTACGAGGACGTGCTGCCCGACGAGCGCTACGAGCCGGACCTCGGCCCCGAACCGGACGCGGACGGCCTGCGTGAACGTTTCGCGGCCCTCCTCGAACCGATCGACGTCTACTCCGAGGTCTTCGACCCGTACGAGCCCCGCAAGGCGCCGGTCCCGCACCGCATCTCCGACGACCTGGCCGACCTGGTCACGGACCTCGGCCACGGCCTGGCCCACTACGAGGCGGACCGCACGGCCGAGGCGCTGTGGTGGTGGCAGTTCTCGTACTTCTCCAACTGGGGCTCCACGGCCTCCGCGACCCTGCGAGCCCTCCAGTCCCTGGTCGCCCACATCCGCCTGAACCAGCCCCTTGAGGAACTGGACGGCCTGGACACGGACCAGGACCCGGGCGACGCGAACCTCGCGGAGGAAGCGGGCCGCGTCATGTTCCAGGAAATCGCGGGGCCGTTGGGCCTGCGCCCGGCGAAGTAGCCCTCCGGACCGGCGCCCGAAAACCCCGCGCCGTCAGCGGTCGCCGTTGCTAGCCTCCCCGTGGCTCGTGATCCGCATGGGCCATGGGGAGGGGCATGAGGATGTCGGGGAACACAGGCCACAGATGGACGAGATGGGCGGCGGTGACGTCGCTGGTCGCGGGGGCGTTACTGGCGGCACCGGGGGTGGCGGTCGCGGCAGACGCCGGGGCGCCGCCGCAGCCGCTCGTGGGCGATCTGAGCACCTGGGGCAGCCCGTGCGCGGCGGGGGAGGGCCGGCCCTTCGTCAGGGCCGTGCCGAACCTGACAGCGCGTCTGTACGGGGCCGGCGACCACCAGCCCGGCGAAGCGAGCCGGGTCAGCGGCGAGTTCGAAGCCTGGTGGCTGGACGGGGACGGCTCCGAGGAGCGCCTGACGTTCGCCACCGGGATGAGGAGTGACAGCACCCCGTTCTCCTGGCAGCTGCCGGCCGAGATCCCGGCGGACACCGTGATTTCGTGGCGTGTGCGGGCCGTTGACGGCGAGGTGGCATCGCCGTGGAGTACCGAGGGTGAGGGCGCTCCCTGCGAGTTCGTCCTCGACCGTACGGCGCCGGGGAAGCCCGTCGTCACTTCGGCCGACTACCCGGACAACAACAACTGGACCGACGGAGCGGGCGTCTACGGCACCTTCCACGTCGACTCGCCCACCGACGACGTCGTGTCCTACGTGTACGACTTCCAGGGCGGACCCCTGCTGAGGGCAACGCCTTCGGGCCCGGAGGGTTCCGCGGACCTTCGTTACCTGCCGCCGGCCGGTGGCGTGTTCATGCTCCACGTACAGGCGCAGGACCGGGCCGGGAACCTGAGCAGTCCGACGTACTACACCTTCCGCGTGGCTTCGGGCCGGGCGCCCGCCGCGCACTGGTCCCTCGCCGACGCGGCGGGTTCGCGTACGGCTGCCGCCACGGCCGGAGCTGCCGCCCGCGCCGGAATCGGGGCGTCCTTCGGCTCGCCCGCTCCTTCGGGTACGGCGCTCACGTCCACGGCCACCCTCGACGGAACGGGTCACGGTTTCCTGACCCCGGACGCGTCGGTGGTCGGGGCGGGGAAGACCTTCGCGGCCGGCGGGTGGGTGCGCCCGTCGGCGGTGGACTCCGTTCGCACGATCGCCAGTCAGGACGGGTTCGGCGCACCGGAGTTCGCGCTCGGCCTGCGCCAGGAGGACGGCGGCCCGGTGTGGTCGTTCGCGGTCAACGGAACGCGGATGACCGGTGGTCTGCCGGAGGCGGGCGAGTGGGCGCACGTGCTCGGCGCGTACGACGCCGAGACCGGCAGGGCGAGGCTCTACGTCAACGGCCGGGCCGTGGGCGAGGAGGAGGCGGTCACCCCCGTGGCGGCCGAGGGGAACTTCCAGATCGGCCGGTCGCACGGCGCGTCGGGCTACCGGGACCGCTGGAAGGGCGAGATCGGTGACGTACGGGTCCACGACCGTGTGGTCGCGCCCGCCGAGATCACGCGGCTCGGCAGCAGGGCGGCGCAGTTGCGCGGTCACTGGGCCCTGGAGAACGCCCCGGAGGGCATCAGCGCCGAGGCGGGCGGCGGCGAACCGCTGAAGCTCGCCGCGGGCGCCTCGATCTTCCGGGCAGGGGACGAGTGCGACCTGCTGGACCCGGATTGCATCCCGGGGGACTGGCCCCTCGCCGATGAAGGCCACCTGTCCCTGGACGGCACCGCCGGGTACGCGGCGACGGACAAGCCGGTCGTCGACACCGACGACAGCTTCACCGTCAGCGCGACGGTGCGGCTGGCCGACAACGAGCCCGCTCACCCCATGACGGCGCTCTCCCAGGGCGGCGTGCACGGTGACGCCTTCAAGGTCCGCTACACGCCCGCGACGCAGAGCTGGGAGCTGGTGATGTCCCACGCGGACGCGCCGGGAGCGGCCGAGACGGTCGTGGCGCGAGTGGAGTGGCCGGACGGCGGCCAGGGCGGGGGGCACCGGCTGGCCGTCGTCTACGACGACGCGACGGACCGGGTCAGGCTCTTCGTGGACGGCCATGCGGATGCCGGGGGTACCGCGGAGTTCCACGACGCGTGGGAGAGCGACGGCGGCCTCCAGGTCGGCCGCGGCCGCACGGCCGACGGCTGGGGCGAGTATCTGCGCGGCGCCGTCGATCAGGTGCGGGTGTTCTCCGGGGTGGTCCCGGACCAGGACATCGCCGGCCTGATGTAGAGGGAGCGACGATCACACCGCCGGGGGGGGGGGGGGGCAGGGGGGGGACCCCCCCCCCCCGGCCCCCGACACGGTTCGCGCGGCCGTTCCGGAACCGGTGGAACCGCCGGCCGGCCTTCTGCGTGATGATGTACAGGAGAGTCATCGCCGCAGCAGACATGAGCCGGTGCCCCTGTGCGGAGCCGGTTCGAAAGGGGCGGCCACCATGCGCACCTCCGGAACGAAGAGACCGGCCGCCACCTCCTTCGCCGTCCTCGCGCTCCTCGTCGCCGCGGCCTGCCAGGGCGGCGGGACACCTCCCGCTCCGGACAGTTCGGCCACGTCCGCCGGACGCGCCGACGTCCTCGCGGTGAAGATCGACAACGTCGCCCCCGCCCGGCCACCGACCGGTCTGGAGAAGGCCGACCTCGTCTATGTGGAGCAGGTGGAGGCGGGGCTCAGCCGCATACTCGCCGTCTACTCCTCCGATGTCCCGCCCGTGATCGGCCCCGTGCGGAGCGCCCGCGAAACGGACCTGGAACTGCTCCGGCAGTTCGACGAGCCCACCCTCGCCTACTCCGGCGCCCAGTCGGCGCTGCTGCCGTCGATCGAGGCGGCTCCGCTCGACGCCCTGCCGCCCTCGAAGGCGCCCCAGGCCTACGTCCGGGACCAGAACCGGCAGGCACCGCACAATCTGTACCTGCACCCCGGGAAGATCCCGCACGCCGCGACCCAGGTCAACGCGGCCGAGGCCATCGGACTGCGCTTCGCGCCCGCACCCGACGGCGGTACGCCCGTCGCCGAACGCACGGTGAGCTACCCGTCGGCGCGGTTCACGTTCACCTGGTCACCGGAGCAGAAGAAGTGGCTGATCGCCATGGACGGGGAGCCGTCGCGCACGGTCTCCGGGGACCGGCTTGAAGCGGCCACCGTGCTCCTCCAGGACGTGACCCTGGGCCCCTCCCGCTTCCGGGACCGGTGGGGGAACACCTCGCCGTTCACCGAGACCGTGGGGTCCGGCTCGGCGCTCGCGCTGCGCGACGGCAAGGCGTACGACGTCTCGTGGGAGCGCGACACCGCCGCTTCGGCGACGGAGTTCACCACTGGGGACGGCCGGCCGATGACGTTCGCGCGCGGCCAGGTCTGGATCGTGCTGGTTCCCGACTGACACGGCCGTCGGGTGACGGCCGTTCGCCCGGTCGGGAGTTCAGCGCCAGGGGTCGCGTTCGGCCTTCTCGACGGTTTCGAGGACGACCTCTCCGGTGCTGAGGTCGGCACCGGACGCCGGACGAACGCGGGCTCCGGGCCAGACCAGCTGGGGCGGGGTACCGATGACGCGGCAACGGAACATGAAGCCCTCCGGGAACCGGACCAGGGATTCGTTGCGTGCGAACTCGGTGTAGCGGTGCACCACCGTCGACCTGACCACGACTCCGTGGCCCTCACTCAACTCCGTCCGCAGATCGCTCGACTGGCATACGGGGCACAGGAGCCGGCGGAAGGACGCCGTGCCGCACCAGCGACAACGCTGGTAGGTGATTCCGGTTCTTTCACGCGCCGCCGTAGCGGTGCCGCTTCCTGGCTGGGACACGTCTCGACCCCCTGCACTCGGCTGTGAGCGCCGCACCATCGCGCGACGCTCCGCACCATATGGCACTGAGTGCCGGGCCGTAAAGGTACTGAGTGCCTAATCTTGCTCAGCCCGCCGCCATGGCCGCCTCGATGCTCTGCACCACACGCCACATCGGCGCCGTCCTGGAGGCGACCATGACGATCACGTCGTCGCCCGAGTCCACGGTCAGTTCCCCACCCGGCGCCTTGTCGCGGCCCTTCTCCGGTTCCGCTTCGGCGGCCGGTCCCACGGCGGCCTCATCGGCCGCCCTCCCCCACACCTCGCGCACCAGACCGAGGGCGTGGTCGACGGCGGTCTCGGCGTCACCCACTCCGCCCGAACGCAGCCAGGAGCGCAGGGCGTTGTTGTGCGCGGCCACCACGGCGGCGGCCACCACATCGGCCCGCAGCCCGCCGTCGGGCGCCTCCGCCCAGCGCCGGCGCAGATAACCCGCGAGCGTGCCCTCGTACCGGCGCACCACCGACAGTTCATACGTGCGCAGGCCCGGAACCTCTTGCGTCAGCCCGTACCGCTGTACGGAGAACTCGGGGTTCGCCGCGTACATCCGCATCACGAGCCTGGCCGCGTCACACACCGCACCGACCGGATCGGGGCCGTCACGGCCGTCCAGCAGGGCGGTCATATCGGCCAGGCACCGCTCGTGGTCGGGGAAGACCGCGTCCTCCTTCGACGGGAAGTACCGGAAGAAGGAACGGCGCCCCACTCCCGCCCGCGCCACGATGTCGTCCACCGTGGTCTGCTCGTAGCCGCGCTCCAGGAAGAGCTGGAAGGCCGCTTCGGCAAGCGCCTCCCGCATGGGCACCTTCACGGAGGAACTCCCGGACGCCGGGCCGGCTGCCGCCCTGCGTCCTCTGCGCGCTTCAGTCATGCCGGGAACGTAACACCGGAATGCACCGATTGGCACTACGTACCTTGCGAGAGGGTACTGAGTGCCATATTGTCGTGACAACGAATCGCATCAGCTAGGAGAGCCGGCGTGAGCCTGAGGATCGTTGTCTGTGTGAAGTACGTGCCCGACGCGACTGGTGATCGGCATTTCGCTGATGACCTGACGGTGGATCGTGAGGATGTGGACGGT
>NZ_JBHXQO010000094.1:0-14316 GCF_042717135.1 Streptomyces sp. NPDC058620
GTGCCGACCGGGAAGGTCCGCTACGACAACCTTAGGGCCGCCGTCGCCCAGGTGCTGGGCCTCTCACGCCGCCGGGTGGAAGCCGAACGCTGGACGGCTTTCCGGTCGCACTACGGTCTGGAAGCCTTCTACTGCCAGCCCGGCATCCGCGGCGCCCACGAGAAGGGCGGAGTCGAGGGCCAGATCGGCTGGTTCCGCCGCAACCACCTGGTTCCCGTTCCCGAAGTCGACACGCTCGCCGAGCTCAACGCGATGATCGACCGGTGGGACCAGGAGGACGACGCCCGTCGAATCCGCTCCCGCCCTCGCACCATCGGCGAGTACTTCGCGGCCGAGCAGCCGCTGCTGATGCCCCTGCCGGAGGAACCGTTCGAGACGGGCCGGCTCTCCACCCCGCGGGTCGACCGCTACAGCCAGATCTGTGTCCGGATGAACCGCTACTCCGTGCCAGTCCGCCTGATCGGCCGCACCGTCCGCGTCATGCTCCACGCCTCCGAGCTGGTGGTCTACGACGGCCGCGAAGAAGTCGCCCGGCACGAACGGCTCATCGCCCGCGGCGCAACCCGCCTCGAACTCGACCACTACCTCGAGGCCCTAATCCGGAAACCGGGTGCCCTGCCCGGCGCCACCGCCCTCGACCAGGCCCGCGCCGCCGGCCGGTTCACCCACGCAGTCGTTCCCCAAATCCGCCAACAATCGTTCCGTGACCTATGCAGCCAGTCATCGCGCCGTCCGGGGCGGTCGTGATGTGCCGGTCCAGGATGAACCGGCCCTGACAGACCTGGGCGCCGAGAGCGGTGAGGACCGGGCGCAGGGCGTAGTCGAGGGCCAGGGCGTGGGCCGGGCTGCCTCCGGTGGCCAGGGGCAGCACCGGTTTCCCGGTGAACGCGTGCTGGAGCAGCAGGTCGAGGAAGGTCTTGAGCAGGCCGGAGTAGGCGGCCTTGTAGATGGGGGTGGCCACGACGAGGGCGTCGGCCTCGGCGACCAGACTCACGGCGCGGGCGAGGGACGGGTCATGGATGTCCGCAGCGAGCAGCGGTGCCGCGGGCAGGTCGCGCAGGGCCAGTACGTGGGTCCGGTGTCCGCGGGCCCGCAGGTCCGCGGTGGTGTGCTCGGCCAGGAGGTCGGTACGGACGCACGGGAGGGGCTGCCGGACAGGGCGAGGACAGTGGCCATCGGTACTCCTCGAAATCTCCTGGAGAATCAGGGGGACTTGGCGGTGAAGGGTGATCGGTGTCGATGGGCGCAGGTCCGGGTTGTTATGGCCGCCCGCCCCGCGTTAGTGAGGGCTGTCGGGCATGCCGTAGGCGTCGGCGATCAGCTCGGTGGAGCGCAGCCGGGCCTGGACGGAGTGGCCGACGCTGCCGATCATGAGCTCGTCGGCGCCGGAGTCCCGCTGGACCTGGTTCAGGTGGGCGGTGACCTGCTCGGGGGTGCCGTGCGGGACGTGGGTCAGCCAGCTGTCGACGGCCTGCCGTTCCTGGGCTTCGTAGGTGTAGGCGTCCACTTCCTCGGGGGACGGCATCAGGTATGACTTGCGCTGGAACATGCGGAGCATGGCGTGCGCGAGGGTGCCGGCCTGGCGGCGGGCCTCACGCACGTCGTCGGATGCCGCGACGGTGAAGCTGACCAGCGCGTACGGCTCGGCCAGGGCCTCGGACGGAGTGAACCGCTCGCGGTACAGACGCAGGGCGGTCACGACGTCGCGCGGGTTGAAGTGCGCGGCGAAGGCGAACGGCAGGCCGAGCCGGGCGGCGAGTTGCGCGGAGTAGCCGGACGAGCCGAGCAGCCACACCGGCAGGCGGCCGGTGGGCGGAGTGACGCCGTTGAACCGGTCCTGGGCGGGCCCGGGCACGGCGTACACGCGGTCGGCGTAGGGGTGCTCGGCCGGGAAGTCGTCGCCGAGGAAGTGCAGCAGCTCGGCCACCTGCTGGGGGAAGTCCTCGGCGTCGCTCGCGCCGCGGCGCAGGGCGGTGGCCGTGGCCTGGTCGGTGCCCGGGGCGCGGCCCAGGCCCAGGTCGATGCGGCCGGGTGCGAGGGCGTTCAGCATGCCGAACTGTTCGGCGACGACCAGCGGCGGGTGGTTGGGCAGCATGATCCCGCCCGCGCCGAGCCGGAGCCTGCTGGTCTCCGCGGTGAGCCGGGCCAGCATGACGGGCGGGCTGGAGGTGGAGACGCCGGGCATGGCGTGGTGCTCGTTCATCCAGTAGCGGGTGAAGCCGCGCCGGTCGGCGAGCCGGGCGAGTTCGATGCTGCCGGCCAGCGCCTCGGCGGCGCTCTGGCCGGTGCCGGTCATGGCGGAGTCCAGTACGGACAGTGCTGCGGGGGCGGAGCCGTGGCGCGTGCCGCGGATCGTGTCAAACATGGTCGTGCGGTCCTTCGGTTTCGAGGTGTGCGGCGCGCGGAGGCGGCAGCCGACAGTCGTGGCAGTTTCTGTCGGCCGGCGCGCCCGGCTGTCCGGCGTACGCGTGCGACGTAGGTGGGTTCAGCCGCGGACGCCGAAGTCGACGCGGTCGGTGAGACCTACGGCGGCAAAGGCCGCGACGAGCTCGTCGCGGCCCTCGGTGAAGTGGGCCCAGCTGTCGAAGTGGACGGGCACGATGCGGCGGGCGCCCAGGATGCGGGCGGCCTCGGCGGCCTGAGCGCTGTCGAGTGTGAGCAGCGAGCGGTCCAGGACGGGAGTGCGGACCGCGCCGGCGAACAGCACAGCGGTGTCCACCGGGCCGAATCGTTCGGCGATCTCACGGACGAGGGAGAGCTGGGCGTTGTCACCGCTGATGTAGACGGTGGGCAGGCCGTCACCACTCAGGACAAATCCGACGACCTCGCCGACGACCGGTTCGAGGTCCTCGCGTGCCCCGGGACCGTGCAGGGCCGGGACGCCGGTGACGGTGATCGTGCCACCGCCGGGACGGTCCAGCTCGATGGACTCCCAGTCCTTCAGCGGGCGTGCGGTGCCGCCCAGTCGGCCCGCGCCACTGGGCGTGGTCAGGGTCAGGGGTACGCCGGCGAGCAGGGCACGGCCCGAGGTGTCGAGGTTGTCGTCGTGCTCGTCGTGCGACAGCAGTGCCACATCGATGCGGCCCAGGTCGGCGGGCGCAGCGGAGGCGGGCGCGGTCTTGGCCAGTCCAGAGGGGTAGGCGCCGGGAGCGTCAAAGGTCGGGTCGGTCAGAAACCGCAGCCCGCCGTACTCGATGAGTGCGGTCGGCCCTCCGAAGACACGAATGGGGGCCTGCTGGCTGGATGCGTTGGTTGTTGCCATGATGACATCTCCTCACGGATAGATTGACTTACATCCGTGACCATAGGTCCTTGTCACGGATGAACGCAAGCTTTACCGTGAGAAGCGTGAGTGGGATCGACACCATCGCCGACACTGCGGACCCCCGGGCTGCCGCCGGCGCCAGGCGCCGAGCGCTACCCCGCGCTCGACTTCGCCAACAGCGTCACCTCCCTGCCGGGCGGCCAGTTCCTCGACTCGCTGGGCACGCCGTCCGGCGCCAGCCAGTGGCTGGTCGACCACAACCTGGCCCCCGCTGACGCCGGTATGCGGACGACCATGAGGGCCTGCGCGCCGCCCGCCGCAAGATCCTCGCCCTCAAGCCCGCCCCGGCCATCCCCGGCCACGGAGACCTCTTCGTCCCCGACGAGAACACCCTCAACTGAACCCGGCACCCAAAACCCGCCGACGCGACAGAGCCCAACCCGGTATCGAACAGCGGCCTTGGTGCCGTCGGCACCGCGGTGGTCGGTGAATCTGGACAGGCAGGGGAGGGCCTCGGCGCGAGCCGGGGTCCAGCCCTTGGGGAAGTGTGGTGTCCGGGCGGGGCCGCCCGACCCCGGGCCCGGCGGCCCCGCCCGGCGTCGGGCGGGGCGCGCCCGGCACGGCTCGGGGTGGACGTCGGGGTCAGGAAAGCTCGGCGAGGATCTCGTCCGCGGCACGGCGGCCGGAGCGGACGGCGCCGTCCATGTAGCCGTTCCAGATCGTGGCGGTTTCCGCCCCGGCCCAGTGGATGCGGCCTACCGGCGCGGCGAGGGCGGCACCGTACTGGGTCCAGGCGCCGGCGCCCAGCCGCCCGCCGTAGCAGCCGCGGGTGAACTCCTCGACGTTCCAGTCCTGCTCGAGGACATCGAACGGGTGAGCCGCCCTCGGGCCGAAGTACTTCACGAGCGCACCGGTCACGAGGGCGCGGCGTTCCTCGGAACTCAGCAGGCTCGCGGTGCGGGCGTATGTTCCTTCGAGGAAACCGACGAGCACTCCGCACGAGGCGTCGGCCGGGCTGTTGTCCAGGACAAGGTTGAATGCGTCGTCGAGACTCATCACGTATCCGCTCAGTCCGTCCTCGCGCCAAAACGGCGTGTCGTACCCGATCTGGAACTTGATGACCGAACCTGCGGGCATCTGCTGGGTGAGCCCGTCTCGCAGTGCCGGCAACCCGGGGATGTAACGGATCCGGCCGGCCAAGGTCTGCGGGACGGCGACGACTACCTGTTGGGCGGTGACGCTACCGCCCTCGTACTCGACCACTGTGGCGTTCTGGTCCTGGCGGATGGTCCGGACCACGGTGTTAAGACGCACTCTGTCGCCCAGCTCCGCGCCCATTCGCTCGGAGATCTGGTGGGTCCCGCCGACCACACGGCTCTCCTGGGCGCCGCCAGCGATGGCTACTAGCGTCTTCAAGCTTGTGCCGGACTTGACGTAGAAGAGGAAGTGGAGCAGGGAGAGTTCGGGGGACTCCGCGGAGAACAGTGCCGGTACCAAGTGCCGGAAGAACCGTTGCGCGATGCTGTCCTGGGTGTTCGCGCCCAGCCAGCTGTCCAGCGTCTGCCGGTCCAGATCCTCGGCGCCCTCGGTCTCCCACGGTGCCTCCGTCGTCACCTTGCACGCCAGCGTCTCCATCTGCTCCCACAGCCGGACGACCTCCGCGGCCGATGCTGAGGGCAGGCCGTAGAAGCTCTCGTCTCCGTACCGGACGATGTCTCCGTCGATGACGGTCAGTGCCTCCCCCTCATCGAAGGTGTGGAAGGTCTGCAGGCCAAGTTCCTCGATCAGCTCGAGCAGCACGTCCTGAGTCGGGCCGACCCACTGGCCGCCCATCTCTACGGGCACCCCATTGCTGAGGACCCCACCGAGGTTGCGCCCGGCGACCCGGTCGCGCGCCTCCAGTACCGTCACGGACTTGCCGGCGGCAACCAGCTTGCGCGCGGCGCTCAGGCCGGCCAAGCCAGCGCCCACTACGACAACGTCGACATCATGCATCTTGCATCCCTTCAAAGGGTCAGTCTGGTGAATGGGGATTGGTCCGCAGCGGGCACGGTGGACCAGACACCCGGCGGACCAGTGAGGGTGGGCTGCGCCAGTCAGCACAAAGTGACCGTCTTTCCCGCACAGCGGATTGCTGGCAGCGGGATCGAGCGGCCTGGCATCACGCCGGGACCCGCTGCGCGTTCACGACCATGCACTGAGCACTGATGGCTGTGCCACTGTTCCCGAAGGCCGGGCCGCGGGAAATATGCCCAAGGAGGGCGCTGTGGAGGTCTCTGTTATCCCGGCTCAGGGGTGCTGGCCCCAGTCAAGACGGTCGGCCAGGCCGGCGGAGGCGAAGGCAGCTGCCAGCTCTGTGCGGCCCTCGGTGAAGTGGGCCCAGCTGTCGTAGTGGACGGGGACCACGCGGCCGGCGTCGAGGGTCTTCGCGGCCCGGGCGGCCTGGGCGCTGTCCAGGACGATCAGCCCGCCGTCGAAGACGTCGGAGAAGCGGGGCGCTCCGGCGAAGAGGAGGGCGGTGTTCACCGGGGCGAAGCGCTCGGCGATGTCCTTGACCGCGTCGAGCGAGGCATTGTCGCCGCTGACGTAGACAGTGGGCAGCTCCTCGCCGGTCAGGACGAAGCCGACGACCTCGCCGCAGATCGGCTCGACCTCCTCGCGCGGGCCGGGGCCGTGGATGGCGGGCACGCCGGTCACGGTCACCGTGCCGGGCCCGCCGTTCCGACGCTCGAGCTCGACCGACTGCCAGTCGGCGAGGCCGGTGGCCGCTTCCCCGAGACGCTCACCGCCGCCGGGGGTGGTGAGCGTCAGCGGAACATCGGCGAGCAGGGCCCGGCCGGAGGTGTCGAGGTTGTCGGCGTGCTCGTCGTGCGAGAGCAGGACCACGTCGACGCGACCGAGATCGGCCGGGCTGCCGTCGGCCGCCGCCGTCTTGGTCAGCACGACGGCCGGTGCCTGGTGGTCGCCGGGACCGTCGAAGGTCGGGTCGGTGAGAAAGCGCAGGCAGCCGTACTCGAAGAGGGTAGTCGGGCCGCCGAAGACCCGGACGGGAAAGGGGGCGGTATGCGGGGTCGGGGAAGACACGAGAAGGGTTCCTCACGGATAGACTGCGTTTTAAATGTGAGGAACTGTATGGCGCGCCTCACGGATGAACGCAACCCGTACCATGAGAAGCATGGAAGAGTTCGTGACGGAAGAAGCCGCCCTGCCCTCGGCGCCGGGCGAGGTGGAGCACCCCTCCCTGGCCCTGGCCAACAGCGCCGTCGCGCTGCCCGGCGGGCACACGGCCGACCTCCTGGGCACCCCAGCGCAGGCCGAGCAGTGGCTGGCGCAGCGCGACCTTGCCCCGGAAGGCGCCGGCCTGGCGGAGGTATGCGCCACGCAACTGCGCTCTCTGCGCGAACAGGTCAGGTCGCTACTGGCCTCCCGAGTCGCCGGGCAGCCCGCCCTGCCCGCCGCCGTCACGGCGGTCAACGACGCGATGACGCGCGTCCCCACCGCATCCCTGCTGCTGTGGGACGAGAAGGCCGGGCCTTATCGCGCCACACCCCACCCCACCACCGCGATCGTCGAGCACGCCCTCGCGGCCATCGCCGCCGACGCCGCCGACCTGCTCACCTCCCCCGACGCCACCCGCCTGACCGCCTGCGCCTCCCCGCCCTGCAACCGCTTCCTGCTCAAGCACGGCCGCCGCCAGTGGTGCTCCACCCGCTGCGGCGACCGCGCCCGCGCCGCCCGCGCCTACGCCCGCCGCATCGAGCCCAGAACGACCTGACGCGAGCCCCGGCAGACCCGGGCACCCCGATACTGCTGGTCCGCCCCCGCCACGCCTCGGTCCGCTCACTGGGGCGGTATGCCCGCCCCGGCGTCGACGCGGCCGCCCTGGACGTGGCCCAGCGCGACCCCGCCCCTCGCCGTCGAGGTTGATCACGGCGGTCTACGGCACGCTTCCGGCGTATTCCGGTTGGCCTCCTACGTCAGCCGACCTCACCTGGCGCAACCCCATCGCCGGCACCCCCTGGCACAAACACGTCCCGCGCGCATTCAGCGCGTATGAGCACCGCCGACATTCACCGCCGCCCGGTCGGGATTCCGCGGTCAAGTCTCCCCCTGATCACACCCGATGCCGGGTCCCATTTCTGTGTCATTCGCGTTGCTGGGGCGGTGGTGCTGGTGTCGGGAGCATGCGGATCGTCGTGCCGGGTCGGCGGTTCACGAAGCTGCTGATTCTCTAGCTGTGCGAGGTGCAGGGCCCCGACGAGGGCTTCGACGTCGGCATTCAGTTGCTGGATCTCGGCGGCGCCCGAGGCGCGTAGCTCCTTCAGTTTCGCGATCTGCTTGCGCAGTCGCTTCTCGCTGTCGGGGGCATCCCCGCGAGTGCGGATCTGTTCATAGAACTGGTTCTTGAGGTCGGTGTGGCGTTGGGTGAGGGCGTTTCGGTGGACGTCGGCCTCGACGGCGAGGGCGACGATGGGCGGGGCTCCGCTGGAGCGTTCTGGACAGCCGGTGAGGATACGGTGGCTGGCCGCGCGGATGCGATCGCGTTCATCCGCTCGTGTTCGGTGCCTTGTCTCCGGTGCCAACTGGGCGAAGGACGAGCGGCACAAGTACAGGCTCAGCACGCCATCAATCCGGCAGTCCGGCGACAGCAGAATGGGTTCTCCCACATGAATCCCGGCACGCTCTGCGGCTTTTCGGGATCACCGCGCAGACCGCCATGCGCTATGTCGGCGCCGCCTTCCCGGAGCGCACCGCGAAACTGCCCAGGTAGCGGGCCCGCTCCGAGCCCGATGCAGCAGCTGAAAGCCCGTGGCGGTGTAGCAGTGAGTCCGGCATCATCCCCATGTGATTGTGATGCAACCCGTTCTGGAGATCTCCGCTGCCGACGACTTCGCGCTCTGGCCGGTTGGCGAGCACGAGTCATATGGCTACCTCGTGCTGAACGGGGAGCTGACTACGGCGGAGGTCGGCACGGCGGTAATGCGGATCGCCGACTGCAACGACTTCGAGCCGGAGGAGGAGCACGGGCCGTGCCCGACCGACCCGCTCGGCACGCTCCTGCACGGGCTGCTCACCATGCCTGATCTGTTCGCCGCCGGAGGGTTCCGGGTGACCGACAACACCACCGACACCGTCTTCGTCGAACCGGGCTGCTGCAATGGCCTGGAAACCTGGCGGGACTGGCTGGAGGCGCTCGACGGCACCGGCTGCTCCTACTTCGGCCACGATCCCTCCTCGGTGGCCGAACGCGTCGGCGACACCGTCCGGCTGACTCTCGACGCCTACGCAAAGGACGGCAGTCCGGTGATCGAGCTGCCAGTAGACGAGGTACGCGCGCTCGTGGCCGGTGCCCAGCAGGACTTGCAAAACTTCCTTAGCCTCGCCGGAACCTGGGCCGAACAACACCTGCCGGCACACGCTGCCGCCGTCACTGCCGCCCTGGCACGGGCACTGGACCTGAGGCCTACACGATGACCAGCTTCCTGACCCACCGAACGCGCGTGCACGACGCCCGCCTCTCCCTTCTCCGTCGGCACAGCGCGCTGCGGACCTGTATCACTCTCTTTGCGCCGTACGGCTTCCGGGCGACGTACCACCACCTCACGCTCAGCGCCGCGATCCCCCGGCGGCTGGAGGCGGACCCGGACGCGCTGGTGCGGGCGGTGGAGGAACTGTATGAGGCGCGGGTGCTGTGGCTCGCGCGGGCGAAGGAGTACGCGGCGCAACGCCGGGCAGAGAAGCGGGCCGGGCGGCGGGCTGTAGTGACCCCGCGACCGTGGTGGCTGCGGAGCTGGTGGGAGGGCCCGAACCGCGCCTGGTACGAAGACCCGTTTCGCCATCCGTCGCTGCGGCTGCCCGAGTACGTCCGGCGACAGAACGCGATTCTGGACGGCGCCGATCTCCCCGGCTGCCCTGCCTGCGGGGACGAGAGACCGCTGGAGTCGAACTCGACCGGGCACGGCTGGGTGGAGCTGTGCCGTGGGTGCGCGTGGGTGCTGGCGCCATGTCCGTGCGGGCAGCGGCACCGGTTCGTCCCGGAGACTCCCTTCACTTGGAAAGGGATCTGGCAGCGGGCGCACATGAGCGATGACGGCATGCCGAACCCACATTGGCCTGCGGGCTAACCGGTTGGATGCGGCACGGGGGGCTTGAGTGTGGCTGATCAGCGGGGTGGCGCGCGCTCTTTCAGACCGTTGCCCGCCGCGCAGATGATCGTTGCCCGGCGCTCCTCGTAGCGAAGAGATATCGCGGACGCTACCGAGAGGGCGCCGGCCGGTCACCACACGTCGACGGACCAGACGTCGCCCCTTTGATGTCCGTCTGGATCTGGGTCGCCTGACCCGTACGGGTCAGGGTCAGCGACGACGTGGATGCGGGCGGCGGACGCAGATACGGTAGCAGTCCATGTCACTCGACGTGTTGTGCTTGTCGAGTTCGATCGTGTGGCCCAGGGCCAGGATGGCGGCCTGCAGTTCCTTGACGGGACTCTGGGTGCGAATCCCCCGTACTCCCGCGAGAGCGGGGACGGCACGGTGTTCGGGGACTGATCGCCAGCGGACCGGTCATAATCACATGATCGGCTGACGCCATGCAGCGGCATAATCATTTCTTGGGCGTGATCGGCCTCGGATGGTCGCGCCGGGACAGCCACCGCTCAGGGTCGAGAAGCTTGTCGAACCCACCACGTGTGCAGTTCCTTCGGGGCCCTGGTGCCATAGGCACCAGGGCCCCTCCTTGTTCCAGAAAGAGGTGCGATGAGCGCAGACGACTCGTCCGGCCGTCTTGATGACGATGACTTCCCCGCTTACACGATGGGCCGGGCCGCCGAGATGCTCGGCACGACCCAGGGTTTCCTCCGCGCGATCGGCGAAGCACACCTGATCACTCCGCTCCGTTCCGCCGGCGGAAACCGGCGTTACTCCCGCTACCAGTTGCGGATCGCCGCCCGCGCCCGTGAACTCGTCGATCAGGGCACCCCGGTCGAGGCCGCCTGCCGGATCGTGATCCTCAAGGACCAGCTCGAGGAAGCGCAGCGCATCAACGCCGGATACCGCCATGCCGCTGGTTCGGCGAACCCGGCGGCAGCGGCCTGAGACCGTCGTGCGCCGCCGGACACCGGCGGGCCCTGGGCCTCATGTTCGTGCTTGCCCTCCTGGTCGTCTCCTCTGGTGACGGGGGGTTGGGGGCGTGTAGCGTTTGGGTCAGCTGTCGTGGTTCGGAAGTTCCCTTTGCCCACGCTTTTGGCGTGGGTGTTTCGCTGTGCTGCGCCGCAGGAACCAGGGCGATCACCTCCGCCTTCCGCGTCGTGCGGGAGGCGTTCATCGACTGGAAGGCATCGGATATGGCTACGGGAACTGTGAAGTGGTTCAACGCTGAGAAGGGCTTCGGCTTCATCGCCCAGGACGGCGGCGGCCCGGACGTCTTCGCCCACTACTCCGCGATCAACTCCTCGGGCTTCCGCGAGCTCCAGGAGGGCCAGACCGTCACGTTCGACATCACCCAGGGCCAGAAGGGCCCCCAGGCCGAGAACATCACCCCGGCCTGACCCTTCCCCGAGCAGCCGGCCGGTAGCGGGCGACCGGACACTGAAGCCGGCCCGGCGACTCAGAGGGAATGGACACACACCCGATGAGGGCCGCGCACCAAGGCGTGGCCCTCGTCCGTGGAGGTAGGTCGGCGTCTCCCGCAGGGATCAACTCGGTCGAGCGGCACCGTAGGTGATACATGCTGATCATTACGCCGCAGCCGAATGGGTTGGGTACGGCATGCATAGTGCATTGCCCACTTGTCCGCCTGGCTGGTCCGCGGCTTCGGTTTCTCCTCCTCATCGGCGGGCTCGATACCGAGGACCTGCTCGCACATCCACTGCTGCACGCAGGTGAGCTGGTCCCAGCCGTGCCGGACCGAGGTGACCCACCGGCCGAGGTCCTCGCCCTGGCGCACGACCTCGCCCGTCGTGGTCGGCAGCGCCTGGCCGGTGTCTAGGTAAGCGCTGACGGGCAGCCAGTGGAGCGCGGGACCCGGGCAAGTACCCGGCTGAGAAATCTCAGCCGGGTACTTGCCCGGTCGTGGCCGACGCAAACGCCACCCGCTCCCGCTGATCCCGGGGGCTCGGCCCTTCACCGCGACGGCGCGGAACCAACCAGCCGGTCCAGCCGTGCGTACGAGGCGCGGACCATCCGGGCACGGCCTTGACCGCAGCGCACGGGGCCCTCCGGCGAAACCGACAGCCGCCGGTCCACCTCTCCTCTTCCGCCTCCGCCTCATGCACCCCGAGATCACGATCGTCTGGGCGGGCTCCGCCTACGCCGGCAAGCTTGTGACCTGGGCAAAGGAGTACCTGAACCTGACGATCAAGACCGTCAGCAGACCCAGGGACCCCTCCGGCTTCATCGTCCTGCCCCGCCGCTGGGTCGTGGAACGGACCTGGTCCTGGATGATGCGGGCCCGCAGACACGCACGCGACTACGAACGACTCGTCCAGCACTCCGAAACCCTCAGCACCTGGCAGCCATCACCGTCATGACCCGCCGCATTACCAAGGGACGCAAGAGCCCCGAGCGGTTTCCATCCATGCTCTGACCCCAACGTCAGAGAGGCACGTCGCTCCGTGGACGTTGAAACGAGCAACTAGACCTAGGCGCCGGCATCGGGAGCCTCTGCCAGAACAAGAAGGTCACCGTCATCGGACGGTGCTTTGACCGCGTGTCCGAGCTGCACCAGCAGGCCCGAGACTGCCGCTTGCACGATGGCCTTCATGGTGTCGCCCGAGGCTCCAGGCTGCAGTGCGGAGAACCCGTCCGAAGCGGTCCACGTGATCAAAACTCCGGCCGGGGCTTCCGATACCCGAAGTCCTGGCCTGGCATCGCTTGACACGTCGCCGACCAGGTAAAAACCCGCCTGGATCAGGGCATACCGCACCCGCGACGCGAGTTCGGACGGGACAGACGACACACGGCCCGCTTGCCCCCGACCTGCAGCGATCAAACCACTGACATCAGAAGCAGGCACTTAATGAAGCCGGTGCTCTGCGTTCTGGCCCGCTCGGTCCGGTGGCCGCGCCACGAAGGAGACGGCATGCGCCGAGCGGAAAGGCAGACGTTGACCCGAGCCGGATAGGCCCGGTTGCGTGCCGTGCCTCATGCCCTCGACCGCCCGGGTCATCGGTGGAGAGCGGGTGGTCCTGTCGTTGATGGTGGTGAGGCGTCGGTGAGGTCGGCGCCGTTGGTGGCGTCGCGCTCGGAGTTGTGGACGCCGTGCCAGTCCAGGCACATGACGGTTGCGTCGTCGTGGAGGTGACCGTCTCCGGCGTCGACGATCGTTTTGATGAGAGTGCGGGCGGCTTCGCGGGGGTGCAGTTCGCGGGTGCGGATGATGAGGTCTGCGAGGTCGAGGTTCTCGGCGTGGCGTTCCAGCATTCCGTCGGTCAGCATGATCAGCCGGTCGCCTGACCGTAGGTCCAGCGTCTGCATGCGGTAGGTGTTGGCCTGTGATGTACGGACGTTGAGACCGAACGGCCGGTCGACTTTCGGAACGATCTCCTCGACCTTCCCGTCGCGAATCCGCAGCGGCCAGGGGTGCCCGGCGTTGACGAACTCCGTCCGGCCGTCGAGCAGGCTGATGCGCAGCAGCTGGCCGCTGGAACGTACTGAAGTGGCCACTTCTGCTGGGCCTGGTTGCCGTCCTGGTGCTGGTGTTGTTCCGCTCGGGACCGGCCCAGACGCGCGGCGTGCGGCAAAGACTTCTGGGAGACGCTCTGGCCATAATCCTGTGGCTCGCCGCCTCCGCCGGCTTCGCTCTCTATGCCTCGCAGGTCGGCTCCTACAATCGGCTGTACGGCTCCCTCGCTGGGATCGTCGTCTTCCTGGTGTGGGTCTGGCTGTCCAATCTCGCCCTGCTCATCGGTGCCCAGTTCAACGCCGAACTAGCCAAGATTCACCGCTGATAAGAACCTGCACGCCCCAGGTCCCGCCCCGCCAGGAGCGGGGCGGGCGACCGGAGAAGAGCGGGCTGCTCATGCCTGGCCGGCGCGCCGCCGGCGCAGGGCCATGGCTCCGGCGCAGGCCAGCAGTGCGCCGCCGGCTACGGCGGTGACGGGCACGATGGGGAATGTGACGAGTACCCCACCGCCGTGGTCCTCAACTCGCAGACGGTACGGGCTTCGGTTCACGCGCCGAAGGAGACGACTGGGCTGGATCCGGGCAAGAAGAGCCCGGACCGCAAGCCGGGCATCGCCACCGACGTCCTCGGCCTGGTCATCGCCGTCGTCGTGGTCGCCGCGAGCGTGCACGACAACGCGATCGGCATCGCCCTGCTGGACAAGACCGCCGCCGCGCCCACCGTGACCAAAGCCTGGAGGGACGCAGGGTTCAAAAACGGCGTCGTCGAACACGCCGCCCGCCTCGGCATCGACGTCGAGATAGTGCGGGCAACTCGCCGCCGCAGAACGCACCCTGGAACGCCTGAACATACGCACGAGATCGTTCTGGAACTGACCTCCGAGGACGGCCGATCCGCCCGGGCAACTGCCACCCGGCTACCGCGAAATCCTCATCCTCTTCGAACAGGAGGAAGAAGGACTACGCGCCAAGGACGTCTCCCACGCGCTCGGTATCGGACTGGAGTCACGACACACCGAAGGCATCCGCGCCAAGCTGAAACGCCCGGTCAACCGCGGCATCCTCACCGAGCGGCCCGGGTTGTCGGCTATGTGGCTGGCGACTCGCTTGTCTCCGACGCTGGTCAAGGCGTCTTCTGCTACCCGATCCGGGTCACACGGCTGCGCCTGGCCATCGCCGATCAGGGCGTTGTCGTCATGAGACCGGCCTCCGCTGGAGGATGAGGGGAGGCCGGTCTTTACCGGGCTGTGCGCTGCGGCTGGCTCACAGGTCGGTGCTGGCTGTGACGGCGCGGTGAGCGCGCCGGGTCCAGGACTTGGTGCTGTCAGTACTTGCCGTGGTCGCCCTTGAAGCCGCCGTCGCTGTTGATGCACACGTTGCCGAAGGCGGGGTTGAGGGCCCCGACGATGTTGACGGTGTTGCCGCAGATGT
>NZ_JBHXQO010000095.1:0-13638 GCF_042717135.1 Streptomyces sp. NPDC058620
GTGGTTGGGGGGGCGCCCGGCCGGTATCCGCACGCTTCCGGGGGCGGGCGGCGGGGGCCCGCCCCGGCCGGGCCCCGGCCGGGGGGGGCGCCGCCCGGGACCGGACGTCTGCGTCAGCCGAAGGGCGTGTCCATGGGCACGGGCTTGATGGGCGTACCGTCCCGCCCGGCCACGAACGCGTTCACCAGCGCGTAGCCGACGACCACGCCTGCCGCTATCCCCAGTGGCGTGGCCATGACAGGCGCATGGGCGGTGGCGTAGCGGCCCTCCGGGTCGTCGATCCTGATGTCGGTGAGGGCACCGGGTCTCTTCAGGAAGGAAACGTCGTTCATCTCGATCTCCTTGTCGTCCTTGTCCGTGTCCTGATCCAGGTGAAGCTTGCGGTCACTCGTCGATCGGCTTCGAGTCGCCGATCGCCTGACTGACCATCACGCCGAGCGCGAATCCCGCCGCCAGGACCACCGGCGTGGCGGCGACCGGGGCGGCCCCCGTGGCGTTGAACCCGGGGTCGTTCTCGGACAGTTCGCGGGCCGTGGCCGGGGTGACCGGGCAGCCGGAAAGGTTCATGGTCTTCCTCCTTGTGCGTTCGATGGTGCGGAGAGTGCGTGGGCCGTGGTAAGGAGCCCGCTCAGAGGTGCGGGTCCTCGCTGCCCGCGATGATGTGGCCCATCGCCATCCCGCCGCAGAACTCCGAAACCGCGATGGCGATGTGGACCTAGGCGAGCGGGGCGGCGGCCGTGCCGGTGTGTCCGGCGTCGTTCTCGGACAGGGCGCGCGTCGTGGCCGTGGTGGCCGGGCATGCGGAGGCTCTCGCGACCGTCGCCCGTCGGGAACCGGTCACTCGTGTACGGGTGCGACCGTGTTGCCGATGATGGCGCCGGCCGCGTAGGCGACGACCACGGCTGCGGCGATGGTGACGACCACCTGGGTGGCGGCGACCGGTGCCGCACCACCGAAGACCTGCCCCTCGGCGCCCTCGTCGAGCGGCCCGACGGCCGCCCAGCGTGGTGTTCTGACCTGCTGCACGTTCCCTCCTCTGTCAGCCTGGACGGGAACCTGGAACATCCCGCCAGGTCCGTACGGCAGCGCGGCCCCCGGGCCCCGAGGGGCCCGGGGGGCGGCGTTCCGTCTGTGCCGTCAACGATGGCGAGGCCGCCGGTCGAACGGAAGGCCGTCGGCTGGCACGAGGCTGCAGGACCGTCCGCAGGATGGTGCAGTTCGGGGCGGCGGGGCCCCGGGGCCGTTTGAGGGGCCGGGGAACGGCGCATGATCCGGGGTTCGGCCCGCGTACGGCCGGACCGGGGCGGCCGCCCCGGTGACCACCGGAACCATGGGGCGTCGGTGGCCTTTCGGCCGGCCGCCACCGTTGGCGTCGGCCAGACGGAAGCCGCGACGGCGAACCGGAGGCCGACGGCATCGCCCCCGTCGCGGGCAGCCGTGGAGAGAGCCGCGGGCGGTGGCGGGGTGGTCCAGCACGAGATCGATCACCTCGAAGGCCAGCTGTACACCAGCCGCATGCGTGCCGGCGTGGAGCCGCTGCCGGTGGCGGAGTACTGCCATACCGGACACGCCTGGTCCTACGAGCAGCAGCCCGTCAAGGGCCGTCAGTATGGCGCGTTTGCCGCCCAGGCTCGGTGCGCCGCACCTTCCAGACCGCGAAGGGCCGCCGACCCGAGAGCGTGATCGGCCCCGCTCAACGTGGGCTCGCGCCAGACGATCTCGCCTTCCGCGCTGGACTTGATCCCGTTACGACTGAGGAGGGGCAGACACACAGCCTCGACGGTCATCAGGACTCCGTGGCTGCTGCCGTAGGTGTAGTGCGAGTCCCGGGAAAGCATCGACTTGGCCAACCGGTCGACTTCGGCCGCCAGGCCGGCTGTGCCCTCGCAGGCTAGGCACTCATTCAAGCCTGCGGCCAGGTCCTCGAAGACCCAGCAGCACGCCGTGTCCTCGTTTTCCAGCTCGCCGAAGCCTTCGAACAGAGGCTCCTGCCACTGCTGTCGGGCCAGCGTGTAGGGAATGTTCTGGGTGGCGGCTCGCCGCCGGTTCGCCTGCTTGACCGTCCGGTTGCGCGTCATGGGGTTTCTCCTGGCCGGGGCTCCCACGCAGCGCCCGGAGAGAGATCACCAGGGCAGGAAGCAGCAGCGCGCGATTCCTGGAGGGGCGGCGTAGCCCATGCTCCTGAACCTTCCACCTCGAGCGCTCGGTGCGGCGTGGGCGCACAGCGAACTCGGAGTGGGCAGGCGCACCTGCCGAACAGCAGGCTATCCGACGAGCCGCCGTGCCGTGTGCTGGCGGCCCCGGTTGCCCCAGTGAGTCAACCCATAGACCCGTAGGAAAACGAGGCCGTGTACCGCGGTGATGGCCCCTTTCGGTGCGCAGAAGCGCCCGAAGCCCGGGTGCCCTAAACTCGGCGTTTCAGTTGGGGCTGGTGGGCGGCTGAGCAAGGTTGTTTGAGGCCGCGTCGGCCGGTGGGCATGGTGAGGGCCCGACGCGGGGTCGGGTTCTCCAAGGTCCTTGAGTCGAGGCGGGCGGGGGCGGCGAGTCAGCTGGCGGGGCGAGGCAGTGCGGTCAGGCGGTGGAATGCGGCCGCGAGCTCATGTCGCCAGGGCCAGGTCGCCGATATCCGGAGGTGGAGGCGGCGGCCGCCCCGGGTGATCCGGGCGGCGACGTGCAGGAGCCGGTAGCGGAGTTTCTTGGGTTCGGCGGCCGCGAGTTCGCCGTCCAGCAGGAGGACGCGGGTCCAGGCCAGGAGGTCGATCGCCGCGAGGCTGAGTTCGAGCCAGACGGCGTTGACGCCGAAGCGGCGGGAGGGGAAGCGGCCGAAACCGGTGGTCTTGCCGCACCGGATGTGGTCTTCGACGCATGCGTGTCCGCGGTGGCGGACCTCAAGGAACTGGGCCGGGCCGGAGGCGAACGGGGCGTCGGTGAGGAACGCCTGGTGCCGCATGCCCTCGTCCCGGTCGATCCGTCGCCACCGCCATCCCGTGGGGCCACTGGCCGAGGGCCGCCAGCCAGCCGACGACCCGAACAGCACGGGCTGTCCGAGGCTGACCTGGACCGGGTGCGCAACAAGGCGGAACACGAGCGCCGCGAACAGGAGCGCAAACGGCGGTCGATCTCCGTCGGCGGCCGCAACTTCGACGTGGACTCCGGCGACTTCACCGCCCTCACCCGCGGACTCGACCGGGTCCTGCAGAGCGGCTCGGCGCCGGGCATCACCGCCGCGGGGCCGCTCCGCTTCACGGACCCCCGTCCCCAGTCCGGGCGCACCCAAGCCACCGGTCGCACGCGCGGATGGCGGTACGGAGGCGGCACGGGCAGAGGGCTGACTACGGCCCAGCGGGAGGCCATCGGGTACGTGGGCGAGTGGTACGCGTACCAGTGGCTGTGTGCGCGCTACCCGGACAGCATGGACGAGACCGGCTGGGTGTCGGGCAACCGCCGCAAAGCCTTCCCCGGCCCGTCCGGCGACGACGGCCTCGGCTTCGACTTCCGGGTCGGCTCCGGCAGCCGGCCCTACCTGTACGAGGTGAAGGCGACCGGAGGCGAAGGCGGCCGCTTCGAGCTGGGAGAGAGCGAGGTCCGCGCGGCCCGCCAGCACGCGGGCAACGACCGCTGGCGCCTCCTGGTGGTCACCCACGCCCTCACCCCTCACAAGATGGCCATCCAGATGCTCCCCAACCCCTACGGAAAGCGCGGCCAGGGCCGCTACCGCGAGGAGGGCGGGGCACTGCGCTTCTCGTACCTGCTGTGACCTTCACGTTCAACCCCAGCGCGAGATGAGTCGGGGCTGCACGTCAAGGTCAGAACTGGCCGAGACGGATCTGGTAGCAGTCGCTGCACATGTCCATATTTGGGACGAGGGCGCCGGCCTGGTCGCAGAAGGTACAGACGCCTTCGTGGGTCGATCCGCAGTCGAAGCAGATCCACGAGTCCTCTTCCGGTGAGTTGGCGATCGGGGTGCTGATCACGGAGTAGGAGCCGCAGCTGCCGCAGCCGGTGAGGTCACCACCTCCTTGCGTGACGCCTCCCCGTCAATACCGGTCACGAGTGGACGAAGGGCAACGCCTTGTCAGCCAGCCCAACCAGATTGAACATCGGTTCGGGCGAAGCCATCCGGCAGTGATCGAGTCATGCCGTTGTACGGGGATCGATGGGACGGTTGTGCAGTGCCGTCCCGGGCGGGGGTCTGACTCTTGAGATCTTTGACCGAAGTGTCCAGTCACGGACCTATCGACTGTCGTCGCGGGATGGTGCCTGCTGTCACCGAGCCACAGGGCGTGTCCCCATAGGGGTTTTGCCGACGATCAGGCGCCATCACAGTTCAGACCGCCCGGGCCAGTGACGGCTACTCAGCACGTCACGACGCGGGAGGCGAACCATCATGACGACCAGACAACGCAATACCTCCTCCAGCACGGATCCTCCCGTTCGGCGCGAGGTCGTCTTGGGCGTGGACACCCACGGCGAGGTGCATGTCGCCGCCGTGATCTCCTCGCTGGGGAAGGTTCTGGGCACCGAGTCCTTCCCGGCCACGGCGTCCGGCTACTGACGGCTGCTCGTCTGGGCCCGCAAGCGGGGTACGGTGCGCCGGGCCGGTGTGGAGGGCACCGGCACCTTCGGCGCAGGCTTGTCTCGCTACTTGCTGGCCCAGCAGATCCAGGTGTTCGAAATGAATCGGCCCGACCGCACGGCCCGCAGGCTGCTCGGGAAGTCGGACCCGTTTGATGCGCAGGCCGCCGCGCGAGCCGTGCTCAGCGGTCGCGCCAGGGCCCGGGCCCCGGAGTGTCCGGGCTTGCTGCGGCCGAGGTTCCTGCACGTGCTGTCCGAGGCCCAGGGCCTGCCGCTGGCCGTCGCGGTGTCCGGCGCGAACGTGCACGACAGTCAGGCGTTCAAGCCGTTGGTTCTCGGCATCCCCGCCGTCCGTTCTCGGCGCGGACCACGCCGGAGGAAGCCGGTGAAGGTCCGGGCGGACAAGGCGTATTACTCCGCAGAGCACCTCCGCTGGCTCCGCAGCCGGAATCTTGTTGCACGGATCGCCCGTCCCGGTATCGAGTCGGGTGAGCGGCTCGGTCGGCACCGCTGGAAGATCGAGCGGTCGATCTCCTGGCTCTTCGGCTACCGCCGCCTCACCGTCCGGTACGAACGAAAGGGCAGCCACTTCCTCGCCTTCCTCGGCCTCGCCGCCACCCTGACCTGCTACAAGAAACTCGCCAGACTCACCGTGTGAGACCCGTTCCCAGGAAACGATCAGGGCGAAGCTGCCTTGGCAGAGGGCGGGCCCCGTCAAGGACGTGGCCACTCTCAGCTCGCGCGTTCCTGCACTTGGCCCTCACCGTTTTCGGAACTCAGCGGTCTTCCGCGGATCGTCCGCCAGAATGCCGGCCGCGAGCTGCCGTACCTGCTCCTCCACGGACTGATCGTGGGTGACGAACAATTCGTACGCGTAGGAACATGCACGTTCTCCCGGTGCCTGGACGTGGTGGAACTCGACATCGACCCCCTCGGGGCTGGTGAGCTCCTGGGGGATGTCGGGCTCCTCGCGTCGTGGCCAGACCCCGGTGAGAACGCAGCCCCACTGCTCGAACCAGCCGCTGCCCGTAAGGGTCTGCTCGAGGAGCCGGGCAACGGTGTCTACCGGCTCTTCCCAGCTGAGGTCCGCCGCGGCCCGTGCGAGT
Organism: Streptomyces sp. NPDC058620; assembly: GCF_042717135.1. Taxonomy (NCBI): domain Bacteria; kingdom Bacillati; phylum Actinomycetota; class Actinomycetes; order Kitasatosporales; family Streptomycetaceae; genus Streptomyces; species Streptomyces sp. NPDC058620. The sequence goes on from NZ_JBHXQO010000095.1 coordinate 5,682, forward strand.
TCGGCTTCGTACTGGGCAGCATCGAAGCGGATGTCCGCGGGCGCGGCAGTGATGTTGCTGGTGTTTTCCCAGGCGTCCCAGATCACTTGGTCGCCCTCACGGCGCATGGTGACGTACAGGGCGCCGCAGCAGCCAGCGGTGCAGGTCGGCTCGGTGATCACGACCCTGCGCGGCTCCTTCGTGACCGCCAGCGGCCAGCTTTCGGCCGAGCCTGTCCAGTGTCGGCAACTGAGTGCCACCCCTTCCGGGTGGACTCTCTTCAGAACGTCAACACCATCGATCAGGGGACGCACCTCGGCCCATGGGTCCGCCGCCCAGTCATCCGGGATCCTGTGCTGCAAAGTCAAGGCACTGATTGCCAACGGATCGGTCATACTCACATGATCGGCTGACGCCACGCAGCCGCGCACTCATTTTTTGGGCGTGATCAGCCTCGGCTGGTCGCCACGCTCGTGATTGAGAAGCTTGCCGAACTCACCACGTGAGACAACCTCTAATTTACTCAAATGCGAGCGCGGCATAAAGTTATACGCGTCAACGCCATGGAAGTGCGCTGATCAGGCATGGTGTGTGCGACCTTTTCAGCCACCCCCTGGCCGAGTTCTGCTGTGCCCCACTTCACACGGGCTTCGCGCGATGAGGGCGCGAAGATCGGCGTGCCGCCCCCGTTCGGCCCCCGTTCGGTCCGTCCGGGCACAAGAAAAAGCCCCAGGTCCCGGTGAGGAGTCCCGGGGCTTTCGCGGAGCCGCCTTCGGGATTCGAACCCGAGACCTACGCATTACGAGACCGTCAGCGTTCGTGCTGCGTGGTGCCTGGTCGTGCTGCTGAGTGACATTTTGCCTGATCAGAGCACATGCGGTTGGTCGGTCTGTGCTCGCTGATATTTCGTCGTCCGAAGGCGTCCGGCCACCGGCTGGCCACCGGAGGCGACAACGAGAGGCTCCACCCGGGTTGTAGGTCTTCCACAGTGCCTCCTGCGGCTCGATCCCACTCCCTGCGCAAGCGCACCCCCAGGAGCGCGCTTCAACCGTAGCCGGTACGGGCGAGGCGCCCGGCGCGGTGATGAACACAGCCAGTAGCGGGTGTCAGGCGAGGGCGGCGGCGGTCAGGGCGAGGGCGGAGCCGGCGAAGACGACGGTGTGGCGGACGTGCTGGAGAGTCCGGGTCCAAGCGGGGAAGGCGCCTTCGGCGGCCTTGAGGAAGGCGGGGACCTCGATGCTCAGCAGCTCCGGGTCGCCCTTGCGGCGGAAGGCGGCGCGCACCGACTTCACGGCGCCGAGCTGGCTCTGCAGGATGAGGATGTTCGCCAGGAACGCGATGGTGGAGAAGACCCAGGTCAGCGTAGTGCCAAGCGGGTTCCCTGTCAGGTTGAGGGCAGCGGTGACCAGGCTCGCGGCGGCGAACGAGCCGGGTGCCCACCATTCGTGGCCGCTGGCGTCGAAGCGGATCCTGTTCTCCTCCAGAACGGCGGGGCGGACGCCTTGGCGCTCCAGCTCGGCGACGGCGGCGGCCTTGGCGGCGGCGCCGAAGCGGTGGCGGAGCAGCGGGATGGAGGCGAATGCGGTGGCGACGAAGATCTGGGCGACGGCGGCGAGGGTGTTCACGGAACTCTCCTGACAGGGGGGCTAAGCACGATCGCGACTTTTACGACGTTCAAGTCCCGATGCCGAGAACTGTAGACCTGGACTTGAACAATGTGCAAGATCCGACCTGAACTTTGTTCAAGCTGCCCGCTCGGCCTTATCGTGAGATCCATGCCACGTGACACACTGACCCGCGAGCAGATCATCCGGACCGCCGTCGAGCTGCTCGACGCCGAGGGCCTGGAGGGCCTCAACATGCGCGCCCTGGGCAAGCGGCTCAACTCCGCCGCCACCGCCGTCTACTGGCACGTCAAGAACAAGGACGACCTGCTCGTACTCGCCGGGGACCGGGTCTGGGGCGAGATCCGCCTCCCCGACCTCGACGCGGTGGACTGGCGCACCGCGGCCACCGCGATGGCCGGTGACCTGTACGCGATGTTCACCCGTCACCCCTGGCTGGTACAGGCGTTCGCCAGTCACCTCTTCCACGGCACCGGCAAGGCCCGCCATGACGACCACAGCCTCGCCGTGTACGAGAAGGCCGGCTTCGTCGGCCCGCAGGCCGACCGGGCGGCCGCCGCCGTCTTCACCTACGTGCTCGGCAACGCCGCGCCGGCCGCCGCCACCGTCTCACTCACCCGCCGGATCGCGCGCGAGGGCGGCGACCCCGTGGAGGTGTTCGGCGCGGTGATGAAGGAGGCGGTCGAGGCCGCCGCCGGATTCCCCCGATTGCGGGCCCGGATCGACTCCGCCGCCGATTCGTCCGTCGGCTACGCCGAAGCTCCGCAAGAGAGCTTCGAGTTCGGGCTCGGGGCGCTGCTGTCCGGCCTGGCGGCCGGACAGCCCCGCCAGGTGAGCTGACGGACTTTCGGATCAGGGCCCGGGTCGGTGACCCGGGCCTTTCGCGTGGGCGCCCGAGCGGCCAAAGGAAGGCCAAGAAGCACTTGCACAGCGTGCAAGTCTCGCGTAACGTTCCACTTGAACACAGTGCAAGTCCGTGGGGGTGCGGCCGCCATCGTGGTGGCACGCCGGGATCAAGAGGGGGAGATGTCATGTCGCAGAACTCACTGGCCGCCTTCGTCGCGAAGACGGCCGAGGAGTACGGCCTGCCCGGCGCCGCCGTCGGCGTCTGGGCCGCCGGACAGGAGACGTACGCCTGCCACGGGGTCACCAGCGTCGACCACGCGCTGCCCGTCGACGAACAGACGCTGTTCCTACTGGGCTCCGTCAGCAAGACCTACACGGCGACCGCGCTGATGCGCCTGGCGGCGAACGGCCAGGTCGACCTGGACGCGCCAGTCCGTCGCTACGTCCCCGAGCTGGTGCTCCCCGACGAGCAGGCCACCGCGGAGATCACGGTGTTCCAACTGCTCAACCACACCGCCGGGCTGGACTGGCGGATGGCTGTCGACACCGGCGAGGGGGACGACGCCCTGGCCGCCTACGTGGCGAACATGGCCGACTCGGAGCTGATCGCACAACCCGGCACCCGCGCCTCCTACAGCCAGATCGGGTACAACCTGGCGGGGCGGGTCATCGAGAAGGTCACCGGCCAGACCTATGAGCAGGCCATCGCCGCTCTGCTGTTGGAGCCGCTGGGGCTGGAACACACCTCCCTCTCGGTCGACGACGTCATGACCCTGCGCTTCGCCGTCGGGCACAACGTCGGCGACGACGGCAAGCCGGCCGTGGTCCGCCAGTGGAAGGACAGCCGTGCCAACAACCCCGGAGGGGGCACCGCCGCCTCGGCTGCGGACCTGCTCCGCTGGGCCCGCTTCCACCTCGGCGACGGCCAGACCCAGGACGGCACCCCCCTCCTGCCGGCCAAGGCCGTACAGCGGATGCGGCAGGAGAGCGTCGAGCTGCGCGGCTCCACACTCGGCGACGCCTTCGGCGTCTGCTGGTTCCTGCGCGAGGTGGAGGGCGTGCGGACGGCGGGTCACGGCGGTTCCGCCAACGGCCAGTTCGCCGAGTTGCTGATCGTGCCCGAACACGACTTCGCGGTCGTCGTGCTGTCCAACGCGGGCCCCGACACCGGCCTCGCCTTCAACCAGGCCGCCCTGCGGTGGGCCCTCGAACACCACCTGGGAGTGGTCGAGCAGACCCCGGAGCCGATCCCGTACGACGAGAACCGCGCCCACGAGATCGCTGGCAGCTACGAGAACGAGCTCATGAAGCTCACCATCGCCACCGACGGAGCCGAACTGACGATCGCCTGCGACATCAAACAGGAGATCCGCGCGGCTGCCGACACCGAACTGCCCCCGGACCTCCCCCCGGCCGCCCTCGGCCTGCTGCCCGGCCACGCCGACGAGTACATCGTCACCAGCGGCGGCCTCACCGGCCAGCGCGGCTTCTTCACCCGCGACGACAGCGGCACCATCACCGGCGCCGACCTCGCCGGTCGCCTCTTCACCCTCACCCCGGCAGACCGGTGATCCCACCCGCCGGCTCCCGCGCACCGACCAGGCGGCGCGGCGGGCCGAAAAGCAGACAGCCCGCCACGTCGCGTCCCAGGCGCGGAGCAGAGCTGTCGCCCCGCCCTCCGACGGCGCCGCATGACAGACATCTCATGAGGGCGGGAATCGGACGGTCCATGAGTCCGGGCAGCGCCGGTGTCGCACGTGACGTCACTGTGAGCCGGAGCCAGTGCCGGCGGCAGAGTTCCGCGACCACCAGCACCGGCTCGGGACAGGCATCGCCCCGGGCTATGGCCCCAGGGCTGCGGCACCGATCACCACGTGGTGCCGGCGGGCTCCTCGATGGTGGTGTTGATGCGGTTGAAGAAGTTGGTGAGGCCGATCATCAGAATGATGGCCGAGAGCTGCTCCTCGTCGAAGTGGTCCGCGGCCTCGTCCCAGATCGCGTCGGGGACGGCCTTGCCGGAGCGGTCGGCGATCCGGGTGGCGGCCTCGGTCAGCGCCAGGGCCGCGCGCTCCTCCGCGGTGAAGAACGGCGCCTCACGCCAAGCGGCCACGGCGTGCAGGCGTTCGTCGGTCTCGCCGTGCTTCTTCGCGCCCGCCACGCCGGCGGACACGCAGGCGCCGCAGCTGTTGATCTGGCTGGCCCGCAGGTGGACCAGCTCCAGGGTCTGCGGGGAGACGCCGCCCTGGTACATGGCCTTGTAGATGTTCTGGATGCCCTTCATGGCGTCCGGCAGGACCTTGGCGGGGTTCTTCATCCGGGCGGTGGCGGTGATCGTGGCGCTCATTTGATTCTCTCCTGGTCATTGGCTGGCGTCTGTTACTGGACCGACGGATACGGACGCGGGGGTGTGACAGGTGAGTGAGAAATTCTTTCTGACCGATCGTTTCGAGGCGGAGCGGCCCGGACTCCGGGCGGTGGCCTACCGCATGCTGGGATCGCTCGCGGAGGCGGAGGACGCCGTCCAGGACACCTGGCTCAAGCTCAGCCGCACGGATACCAGCGAGGTGAAGAACCTGGGAGCATGGCTTACCACGGTCGTCAGCCGGGTATGTCTGGACATGTTGCGCTCGCGTACCTCGCGACGCGAGGAGCCGCTGCCCGAGCAGGAGGGACCGGTCCGGCTTCCGGACCCGGTGGTCACCCCACTCGGCCGCATCAACCCTGAACAGGAGGTCCTGGTCGCGGACGCGGTGGGCATCGCATTGATGGTCGTGCTGGAAGCCCTCTCCCCGGCCGAGCGACTCGCCTTCGTCCTGCACGACATGTTCGACGTGCCCTTCGACGACATCGCCCCCATCCTCGGCCGGACCACGGTCTCCACCCGACAGCTCGCCAGCCGCGCCCGCCGCCGGGTCCAGGGCGCAGCCCCGGCGGCCGACACCGACCTCGCCCGTAAGCGCGACGTCGTGGATGCCTTTCTGGCCGCCTCCCGCGGCGGCGACTTCGAAGCACTCCTGGCCGTCCTCGACCCCCACGTGGTCGCGCGCTCCGACGGCGGCACGCTCGTCCCGAGCATCCTGCGGCGCGGCGCAGCCGACGTGGCGTCCCAGGCGATCACCTTCGCCCGCTTCGCGGCGGACGCGCGCCTGGTACTGGTCAACGGTACGCCCGGCGTCGTCTCGTTCAGCGGGAGGCGACCGCTGTCCGTCATGTCGTTCACCATCCAGGACGGCCGTATCACCGGACTCGACATCCTCAGCGATCCCGACCGCCTGACCACACTCGGACTGACCACCTGACCCCTGACCACCTGGCCGGACTGCCTGACTGGCCTGACTGCGGTCGCGCGAGCCCGCCCGATGGAGCCGCGTTCAAGCTTGTTCACGCCGGTGGGCCGGCGGCGGGATGTACGCGTCGACGCCGGGGCGGGCGTACCGCTCAGGAGCAGGAGCGAACCGCGGCGTCCCAGGCGCCGGGGCTGCGGTAGTGATTCCTGTGCCCTGCGGCGAGCACCTGGCGCAGTTCCGCACGGTGCTGGGTGTGTGTCGGGAGGTCCAACTGGTTGAGGAGGGCCAGTGCGGCGGCTGACTCCAAGTCGCCGTAGACATCGTGGAAACCGGCCAAGAGGCCGCGGAAGAGGGCTGGGTGCAGGGCGGGGAGCCGCATTGCGGCGCGGTACGTCGGCTCCTTCACGGGCCAGCGCACTGGGCCCGAGCACTCTAGGACCCGACAGGCTCGGCGGAGCAGGGCTTTCGATGGATCGGCCACCATGCGGTCGATGTCCTTACCGAGCACTTCGGCGAAGGCCGTCGCCGAAGTGCTGTGGTTCTCGAACCAGTCCACCCACAGCGAATAGGTGACGGCCTCGACGTCCCTTTCCGCCTCCAATCGCTGACGGTAGCCGTCCCACAGCACGTCGGCCGGCAGGGGACCCTCCGCGCTCTCGTCCGCGAACCGGATCTCGCAGGTGACCCAATAATCGTCGAGGAGGTCCAGCAGCCCGAAGGCCAGCCGTACCTGGTCAGCTGCCCGCAGGTCTTCGGCGAACACGTCGGCGGCCCAGGAATGCGCCACCTGGCTGGCGGTGATCAGCACGTCCGGTTTCTCGTCGCTCACCCACCCGCCGCGCACCTGGCTGACCCCCTGATCAGCCAGCCAACGCCGCGCCGCCTCCACGGCTTGCATCTCCATTCGGGAAGTATGACAAGCCTTTCGAGATCCGCACGAAATGGCCTGGGGCGGCTGGTGGGCCCATTCCAGTCTGCGTGAGCTGCTTGTAAGGGGGTGGGCTCGTTCGGTCGCTGACGTTTACCCCGGGTCAGTAGTGGTTGCCGGTCGGCCATGTTGGAGCGGGGCCGGGCATCGGACAAGGGAGCCTGGTCAGGTCTCCGGACCGTCCAACTGACACCCGCGCTCCGCTCAAGTCAGTGAGCGCACCTCGGCGACGTCGTATTCGGCCACCGCGGCGGCGAGCATCGCGGCGCCCCGCTCCTCGCCGGCACCACCGCCTCGGAACGCCTCGACGGCAGCCTGCGACTCCCACCGCTCGAAGATGTTGATGCGCCCGGAATCCACCAGGTCCGCAGCGATAGCGAAGTCGAGGCAGCCCGATGTGCGGCGGGCCAGTTCCACAACGCTCACACAGCCTGCGAGATAGGACTCACGCTGTTGAGGGTCGACAACGATGTGCCCTGCGACGATCACCATGTGCTGCTCCTTGTTGGGTCCGAACCGGCCGTGTCGCCAACTATGACCGTCGACCCAGGCCAGACTCATCGGCGCGCGCAGAACGGGAACCCCCGGTGCTCCGTGATGTTCAGGAAGACGCTGGTCTGCCGTTCCAGGTCGATCATCTTGCCCTCCGTGACCCCCACGTCCCCCAGGGCCGAGCGCAGCTCCCGCCACTCCTTGACCGCGAGCCCGCTGTCGACGAGGTCCGCGTCGGTCCCGATGATGACCACCGGGGCGATCACCCCGGCCAGTAGCAGCATCGGCACATCGGAGGCGTCCCGTCCGGCGAGGACCTGAGCCTCGGGGGTCATCGGCAAGCCGGCGGTGTCCACGACGTACAGGACGGGCGCGTACCGGAACTTCCACAGCGCCAGCGCCCGTCCCAGGTCGAACTTGCCGCCCTCGCGGTGGCGGTCGGCCAGCACCCGAGGCACCTCTTCCCATACGTGAACAGGGATCAGGCATCGCACCGTCCCCGCTCGGCCGCCGGCGACGAACGACGACGGGTCCCGGCGACGGGTGGCCGCGATGATGTCCGTGGTCAGCACGGAGGTGTCCAGCAGCGCGCGGCGCAGCGGTCCGCGCTGGTACACAGGCCCTCCCAGTGAACTAGGTCGGAGCCGGTCGTTCGGCGGCAACAGTCCGTTCCTACGGGATGGACATGCTGCGGTGGTTCCGACCTGTTACTGAGATTGAACTCGTGAAGTCATAAGGGCTGACGAGGGGTGTCTGCCTGCGGTATCACGAGAGGATGAGGTATCCACAGGGTGGCGGGT
>NZ_JBHXQO010000096.1:0-13513 GCF_042717135.1 Streptomyces sp. NPDC058620
GGCCGCAAGAACAACCAGCCCACTGCCCGCTATGACGTGCACACAGTTGGCAGACCAGGCTCCGCGAAGCGACGCACGAAGAAGTCAACGACCCCCCGTCCACGCCGCACAGGTTAAAGATCAAGCTAGGCCGGGCCCAGATCCGGGTCGCGGGTTTCGTGGACTTCCCAGTGGCCCAGGCGGTCCGTGAGGGCCGCTCGGCGGCGGGCCAGGAAGACGAAGGCGGCGACGGCGGTGGTTGCGGCGGCTGCGGTCGTGGACAGTGCGGCGCCCCAGGACATCGGGACCATCAGTACGTAGGTGGCGAGGGCATAGGACAGCAGCAGGCCGCCGAGCCAGGGCCAGTGGGCGCCCGGCAGCACGGTGGTGGGGGTGGGGGCGAGGACGGTTCTGCGGTTCGGGTCGGGCTGTACGGGGGTCGCGGGGGCGAGGATTCGCTCGAAGTCGGCGCGGTCCACTTCCAGCCACGCCACCTCGCCTTCGTCGGTGACGAAGACGACCGGCTGGTTGTTCCTGATCAGGCGCCAGTTACGGGCACCGCACAGCCAGCCCGGCCGTTCGCCCATGGTGGCCGCGAGCAGGGCGAGCGTGTGGGGCGGGCCGCCGCGGTTGGCGGCCAGTACTTCGGAGCCGTCCTCCAGTGCGAAGCGCAGCTTGTGGTCCGAGGTCACGCGGACGGTGCCGTCGATGTCTCCGAGCGACACGTGGTCGCCGCGCCGGGCCGAGGTGATCCGTGCACGGACGGCGGGCAAGGCCGATCCGCCGGCCGCGTCCTCGCGGAGGGAACGGGCGGCAGCGTCGGCCTTCGGGGCGTACCGGGTCACACGGAGCACCCAGATGAACAGCAGGAGGCCGCCGGGAACGAAGGCGGTCACCGTGAAATAGGGCGGCAGGGAGAACGCGAACGGGGAGTCCGTCTCCGCGTACCGGCCGATCTGGCCGGAGTAGTCCACCACGCCGCCGAGTTCGGGTGCCGAGGGGGCGTACAGGACGATCATGGGTCTGGGCGAGCTGCGCCTGCTCCCCCCTCCTTGCATCCCGAAGTGGCCGTTGCGCACCGCGACCCGCCCGGTGACCCGGTGACCGTCCGGGGCGAGGACGGGGACTGCGACTGTCACGTCACCGCTGAACATCGCGACTTTCGGGTCGTCCCTGGTCAGCCTGTGAACGTCGACGGTCGTGCCCTCGGCGGTTTCGGCGCCGGCCTTCTGAATCGCGGCGATGCGCCTGAGGTCGTCGCCGTCCGGCCGGATCGCCAGCTCGGTCGCCACGGACAGGGCGGGCAGTATCACGGCCACGCCCAGCAGCCACGGTGTGATGCGGCGGATCCACTGCGGCTCGACGGGCAGGCGTGCGGGCGGTGGCGTGGGATCGGCCTGCCGAGGGGCCGCAACGCGGACCGGCCGGGAACCCGACCACACCCATATGGCGCCCAGGACCAGAGCCACGGCCCCGAGCACGGCCACGTCCGGCCGGTACACGGACATGCCCGCCCGCAGCAGCAGTGTCCAGATCGCCAACACTGCGAACAGCAGCGCGCCCCCACCCGAAGTCCTGGTCAACCAGGTGTTTCTCGCCATGATCGTGGACTGTACCAACGCCGGTGCGCGGGGCGGCAGATGGACCAGCTTGGGTGGGTGGGTGCTTAGAGGTCGCTTCTTCTGGCGTGATCGTTCGTTGAACGGTGCATGACGGATCTGGTTGAACGGCTGGTGCCGGACGAGTTGTGGGTGCTATTCCGGCGGGTGGTACCGCCGACGGAGGTCATACGCCCGCAGGGCGGCGGCCGGCGTCGAGCAGGTGACCCGCGAAGCCTTGGCCGCGATCATCTTCGTGGCGACCCCGGGTTGCACCTGGCGGCAGCTCCCGCCGGTGTTCGGCCCGAGTTGGCAGGCGGTCTACCGACGTTTCGCCCAGTGGAGCCGGGCCCGGGTCTGGGCCCGGCTCCACCGCGTCATCCTCGACGAACTCGGCGCGCGTGGGGAACTGGACTGGTCGTGCTGCGCGATCGACTCCGTCAGCGTGCGGGCTGCAAAGGAGGGCCTCTGACGGGACCGAATCCGACCGACCGTGGCAAGCCCTGATCGAAAATCCACTTGATCACCGACCGGAACGGACTGCCGCTCTCGCTCGGCATCTCGGGCGCGAACACGCACGACAGCCTCGGTCTGGAACCGCTCGTGCGGGGCATCCCGCCGATCCGGTCCAGGCGTGGACCTCGCCGACGGCGCCCTGGCAAGCTCCACGCCGACAAAGGCTACGACTACAACCACCTGCGCTGCTGGCTCCGCAAACGCGGCATTCGCCACCGCATCGCCCGCCGTGGCATCGAGTCCTCACAACGGCTCGGCCGACACCGCTGGGTCGTCGAACGGACCGTGTCCTGGCTTGCCGGCTGCCGCCGACTTCACCGCCAATACGAGCGCAAGGCGCGAACATTTCCTCGCCTTCGTCGGCATAGCCGCAGCCCTCATCTGCCACCACCGGCTCACCAAATGAAACGACGTCTAAGAGGGCGTTTGATGTAGACGAATTGCCGCTTATGCCCTAGTAGGTTCCTCGCCAGGTTGGTGTGGTCTCGTCCGTTATGCGCTTGGCGAGGTTGTCGATCGAGGCGATGTGGATCATGGCTTCGGGGCTGGCGGTGAGGGTCTCGTAGTCGCGGGCGAGGCGTCGGTGCATCATGATCCAGCCGATGCTCCGCTCGACTACCCAGCGCCTTTTCACGACGTGAAAGCCGCGAACTCCGGGGTTTCTGTTGACGACTTCGACGTCGATTCCGAGGTTGGCGCCGTGTTCGACGACGGTCTTCTTGAAGCCGGTGTCGACCCAGCTCTTGGCGATGGTCGGGTAGGTGCTTTTGGCCTGGTCGAGGAGGCGTATTCCCAGCGCGTTTTCGGAGAGGCTGGCGGCGGTGACGGTCACGGCGAGGATCAGGCCGATCGTGTCGGTGAGGATGCCTCGCTTCCGGCCGACGATCTTCTTGGCGGCGTCCGTCCCCTGGCTGGCCGCGGGCACGTTGGTGGAGGTTTTGATGCTCTGGGTGTCGATGACGGAGCCTGTGGCTTCGGGCTTGCGGCCTTCCTTCACGCGAGCCAGCGCGGTGAGGTCGTAATTGAACTGGGTGAAGATTCCCTCGTCGCGCCACGCGGCGTAGTAGGCGTAGACGGTGCCATGGCTCGGGAAGTCGTGCGGGACGTATTTCCAGGGAATTCCGGTGCGGTTCACGTAGAGGATCGCGTTTGAACACGTCGCGGAGTTCGACTTTCGCCGGCTGTCCGGTGGGGCGACGGTCGAGCCGGGCTTTCCGCCATGCCGTCAGGGTCGGCTCGATCAGGGCCCATCGGGCGTCGGACAGGTCGCTCGGGTACGGCTTGCGCTGGCTCACGCCGTAGCGTTGCCACGGGAAGGCCGGAAGGTACCGTTCCGCTATTAATCGGGAGGCTCTGGCGTGTCAACAAACCAGACGGAATCCCAGTGGCAGAAGCGAGCGAAACGGACCGCAGGGCCTCGGCGGCAGGAGGCGACGAAATTCGCACACTTCCTGAACCTGGGCAAAGAAGGATAGTGAGCAAAGCCGCTTTCCGGAACGTACCTACGTAAACGCCCCCTAAGAGAGCGTTTTGTCCTGGCGGGGACGTTTCGTTGCAGTTCAGGTGGCGGACCGCTTCGGCTCGGCTGGGGCAGTAGACGTCGCTTGTGGCAGATGAGGCGGATGACGGCCTTCGAGGGCCCGTTTCAGGCCCTTCACTCCTGTCTGATCCCAACACGCCCCCGGTTGCACCTGTTTGCGCCCTGTAGCGGGACGGCGTCCATCGGTACTACAGAAACAACATCGGCCGGCCGCCCGAACACGACCTGCGCCGGATCATGGACGCCATCCTCTATGTCGACCGGACCGGGATTCCGTGGAGATACCTGCCTCACGACTTCGCTCCATGGGAAACCGTCTACGGATACTTCGCCGCCTGGCAGAAGCACGGCGTCTTCGACCAGCTCAACGGTCTCCTGCGCCGACTGGTCCGAAAGGCCGAAGGCCGCGACGCCGAGCCCACCGCCTGCATCCTCGACGCCCAGAGCGTCAAGACCTCAGCCAACGTGCCTGCGACCGGTCAGGGCATCGACGCGGGCAAGAAGATCGCGGGCCGCAAGCGTCACATCGGCGTCGACACCGCCGGCCTCCTTCTGGCCGTACTGGTCACTGCCGCCAGCGTCTCCGACAACGTCGGCGGTATCCACCTGCTCTCGAACATCGCCGAAAGTCATCCCCGAGTCATGAAAGCGTGGGCCGACAGCGGCTACCGCACCAAGGCCATCGACCACGGCGCCCGCCTGGGCATCGATGTCGAAGTCACCCGCCGCGACCCCACCCAAAAGGGCTTCAAGGTGATCCCGCGACGCTGGGTCGTCGAGCGGACCTTCGGCTGGCTCATGCACCACCGCCGCCTCGCCCGCGACTACGAAACCCACCCACAGCGCTCCGAAGCCATGATCAACATAGCGATGATCGACCTCATGACCCGCAGACTCACCCGCGAATCAACCCACAACTGGCGCGACAGCTGAACGGCGGCAGAGTCGGACTTCTGTGAATCACAGCAGGTAGGGCCACAGGCTGACACTGTTCCGCTCCACACGAACCTCGACCCACGTTCCATCGACAGCAGGCGATGGCGGCGGGTCGGCGAGGTCGAACAGGATGTGGGTTCCAGCTACCTCCAGAACGGCCCCGCCATCGCCCGTCAGGCCCAGCCGCCCCCGAAAGACGATCCGACCGCCTTCCACCTCATCCACCCCGGGTGAGAACAAAATGGCCGGTCGAGTGTTGCCGCCCCAGGCCACGTCCTCTTCAACAGTCCACTCCACATGAGGGGTTCAGCCGAGATACGGCCGAAAGGGATAGCAGCGCGATCTTGACTGGGTGACGAGCCCGTTGTGCACGGCTATGGGTGCGGTTCTCCGGTGTCGCGCAGGTTACGCATGGTGGGGTCGTCGTTGATGGCCGGTGCCTGGCGGATCGCGCCGAGAACGATGGCGGGCAGGGTGTCGGGCCAGTCGTCGGCCTCGACGAGGTGGTGCTGCCCGGCGAACCACACGGTGGCAAGGAGCGAGGTGGCTGTGCGCTGATGGAGGTGCTCGCGCATGCCCTCTGGCGGCCGGTGGTCCCGGCGGTATCTTCGATCTGTGTGCGGGCGGCTTTCTCCAGGTGCGGTTGTAGGGGGCCGCGGCCGTACTGGATGAGCTTCATGCCCTCGCGGGCGAGGTGGTCCAGGAAGCGCTCGTAGGTCTCCCAGTCCGTGCCGCCGGCTTGGGCGTACTTGATGAGCATCGCGGTGATGTCGGCGATGCGGTTGGTCTGGCCGGTGAACTGCTCGACGAGGAGCGCGACCTGTTCGGGGCTCAGGTCTCTGTTACGGCGGGGATGCTTGCTGCTGTCGGTCACGGGAGTCGAGCGTAGAGGCCGCACGGTCGGTGTGTACGGGGTCCCCTGGGGGCTCTCGTGTGGGCTGACGGCTGCCCTGGTACGGTCCCGCGCGGAAGTGATCGTTTTCGTACCAAGGGCGGGGACCGGCGGCGTGACCTCGATAGAACGGACCGCGTATCCGCGCTTCAAGCGGCTGATGTCGGCGCGGGAGATGCACGTCTTCTTCACCCCGAAACCGGAGGAAGCGGCCTGGGTGAGGGAGCGGACCCGCTCCGAGGAGCACCTGCTCGCCCTGGCCTTGGCGCTGAAGTGCTACCAGAAGCTGGGCTACTTCCCGAAGGCGGACGAGGTCCCCGAGGCGGTGGTGGAGCACGTGCGGGGCGCGCTGGAGCTCGCCGAGGGCACCGGGCCGCACTACGAGTCGGCCAACACCGCCAAGCTGCACCGCAAGCTGGTGCGCGAGCGGCAGGGCATCTCCTACGACCAGGAGCGGGCCCGTCAGATCGCGGAGGGGGCGATCGGTCGGGCGGCGCTGGTGAAGAACAACCGCCGGACCTGATCAACGTCGCGCTGGAGGAGCTGGTCCGGGCGACCTGCGAGCTGCTGGCGTTCCGCACCCTGGACGAGCTGGCCGCGCGGGTGCGCCGGGAGGTCAACGAGGACATCTTCCACGCCGTCCGCTCCCGCATGACGCTTCAGGACCGGGCGCGCCTCCAAGGGCTGTTGGAGGTGGGCGGTCTGGACCGCAAGAGCGGGCTGAACCGGCTGAAGAAGGCCGCGAAGCGTCCCAGCTGGAGCCATCTGAAGGAGCAGCACAAGCACCTTCAGTGGATGGACCTGCTTGGGGATACCGACGCGTGGCTGGAGGGCCTCGCCCCGGGGAAGATCGCCGATTTCGCGGCCGAGGCGTCCGCGCTGGACGCGGCGGAGCTGCGGGACTACGAGCCGGGCAAGCGCACCGCGCTGCTGGCCTGCCTGGTGCACGCGGCCCGCCGGCGGGCCCGGGACGACCTGGCGGAGATGTTCTGCAGGCGGGTGGCCACCAAGCTCAAGAACGCGAAGGACGAGCTGGAGGAGATCCGCAAGCAGCAGCAGGTGCTGGTGGAGCGGATGATCGGCACCTACCGCACGGTGCTGGAGCGGATCGATCCCGCCGACCTCGTCCCCCGCGGCCCGGACGGGGCCCCGGCGCCGGTCCCGGCGGGGAAGAAGGCCCGGCGCAAGGCGGCGCGGGCGCTGGCCGCCCAGCGGGCCGCGGCGCTGGCGATGGCGCAGAAGGCGGTGCTGGTCTCCGGTTCGTTCGACGCGGAGTTCGCGGACATCGAGGCGGTCTCCGCCCACCACGGCAACAACCACGAGGTGCTCGTCGCCCGCTTCTACAAGCGGGACCGGGCGCCGATGTTCGACCTCATCGGCACCCTGGAGTTCGAGGCGGTCAGCGAGGACCGGCGGGTGCTGGACGCCCTGGAGCACGCGCGGGCCCACCAGAGCGCGACCCGCGAGTACATCTCGGAGCTGTACGAGGGGCAGCCGCTGAACCTCGGGTTCGCCTCGCAGAACTGGCAGCGGGCCGTCCGGGACCGCCGCCGGCCCGGGATGCTTCACCGGCGGCGCTTCGAGGCGTTGGTGTTCACCTACCTGGCCGAGCAGCTGCGGACCGGCGATGTGGCCATCACCGGCTCGGACACCTTCGCCAACTGGCTTGAACAGCTGCCCGACTGGGAGGAGTGCGGGCCGAAGTTGGCGCAGTTGTGCGAGGAGACCGGGCTGCCGGGTACGGCCGAGGAGTTTACGGCGGCCCTGCGCGGGCGGCTGGAGGCCACCGCGGCGGAGGCCTTCGCCGAGGCCGCGCGGCACATCGCCGGGGTGTCCACGCACGAGCTGGGCGCGATCGCGAACCGGCACCTGAGCATCGACAAGATCAACGAGGCGATCACCGACGTGGTCAACGCGTTCATGCGCCTGGACCTGGTCAAGGCGTGGGGCGACGGGACGAGCGTGGCGGCCGACGGGACCCAGATGGACACCTTCATCGACAACCTGCTCGCCGAGACCTCGATCCGGTACGGGGGCTTCGGCGGAATCGCATACCACCATATATCGGATCAGTTCATCGCACTCTTCTCCAGGTTCATTCCCTGTGGCGTGTGGGAGGCCGTGTACATCTTCGACGGGCTGCTGAAGAACGCCTCGGAGATGAAGCCGGACACGATCCATGCGGATACTCAAGGCCAGTCGTTCCCGGTGTTTTGTCTCGCCCATTTGATGGGGTTTGAGCTGATGCCGCGGATACGAAACTGGAAGGACCGCACCTTCTACCGGCCCTCCGCGAGCGCCCGCTACCGGCACATCGACGCCCTGTTCGACCAGGGCGGGCGCAACGTCATCGACTGGCGGCTCATCGAGGCCCACTGGAGGGACCTCATGCGCGTCAGCATCGCTATCCGCGAGGGCACCCTGGCCTCCCTGCTGCTGCTGCGACGCCTGGGCAGTAACTCCAAGCGCAACCAGATCTACCGGGCCTTCCGCGAGGTGGACCGGGCGGTCGCCACCGTGCAGATGCTGCGGTTCATCTCGGACCCGTCCCTGCGCCGCCGGGTAACGGCGGCCACCAACAAGGTCGAGTCCTTCAACAACTTCACCGACTGGCTGGCGTTCTGCAACGGCGGGGTGATCGCCGAGAACGACCCGGCCGAGCAGGAGAAGGCGGTGAAGCTGACCTCGCTGCTGGCCAACTGCGTGATCTTCCATACGACGCTGGACCTGATGGACGTCGTGCGCGAGCTCCAGACGGAGGGCTGGCAGATCACCGGCGAGGACCTGGCCGCGATCAGCCCGTACCTGACCGACCACATCATGCGCTTCGGCACCTACGCCACATCCGAGCTGGCCGTGCGGCCCGGCGCCTTCGACCCGCACCTGGACGTCGACTTCGAGGAGGAACAACCCGAGCCGGCCGCAGCCTGAGCAACTGCGCGACCCCCAACGCGCCGGAGGACATCGACGACGAGGCGGAGTGGCGGCCCGATCACCAGCCACGGCAGAGGACCGTGGTCATGGTGTCGCCTGGCTGGCCTCGAACGACCCCACGGGGGTGGGGCGCCACCGAGGCCGCTGGCCCCGTCGCGCAGAAAGCGAGCGATCGACTCGGCCGTGCGGTACTGACCATCTCCCGCACGGACGGTACCGCGATCGGGCACTTCAGCGCCGATACCCAGGACGCGGCGAGCTTGACCATGCGTGTCCACGCTATCTCCTCCGCCCGATACGGCCAGGTCTTCGCCGTGGATCTGGCGGGTCTGATCGAGCGCGTCAGTAGTGAGTCCGTTGCAGAGATGGCCCGGCTCGATGGTGCAGTGTGACCGGATCCGGCAGACGAATTATTTCCGTTGGACAGCGCAGGCACGCAGCGAGGCGAGCAGTCCGCTCAGGGCGGAGGTGGCCGGTGCGGATTCCCGCACGGCCGCCCAGATCGAGCGGACCGGCTCCGGATTGCGGATCTTGCGTACGAGCACGCCGGGATGCCGGCTGCCGATCCCCAGCCGGGGGATCACGCCGATGCCGAGCCCGGCGGCGATGAAGCCCTGCGCCGTGGCATGGTCCTCGCTGTCCACCACGAAGTCCGGCGTGAAGCCGGCCGCGCCGCAGGCCTCGAGCACCGGCTCCAGGCAGGGGCCAGGACGGTCGCTGGCGATCCACGGCTCATCGGCGAGATCGGCCAGCTCGAGCACCCGCTTCCCGGCCAGCCGGTGGCCCTTGGGCAGCACGGCGTCATAGCTGTCGTCGAGCAGATGCACGAGGCGGATGCCCTCAACGGCCACCCGCTCCCGAGCCCGGACCACGAGCGCCAGATCGGCCGTACCCCCCTGCACCTCCGGCAGTGGGTCATGCGGATCGCTCAGCTTCAGCTCGACCTGCACGCCCGGCTGCTCGCGGCGCAGCTCCGCCAGCGCGGGAGCCAGCAGCGGGGCCCCGGCCGTGGCGAAATAGCGGACCGCGACACGCCCTGTACGCCCTTCCCGCAGGCCCGCCAGCGCGGTCTCCGCCTCTGCGACTTGCCGGCCGATGGCCGCGGCGTAGTCGGTGAGCAGCCGGCCGGCATCCGTCGGCCGTACGCCCCGCCCGGTCCGCTCCAGCAGCGCGATGCCGGCCTCGCGCTCCAGCACCGCCATCTGCTGGCTGATGGCCGAGGGCGTATAGCCGAGATTTCGCGCTGCCGCGGAGACCGAACCGCTGGTGACCACGGCTCGCAGTACCTGCATACGTCGCACATCAAGCATGTAGATGAGCTTAACGTCTCATGAAGATCTTTTCGCTTGTCTTATGGATGGACCCGGGACACCGTAAGGGAAACACCATCACCAGGAGGCGAACCGTGCGCAGCGGCCGAAGCGGCACCCATCTACGCATGGCCGTCCTTGCCCTGCTCTGGGGCTCGGGCTTCCTCATGATCAAGGTCGCGCTCAACGGCGGCCTGGCCCCGCTGCACATCACCGTCATCCGCTGTGCCCTCGGCGCCGGTGTGCTGCTGGTCCTGGCCCGCGCCGCGCGCCAGCGGATGCCGCGCGGACGCCGGATCTGGGGGCATCTCGTGATGGCTGCCTTCTTCTGCAATGCCCTGCCGTTCTTCCTCTTCAGTCTCGGCTCGCGACACGTCGACTCCGGGGTGGCCGGCGTCCTCAATGCCACGACGCCGCTGTGGTCGCTGCTGATCGGCCTCGGCCTCGCTACGGACCGCGGGCTGGGCCCGCGGCGCCTGAGCGGGCTGTTCCTCGGCTTCGCCGGCGTGCTGCTGATCTTCGCGCCCTGGCAGGAGTCGGGTCTGGCCAGCGGTGGCGCCCTAGTCCTGCTCGGGGCGGGGGCCAGCTATGCCGTCGCCTTCGCCTATATGGCCCGCTTCCTCAGCCTGCGGGGCTCCTCACCGCTCGCCCTCTCCGCGGCTCAGCTGCTCATGGCGACGAGCCTGACCACGCTCGCGCTGCCCGCGGGTCCTGCGGCCCCTGGCGCTCCCAGCCTCAGCGCAGTGATCGCGGTCATCGTGCTCGGCATCTTCGGTACCGGGATCACCTTCCATCTCAACTCCCAGATCATCGCCACCGAGGGCCCGACGGCGGCCGCCACCGTCGGCTATCTGCTGCCGGTCGTCTCCATTGCGCTGGGTGCGCTCGTCCTCGACGAGCAGCTGAGCGTGCGGATCATCGCGGGGATGGCCGTGGTGCTCCTCGGCGTCGGGCTCAGCCGCAGCAAAGGGCGTACGGGCGCCAAGGCTCTCAACCACCGAATGAACGGATCATGCGACCCCACTCCCCCTGGCAGCAGCGCGACTTCCGCACCCTCTTCACCGCCACCACTCTCAGCCAGCTAGGCACGAATATCGGCTATGTGGCCATCCCGCTGCTCGCCGTCTCCGCCCTGGATGCCAGCCCCGGACAGGTCGGCGCCCTCGCGACCCTGAGCACCCTTGCCTTCCTGCTCATCGGCCTGCCCGCCGGCGCCTGGGTGGACCGGATGCGGCATCGGCGGGTGCTCATCGCCGCGGATCTGACGCGAGCCTTGCTGCTTGCCTCGGTCCCGCTGGCCTGGTGGCTGGAAGCCCTCACACTCGGGCAGTTGTACGCGATCGTGCTGCTGAACGGCTGCGCCACGGTCTTCTTCGATGTCGGCTCGCAGAGCGTGCTGCCGCAACTGGTTCGCCGCGATGACCTCGTACAGGCGAATGCCGCCGTGATGACCCTGATGGCCACCGCCAATGTGGCCGGACGCGGTGCTGGGGGAGGGCTCGTCCAGCTGCTCACTGCCCCTGTGGCGATTGCGGTGACCGCCGTGAGTTATCTGGCTTCGGCCCTGCGGCTGAGCGCTATTGGCCGTACGCCGGCGCCTCCGCGGCCGGAGCAGCCTGTTCGGCTGGCCGCGCAGATCGGGGAAGGGCTGAGCCACGTACTCGGAAACCGAGAGCTGCGGGCGCTCGCCTTCTCCGCTTCCCTCACCAACCTCGGGTCCGCGATGGTCAACACGATGCTTCCGGTCTTCTTCGTTCGTGAACTCGATCTCCCGGAGAGCGTGCTGGGCCTGTTCTGGGCGGCGGGCGGCGTCGGTCTCCTGCTGGGAGCCCGCTGCGCCCGGCCCTTCGCCGCGCGCCTCGGCTACGGCCGTTCGCTCGGCCTTCTCGGCCTGGTCCTGGCCCCCGCGGGACTGCTCGTGCCGCTCATCGACCGCGGCCCCGGGCTGTGGCTGGCAGGGGCGGGATGGCTGCTGGTCATGTTCAAGACCGGCATGAACAACGTGCTCGGCGTCAGCCTGCGCCAGCAGATGACCGCGGATTCGCTGCTGGGCCGCATGAACGCAACCTTCCGCTTCCTGCTCACCGGGGCCCTGGCCATCGGCTCGGCCGTAGCGGGCCTGATCGGCGAGGTGGCCTCGGTGCACGCAGCACTCTGGGCGGGCGGCGCCTTCCTGACAGCGGCGTTCCTGCCGGTCTATCTCTCTCCGGTGCGCACGCGGAGCGAACTGCCGCAGCAGCAGGACGAGACGTCCATCGGGACCGGGGCAGGGAGTCCTAGCCGCGCTTCTTTCCCCAACCTCGTAGGGAGAGACCCTGCCGAAGGCGCGATGCCCCGGCACGGCTGCACCGACGGAGGGAATCCGCCCGGCAGACCTGTTGTCCGGCTAAAGGTCTGGGGCCCTGCCCCAGAGGAACGGGTGGAAGGTCGGCAGCAGGCCGTGCTCCGGGTTCTCACAAATGAGTAGTTCTGAGAGACCAGGCACCCCCACCGGACCGGGTCCGATTTGCCCCCTGATCTTCGTTCTCATAACCTCTCTCAGAACAGCTTTCGCACAATGCCCCACGCGGTAGGTTCTGCGGCATGCCACCACTCGCTGAACCGGCCGCCGCCGTCGAACAGTTCGACTGCCCCACCTGCGAAGTGCCCGCCGGAAGCACCTGCCGCACCCGCGGCGGCAAGGTCGCCCCGAAGTACCACACCCCCCGCTTCATGCTTGTCCCCCAGCTCCGCGCTGAACTCGAAGTCCGCACGCCCGGCGACCGGGGACCAGGCCGCACGTGGGAGACGGGTCCGGCGATCGACGCCGTGGTGCCCAACGCCACCACCAAGCCGACGCGGGTGGGCTACGCCCGGTGCTCCACCGCCCAGCAGGAACTCCAAAGCCAGCTCGACGCGCTGGGCGAGGCGGGCTGCGAACCGGTCTTCTCGGAGAAGATCAGCACCCGGATCAAGGGGCGGCCGGAGTTCGTCAAGGCGATGGACTTCGCCCGCACCATCAAGCAGGCCGTCCCCCAGCAACGGGTCATCTTCACCGTCCATGAGATGAAACGCCTGGGCCGCGGCGCCGCCGAGCTCCTGGCCATCGCCGAGGACCTGCGCCACCACGACATCCAGCTCGAACTCCTCACCGGCCCCCTCCAAGGGGTCTACGACCCCTCTGGGCACGGCGCCGCCCTGTTCGCATTCTTCGCCGGCATGGCAGAGTCCGAGCGCGAGTACATCCGCGAAAAGTCCCTGGAAGGCCAGGCGTCCGCCCGCGCGCGCGGCCGTCACGGCGGAAGGCCCAAGGTCGTCGACGACGACATGGCCCACTACGCCCGCAGCCTGCGCGCCAACGGCATGCCCGTACCGCAGATCGCCCAGAAACTCGTCATCGCCACCGGCAAGAACAAGGGCCAGAACCCGTCCGTCGCCTCCATCTACCGCATCCTCGCGGAGGACGAACCCGAGACCTGAGCATCCATCCGAGGCTCCAAGATCCTACTGCTATCCCTTTCGGCCGTATCTCGGCTGACCCTCCATGATGCTCGCGCCCCACTCCCGTCGGATCGCCGCACCAGAACGCCGCGGCGGCACCCACCTCCGAGCGCACCCGAACCGTCGCGCGCCCGTCTGCGACCTGCCCGACCGCTTCCACCTGGACCAATACCCCGCAATCATCCACGACAGCACTGCGTTCCCAAACACTCCCGCCAGGACAAAACGCTCTTTAAGAGCCATACCGGTGATTTAGGTGCTCTTCTGGCGTCTGCTGGTTGCTTTGGTGGGTGGGACGAGTGTGATGGCCCTGGTGGGTGGTTGGGGT
>NZ_JBHXQO010000097.1:0-13435 GCF_042717135.1 Streptomyces sp. NPDC058620
CGCGCCATGGCCATACTCAAGTCCTGGCGGCTCCTGCGGAAGCTCCGCTGCAGCACCACCCGGATCACAGCCGCCGTCCGTGCCGTCGTCGCCCTTGAACTCGCCACCTGATCAAGATGGAAAAGGCTCAGTTCTCAACATAGGGAAGGGCGCCGCACTGCGCACCCTGAAGGATGATCAAATGTCCTGAAAAGGCAGAATCGTTAAATTTTGGCTTGTAAAACACAACTTTGAGCCTGTCGCCGCCGCTGCCTCCCGTCGACGGCGCTGGCAAGCCCAAGACAATCCTGGGCAAGCCACGCACTTGTCGGGTGGGCACCTGGGAGGCTGGGACGCATGGACAGGGATGAAGAGTTGCCGCGCGGTCGGATCTACGGACAGGACCACCCCCGGTCAGGCCCGGTGCCGGGCCGGGACTACGCCGAACTGGTCGGAGGCCCGCTGGACGGCCTGCTGCTCGACATCACCGGCTGGACAGCGGACGAGTTCCAGACCGGCGCCGCGCTGATGACCGAGGTCGGACAGTTCGGCCCCAGCGGCCGCGCCCGGTACGGTCCGCGCCCCGGTGAGCGCAACCGTTGGGACTGGTCCGGCGACACACCCTGACGGTGCACGACTGACGGGCCGTAGAAAGCCCGCACGGCCCGTTGATGTCTGAACCCTGCGAATACCGGTCCTGGACGCCACCCGAGGCGGTCCACTAGATCGAAGGGGTTTCGTCCGATTTACGATCATTTCCCGAGCGACTGGTGATCGTTTCTCGCGAAACCCGGTCGCCGTGGGCTGGCTTTCCAGGTCAGACTGCCTCGGTGGATACCCGTCGGCCTTGCCCCTGCTGCGGTCATCTCGTTTTCGACATCGTGGATGGGTGGCCCGGATCGTTCGACATCTGCTCAATCTGCTTCTGGGAAGACGACGCGCAGCAGTTTCGCTGGCCGTTCATGCCGGGTGGCGCCAACTGCGTCTCACTCGTCGAGGCCCAGCGGAACTTCCAAGCGTATGGTGCCTGTGACCAGCACGGCCGAGGGTTCGCGCGACCGCCTGCAGACCATGAGCGCCTTGATCCCCATTGGCGTCCGATCGACCCGGCCGTTGACTTCTTCGAGGACTGGAGAAGCGATGCGCATCGCCCCTGGCCTGCCGCCTCATCAGTCCTGTGCTGGTGGCTCGCGTCCTTCTGGGGACCCGGTGGGGAGCCGCAGTCAGACATGCCGCACAGTGTGGTGATCGATGTCGGGGCAGTAGGCAGTGACCGCGACCTTCACGACGCTCTGAGGCGGGAACTTGGCTTCCCTCCGTTCTACGGCATGAACTGGGCTGCATTCTGGGATGCGATCACGGGCCTCGTCGAGATGCCCAGGCTGTTGCGCTTCGTCCATTGGGCCGAGCTGGAACGACGAGCGCCTCAATCTGCGACCGCCCTTCGCGAACAGTTGGCCAGGTACGGGGAGACGAACCGGGTATTCAGCGTGATCTACGACCAGTAGATCTGGGCTTTTCCCGCGAGCGAAGCACGATGCCGTGTGGGTCACAGCAACCGGCCTGGGTGGCCTCTGATCTGCGCCTCGGTTCGTCAGGTCCGAAGCCAGATGACTACGGCTGCTGCTGTCACGGTGCCAAGGAAGACGTAGGCGCACTCGTCGTAGCGAGGGCCACCGCCCGGGTGAAGCTTCCCCTTGATCGTGGACACCTGGAGACTGGGATCTTGAGGGTCCAGAGGAAGTAGCACCAGGTGGCAAGCAAGTGCACGAAGCGGTACACCGAACGGCTCTACGGTCGCACCTCACCCTCCTTGGCTTGGTCCGGCACATGGCGGAGGTAGAGCGATGGTGGTTCCGGCGAAGCTTCGCAGGTGAAGCTATCGGCGATGTCTTCACCGGCCCGTCAGATGGCAATGAGGGATTCGACGGAGTTCACGCAGCCGATGCGGAGAGAGACTTCGGATTGTTCCAGACCGAGGTCAAAGCGTGCGACGCGGCGGCGGCCGGGCACGACCTCAACGAGACCTTCATGTCCTCTCGCGGAGTCTCCCTCAGCCTGCGCTGGGTCTACGTGTTGATGATCCAGGAGTACGCCCGCCACAACGGTCACGCCGACTTCCTGCGAGAGCGGACCGACGGGTTAACGGGTGACTGAGCTTCTTACTCAGGCCGGTCCGGCAGCAGGTGCCCGGGAGATGGGATGAGCATCAGAACGGGCACGGGCCCACGTGATCATGGAGTTCTCTACGCTCAGTGATCACGAAGGACAGCCGTGCCCGCACTGCCATCTTGCCTGCTCGAACCCCTCTGGAACCAGTTCGTGGCGCTCCTGCCCGTTCGGGAGGAATTCGCCGCGGGCCACCCGCTTGGCTGCCACCGCCGTCGTGTCCCCGACCGGACTGTGTTCGAGCACGTGGTGCTCGCTTTGGTCCACGGCTCGGGCTACGAACGGGTCTCCAGCCCTGGATGCTCTGACCGGACCATCCGTCGACGTGTCAAAGAGTGGGCTGAGCAGGGGGTATCCGAAGCGGTGCATGTTCTCGCTCTGGAAGCGTACGACCGGATGATCGGCCTGGAGCTGTCCGAGATATCCGTGGATGGTTGCATCACGAAGGCCCAGTGTGGCGGCCAGAGTGCGGGCCGGTCCCCGGTGGACCGCGGGAAGCAGGGCCTGAAACGCTCGGTCGCCACTGATGCCCGCGGCGTCCCGCTCGGCCTGGTCGTGCGGGAGCCAACGGCCACGACTCGCCCCTGCTCGGACCGACTCTCCGCGCAGCCATGGACCAGGTCGGGCCACTGCCGGACGACGTGAACGTCAACCTCGACCGGGGCTATGACAGCAACACATCCCGCGCTCTGCTATGGGAGTTGGGCTTCACTGGTGAGATCGCCCGCAAGGGCGTGCCCGCCCCGATCCAGGCCGGCAAGCGGTGGGTCGTGGAACGAACGCACTCGTGGATGAACAGCTACGGCAAGCTACGACGCTGCACCGAGAGGAGCAGCACCGTCGTCGAGTTCTACCTCCACCTGGCCGCAGCACTCGTCACGCTCCGCATGCTGATCCGCCACGCCACCACTCACTACCGCTGGGATCAGCGTCCCACCACACGCCGCCTCAAGTGATCCATTTGCCGGTCGGTCTAAAGCACCAGTGTTGGCTGCGAGAGGCAGGGATGTACTGCAAGGATGATCTCCATGTCGTCTTCAGTCATACGATTCCCGCGGTTCACCAGGGTGGAACGTGACGAGATCACCGGCGGTGCGGCCGACCCCTTTGGAGTGGCTGCGACCGGCCTTGCATGGCTCGACAAGGAGGTGCACTTCGGTGTCAGAAGACAGGGCCGTCTCGTGGCACACGCGGGATTGGTGCAGGTGCCGGTCTCAATCGGTGCCCACCGTCTGCAGGTAGCTGGCCTCGGTGGTGTCATCGTGGCACCTGGGCTGAGAGGGCAGGGGTTGGCACGCCTGGTTGTGACAGCGGCTGTGGAGCACGCCCGAGGTCTTGGCATCGAACTAGGGCTGCTGTTCTGCTGGCCGGACATGATTCCGTTGTATGAGCGGCTGGGATGGCAGGCTCTGGGCGCTCACGTGCTGGCCGTGCAATCCGACGAACCGGTCAGTATGCCGCTGCGGGCTATGTGGACGCCTCTGGTCGAGGGCGCGGAATGGCCGGCTGGACAGGTGTACCTCCTCTCACTTCCCATGTGATGCGTCTGTGGTGACGGTGCGCTCGAAGTTGCATGCCACGCCCATGGCGGAGGTGTTCGCGTTCCGATTTCTCCGCTGGCCAACCCGATCTGGAAGGAAGCTGCGCATGGCAGAGATCGTCTTGATGTCGGATCCGAGAGTCGCCACCATCCCGGTGGAGGAGTGCGGCGATCCCTTGGTGGACTGCCGCGGCGCATTGCGTGTCGACGAACGGCGCTCTGACGCAGCGGGCAACTGGGCACATTTGCGATCCAGCGTGGCGGAACGGCTCATACGAGCGGAGGAGATACTGCCCGACGGTTGGCAGTGGCTTCTTACGGAAGGGCACCGACCTCCGGCTCTGCAGCAACGCATCTTCGACGGCTACCTGGCGTCGTTGCGACAACTGCACCCAGGTGCGACAGAAGAAGAGCTCACGACAGCAGCCACCCGCTGGGTTGCCCCGCAGGAGACAGCAGGGCATGTAGCTGGCGCGGCTATCGATCTCACGGTGTGCACCAGGGACGGGTTCGAGGTCGATATGGGCTGCCCGGAGGCGGCCACGCCGGAGGAAAGCGACGGAGCCTGCTACACCGATGCACCTGGACTTACGGAGCAGGCCCGACGAAATCGGGCGGTGATGGGTGAAGCTCTGAGCGCGGTAGGTATGGTCAACTACCCGACTGAATGGTGGCACTGGTCCTATGGGGACCGGTACTGGGCACTCGTCACCGGCATGGGCAGCGCGATCTTCGGGCCTCTGGAACTTGGCTGAATCCTCCGAGTGGTGCCGTAGACCATCGCGTTTGACAGAGCCTTACCTATTTCTGATCCCCAGGACTGTCCGTTGATGAAGGTGGGTGTATTTGAGATCATGTCGCAAATGGAGTGACACTGCGTCAGTATGCGCACGTCGCTGTTGGTGGACCCACCGCCCCAGCGGGAACCGGGTGACTCCAACCTCGGTCTGCGTCTCGTACGGCACGGCGAACAGCCCCGCAATCTCGTTCTCCTCACGCCACCGTCGTAGTGCCTGGTAGCCGTCCAGCCACACCAAGCTCTCCGGCCGGAACACCCGGGTCCGTAGGAACGCGGCGATCGTCGCCGGATCACGAGGGGTCGAGAAGTGCAGCAGCGCCGACTCGACCACAGCCTGCGTTCCGTCCTCCAGCTCGACGACCTCACCCTCGGCCCCGATGATCCGCCCGTCCTCATCCCGCTTCACATGCACTGGCTCCCTGCTGCTCCGGGACAGGGCACGGGACGCGAGCTGCTCGATCAGTCGTTCGTCGTGGGAGCGGAGGCCCTGGAGCACGGCCACAAGGGGGCGGAAGCTGGCGCTGGCGACCATGTCGGTGGGGTCCTCGCCTGGCTCGAGGAACACCGGCACGATGATCCGCGCGATCTTCGTGCTGCCGTCCTTGTTGAGCCGCAGTGCCCGGCCGATGTTCTGGACGATCTCGACCTGCGAGCCGCGGGTGTCGGCGAAGCAGATGGCTTCCACGCCCCGCTCGCCGGTGATGTCCACGCCTTCCCCGAGGACGCGGACGGATGCGAGGAAGGCGCGGTGGACCCGCCGGTTGTTGGCGTCGATGCCGTTGGCGAACTGGCGGATCTTCCGCTCGCTGACGAGGTGGTCGCCGCACAGCCACGCCGACCAGACCCGGTCAGGTGGGACGTGGCGGCCGGCCTCCAGCTCGTAGAACTCCGCGTCGATCGAGGACTTCGGCAGCCGGTCCGCGGCCGCCAGGTCGTCGTCCGAGGCGTCGTTGACGTACAGCTCGGCAGCGGTCTGCGGCAGCTTCTCCGCGAACGCGGCGGCCTCCTGCACCTTCTGGTGGAACGTCATCACGGTGCGCAGGTTGTACGCGGCCGCGTGCTCCAGGAGCGCCGTCTGCAACAGGGCCAGGCGACGGCCGGGCAGCGCCTCCTCCGACTTCCCGAAGACCGGGGAGGGGTCGCGGACCTCCAGCACGTCGATCTCGTGGCGCTCAGCTGCACCCGGAGCCTGGGTCGGTCGGTGAATGGTGCCGATAGTAAGCGGGCCACATGGCATCCAGCTGCCTGTTCCGGACCCGACGCTCCTGCAGCGGTGATCCACTCCGGCATCGCCAAGGCGAGAGGTCCCATCTTTCGTCCCTGCGATCGTCACCAGGCTGGCCGACGTCTCTCGCATCGACCTTCTCCTCACCACTTGATGACGTGTGCACCTCGGCTCGTAACCCTCAAGTCTTCCTCAGGGAATCCGATAAGCACCGCAGGATTCATGCAGGTTACATAGATTGCATGCTGACTAGACCAGTCAACTGTGAGTCACCGTAGGGGGAAACCACGTGGGAAAAGCAATGATGCGGCATGTTCTCATTCCGGCCACGGCCTTCGTCGTCACTGCGGGATTAGCTACTGCGGCCTACGCAGTGGAGGCCCCACTCGACGTATCGCCTGAAGCTCTTACATCTGATCAAATTGCCTCGCAGGACTCAGCTGTCAGCGTGGTGGAAGGTCCTTCCAAGTCGGCCACCGAGGTTGCCGCCGACCGTGAGTTGTCCGCTCTGCCCGAGGTAAGCGCCGAGGGGGATATCGGGCCCATGCGCTGCGACAACCCCGTCAAGACTTGGTACAAGGTGAGCGGCAAGAAGAGCTACCACGTTCCATCTTGGTGGAACGGCACCAGCTTCAAGGACGGTCCGGGTGGATCGATGAGGGTCAGCGTCGAGAAGGCAGGAAAGATCGCGGTCGAGGCCAGTGGCACCGGGGGGTTCGAAGCCTCTGCCATTGTCGCCACGGTCAAGGCGGAGTGGCAGGTCAAGGTAGTTGCGGAAGTGGGGGTCACCGTGGGTCACACCTACACGCACTCCATACCCGCAAACAAGTATGGCCACCTGCAGTACGGATCGTGGGGCTACAAGGCGGATTGGGTGAAGTACAAGACTAGTTCAGACCGCTGCAGCAAAGTGAAGATTGGCTCGGGCACGGCGAAACTTCCTACCAGGGAGACCGGTTGGCGATACTGGTCGACGAATTCATGACGCCGCAACCGCGCCCCTTGCGGCGTAGGCTTGCCCTCTGTTGTGTCTCCGTGCTGTCCGTTGCTCTCGCCGCAGGATGCACGAGCGACTCCAGCGGGTCAGCAGGGACGAGCACCCCGGAGAGCAGTCCGGGGCAACGGACGCACACCTCCGAAACATCGGCCGGTGCTGAGGAAAGACTCGGCAAGCAGGTCGAGGAAGTTCTTGGGATGGGGGAGGTCGGCGACCAAGGTCCGTTGTTCGTTGAGGCGGGACTTGAACGTGTCAGCGACGGACTCCACACCGAGCCGGAACTGATACGAGGGCGCTCGTACAAATTGGCGGTCGCCTGCGCCGGGAAGGGCAAGATGTCCCTGTCTGTAGCCCTGAACAACCCCGTCCGTGAGACCGTGAACTGCGACGGCGTCCCACTTCGCCTGCGCATCACAGCGTCAGCGGCCAAGGTCAGGATTGACACCGAGGGGATGCCAGGGGCCACTGGGATGGTTGCCTGGCGCCTGGATAAGGCCAACGAGTAAGCCGCAGGCTCACCCAACGGCGGCGCAGCACTGTGCCCCGCACTCGTATCAGGGTGCGGGGCGCAGCCCGTTGCGATGGGGCCGGAAGGGAGCTCGCGGGAGTGCCCGGAGAGGTGGGAACCCGATGGACGCATCCGAGAAGAGACGGCCGTTCCTGGCCGGCGTGCAGGACTTTGCCGCGGTGTACGGCGTCCGAGGTCCGCAGGTGTCGCAATGGGTGACCCGCGGTGCGCTGACGTATGAGCATGCGGTGATCGTGTCGGGCTCGCCTTACTGGTTGCTGTCGTACGTGAAGGAGTTCGGCCCCGCCAGGGCGCGCCCGAAGGAGCCGATCGAGTCGGTCCTGAACGAGCTGGTGGAGCAGCAGTCGCCAGGATGGTGAGCGAGGAACATGGACGAGCTCCCGCCGATCGTCGGCATGCAGGAGTGCGAGGCGCTGTTCGGGGTGTCACAGCGGTCAATCGCGGACCGGGTCGGTAAGGGCATCTGGATCACCCCGGATTACCGACTGTCCGGGTCGCCGCTGTGGCTGCTGGACACCGTGCTGGAGGCGGAAGCCCCTGCGGCGAGGACTGTTCAGTGGGTGCCGGACCCTGCGGTCGTTGCGGCGCTGTGCGAGTGTCGGTACGACGGCCCGGGAGCGGCGATCGTGCCGCGCGGGCCGGCGGCGCGGAAGAAGGCGGACGCGGCGGCCCGGAACCGGCCACTTCCCGGACAAGGGAACGCCCGACTCGAAAAGCCAGAGCCGGAATGGGTACGGGTACGTACCCGTACCCGTACCATGAGGGGATGGGAAGGAGCACGATGATGTCTGATGCCAATGTCCGAATCCCCGAGGAAGCCAAGGACCGGCTCGCCGCGATCGCGGCTGCGGAGGGTCTGTCGTTGCGCGCCTATCTGGCACGGCTGGCCGAGACACTGCTGACGCCGGCTGAGCGTGCCGAGCGAGCGGAGAAGGCCCTGGCGGCGCTGAAAGAGTGGAGCGGCTACGCGCCGTCTCCCTCGGAGCAGGACGACCTGGACCTCGAGCTGGACCGTCGCCTGGCGCAGGTGACCGGCCGGTGAGCGACGCCATGCACATCGTCCTGGACGACACGGCGATGGCCGCGGCCGGGCAGGGCAACGTCCTGGCCTCCCGGCTCATCCACCGCGCACACGCGGAGCCCGGCTGGTTCCTCTATGTGCCGGCGTGCGCGCTCGTCGAAGCTGACCGCGCGCGGCCCGGTACGGCGGAGCACCTGGTTTCCCTGCCCGGCATCACGGTCCTGGACCTGGACCTTGCGGCGGCGCTGGCCGTGGCGCGGCAGGAGACCTGGGCGGCTGCCCACAGCCGGTACGCGGCACAGCCCACCCCGGACCGTCCCGACGGGGCGATCGTCGCGACCACTGCGCCGGGCCGGTGGGCCGGTGAGCCGGTCCGCGTCCTGGATCTCACGTCCTGAGCGTGTGCTGGAAGGAGTGTGGCCCCGCCGGATTCGGCGGGGCCACACTGCGTCAGGGGGCAGGGTGCAGGTGTTGGCGTCGGGCGGTGACCAGAGTCCGCCATCGGGTGTGTCGACGAAGTAGCCGTGCACCTGCGATGACGTCTGTTCACGTAGCCGGGCGAGGGTGACCGCCAGCGCGGTGTGGTCGTCCAGGACGGCCTGGTGGAAGGGCTGCTGCCAATTCGATGGCGGGCTTCAGCGAGGTGAGCCCGGCGATCCCGATTTCTGAGCGCAGGGTGGCGATGTCGGCGTCGACGCTGTCGTTGCCGGCGTCGCGGATGAGGACGGCGCGACGGGCGTTGATGGCGGTGGCACGCAAGTCGAGGCCTGTGAGGAGCTGGTGGGCGAGGTCGAATTCCGCAGCGGCCTGGTCGGGGTCGTAGAACGCGACGGTGAAGGCGTACAGGGCCTGGTTGTGGGCGGCTTCACCGGCTTTGGCATGCTGTTCGGCTTCGGTCCGCCCTGCGAGGTAGGCCTCAGCGGCGCGCTGCGGCTGGCCTTGGATCCAGTACAGGTCGCCCAGGACCCGGTGGTGGCGGCCTTCCCAGCCGAGGGTCTGGGCGAGGGTGTAGGCGGTGGGGAAGTCGCCGGCCAGGCGGGCCGCGTGGGCCAGTCCCCGGCGGGCGCCGGGGACGAGGCGGCCGTTGCCGTCGGCGACCTGCTGGTAGTCGGCTCGGGCTTCGCGGGCGCGGCCGGTGTCGCGCGGTGCCTTGGCCCGGTAGTAGAGGGCCATCTCGTGCAGGTCGCCGGGCAGCAGGCGGGTGTCGATGACCGTGGTGAGCGGGGCGACGGTGCGGGAGCGGTGCTCGCGCTGGCGGCGGGTGAGGGCGCTGAGGAGCTCGGTGAGTGCGTCTGCGGGTGTGGAGAGCGCGGGGCCGCTGTCGGCGAGCGGGGCGACCGGTTCCCATACGGAGTCGCTGATGTAGGCGAAGGCTGCGTCGGCGAGCCATCCGAGATCAAGGGCGTGGTCCTGCGCGAGGGACAGGCGTTGGCGCAGGCAGTTGGTGAGCAGGAGCCGGTCACCGTCGGTGCCAGCGAGCCATTGGTCGCCCAGGGCGTGCAGGGCGCGTGTCGCGGCCGCGCGCCAGTCCGCGTCTGACCAGCGGTCGTCGGTCTGGTCGTCGGCGCTGCGGACGGTAGCACGGATCAGGCCGTGCAGGTGGTATGGCCACAGCCCGAAGGCGTTCTCGCGGACGAAGGGCCGTTCGGTCAGGCGCAGGGCCGGTGCCTGGTGGGGGAGTCCGACGACCGCGGTGGCCAGGTCCAGATCGAAGGCGTCGAGAAGGGCCACGGAGCGCAGGACGTGCCGCTCGTCCGAGGTGAGGTCGGAGAGGGTGCGGGCGACCAGGGCGGGGAAGTCGTGGTCGAAGTCGGACGGTTGCGGGGCGCGGCCGCTTCGGCGGATCTCCAGGAACCGCATCACCGACAGATCGAGGTAGAGCGGCAGTCCGTGA
The DNA here is from genome assembly GCF_042717135.1 of Streptomyces sp. NPDC058620. NCBI lineage: Bacteria > Bacillati > Actinomycetota > Actinomycetes > Kitasatosporales > Streptomycetaceae > Streptomyces > Streptomyces sp. NPDC058620. The sequence goes on from NZ_JBHXQO010000097.1 coordinate 10,154, forward strand.
GAACGCTCGGTGATGGTGTGGCGGATCTCTGAGCTGATGAGTGGCTGTCCGTCGCGGGCCAGGCGGCGGGCGAGGTGGTCGTCGCAGTCTCCCCCGGCATCGCAACTGCCGGGGACCTTCATCGCCGCTCACCCCGTAGGAGGGATCTGTCCATGACCGCATCCACAACGATCCGGCGCGCGTACGGTGAGGTGACGGCCCGTCGGGAGGACCAGATGAGCGCGCAGCCCTACCACGCCCCCTTCACGCCGTACGCCCCCGCGCCCGGGGCGCCGGCCGAACTCCTCGCCCAGCTGCGCGCCGACAGGCGCGCCGCGCAGTGGGTGCCGGCCTTCGAGCAGCAGTGGGCGACCGCGCTTGAGGAGTCCCGCAAGTTGTTCTCCCCCGCAGCGCTACGCGGTCATCCAGGAGTGGCAGGGCCTCATCGCCTCCGCTCCGGCGGTCGACGCGTTCATCGCCTCCGGGTACGACGACAGCGACTTCATCGACATGGCGGAGCTCCGTGGCAGGCGCCGATGACCGGACAGCCGTACGCGGTCCGCTTCTCCGCCCCGGCCGCCAAGGTCCTCACCACCCTGCCCGACACGCAGAAGACACCGTGTGGGACGTCCTGGACGCCGCCGCGGCCGACCCCTGGGGCTTCCGGCAGTTCAACGTCCCATGACCCCGCAGGGGAGGACGTACGCCACGCGACCGTAGGCCAGCTGTCCCTCACCTACTGGGTGAACAGACCCCTGCGCCACCTGTCCGTCCTCACCATCACCTGGCTCGGATAGCCACCCGGCGGCAGCGCCCCGCCCCCTGACACTCGAACTGTCAGGGGGCGGGGCGTTTCGCATCGTACGGGCCGCTGACCTTGCGTCGAAGGCTGTGACCAGGCACCTACCAGCTGTCGTGCGCGTCCGACCGCACGGTCGGCAGGCCGAGCTTGATGGTGGCGCGGCGCTCCGCCGGGTCTGGAATCTCTGCGACCGACCTCGTCAGATCCTCCAAGGAATGCTGGAGAAAGGTCGGCAAACCAGCAGCCTCTACCTCTTCCGCCTCGCACGCGGCCGAGGTGGACCGCACCCGCCGCGCGGCTTGGCCGTGCCGGACAGGCCGCGCCCGTGCACGTGGACGGCGCGGCACCGCCGGAGCAGCCGATTCAGACTGAGTCCGGACAGTGCCAGCTAGCCTCGATCGTTCATGAGTCCTCGTCGGTTCGCTGACGGGGGCTCTGTGTTTGCGAGGTGCGGAATTTCGTGGGCTGGGGCAGGTTGGCGGCCCGGCTGTCGCGTCGGGTGGGCGCCGGGGTTCCACGGCTCCGGGATGTTGCTGTGGTTCGTCGGGACGGTCGGAGTTGCTGGTCAGCTGGGGTTCGGCAGGGCTGCGAGTCGCTGGATCGCGCGGGTGATCACATCCGTCCAGGGCTATCGGGCGGTGAAGCGGAGCCAGCGGCGGCGGCCGGTGGTGACCAGTTGGGCGGCGGCGGAGAACAGCCGCAGGCGAAGCCGTTTGGGCTCCCAGCGGCGGGTTTCTGCGGTCAGGGCGAGCATCGGCATCCAGGCGAGGAGGTCGAGTGCGATCTGGACGATCTCCAGCCAGATCCGGTTCTGGGCGGTGTCGTGCAGGGGCAGGTTGCGCAGGCCGGTGTCGCGGGCGTTTCGGATGCGGTCCTCGCAGCGGGTCCGGCGGCGGTGACGTAGTTCCAGGTCGGCGAGCTGGCCGCCTTGGGTGTTGGTCGCGAAACAGGTGAGCCGTAGTCCGTCGAGGTCGGTGAATCGCAACTGGGCGCCGGGGTGCGGTCGTTCTTTGCGGACGATTAGCCGCATGCCCTTGGGCCACGTGCTCAGGTCAGGGATGTCGGTGATCTCTGCGACCCAGGCGCCGGGCCGCTCGGTGCCGCCGGCGTCGTAGGCCGGTGTCCATGCCTTCTTCGGAATCTTCAGGACGGCCTGGTGGATCGCGTCGGTGATGGTCATTCCGACGGAATACGACAGCCACCGGCCCCGGCGGGAGAGCCAGTCGAGGAAGGCATGGGTCCCGCCGGCGGAGTCGGTGCGGATCAGCGTCTTCCGGCCCCGCCGCAGGTGCTTGGGGAGTTGGGCAAGGGCGAGTTGGGCTGTTTCGATGTGATCGCTCGCGGTGTTGGAGCCGGCGTTGCCGGGCCGCAGCAGCGCGGCCACCGGCTCTCCGGAACCGGCCTGGCCGTGGTCAACAAACGCGACGGAATGCGCAAGGACGAGCACGCCGTCGATGTCCACGATCAGGTGACCGTCGGCGGCCGGACTTCTCACCCCGGCCAGTTCCCAGACCTGCGACCGTACTTTGGCCCGCGCCGACCGGATTGCGGTGAGTGCCTTCGGCCCGGCTGTGGCGAGGGCGTCGATGAGCCGGGAGACCGTGGGATCGGATGCCACCGGGCCGAACACGTCGGGCTCGGCCCGCAACATGGCGACATCGGCGAGGCAGTCCCCGCCCAGAGCCGTCGCAAGCGCGACATCCAGCAAAACTTTGCCCGGGTCGTGCACTGCCCGCGGCTTGCGCCACGGCGCCAGTGCCGTCGATATCGCGGTGTCCAGGCCGCACTTGCGGACCGTCTCGACCAGCAGCACCGCCCCGGCCTGCGAGACCGTCCCGCTGCCACCGCCCTCGACGCGGACACGCGGGTACAACCCGATACGCTTGCTCACCTGGAGAGTGCTTCTTTCCGTGCAGCCAACAGGACCCTAGACAAGTCCCATCGTTGCAGGTCAGGAGCACTCTCCGTTTATTTGATCAAGCATCGGACAACCCACCTCGTGAAAGCGCGAGGTTAGCGCGATGGATCCTGGCTCAGTACTTGAAGATGTACCAGAGGCCAGCGCCGAAGAAGACGGGAAACGTGATGGCTATCTGCAGGGCCCAGGGGACGCCCGGCCCTTCGTCGTCGGGTTTGCCGGGATTCTCCGCCTTCCACGTCTGGAATGTGCGCATCGCCTTCCAGTGACCCACGACACCCAGAGAAAGCCCCAGAAGTGCTGCGCAGTAGCCGACGAGCACATTGTGCACGGGCAGGTTGTAGACGGCACCGCCAGCGATGGCCGCCAGGAAGCCCGCGACCGGGCCGCACGCCACAAAAGCCTTCTGCCGACGGTTGATCATTCCCGGGAACATCAACGCGAGAAAGATAGCCGCGCTGATTGCTGCGAAGAGCCACCACAGCGGCGAGGTTTTGTCCGGCATTGTTGCCCTTTCGTTCTGTCTTTGGTTCTATTGAAAGGCGGATATCGCGGACGGGCGGCGAAGCGAACGCTTCGCCGC